>NZ_DASVQG010000163.1:0-17741 GCF_036389215.1 Jatrophihabitans sp.
TGCTGACCGCCCGGGCGGGCTTTCCGGTGCACGTGACCGGCTTGATCGCCGTCATCTGTGACCGGACCAGGTTCACCGTCAAGAGCCAGCCGCCCGGCGGCGACGTGTACGTCCTGGCTCGGCGCACGGTCGCCGACTGGCTGTCCCAACGCGGCACGGTGCTGTCTGCGGCGCAGGTGGGCGCGGTGTTCGAGCTTGCCCGCCGGTCCACCACCTGGGCCGGTTAGCTGTACGGACCGGTGAGGTTGGTGCAGCGGCTGATGGGTGAGCCGCCGGGCGGCTGGATCAGCGGCCGCCCGGGCGCAGGAACGGAAACGCCAGGGTCTGCCGGATGCTGGCCCCGGACAGCATCATCACCAGCCGGTCCACCCCTAGCCCCAGGCCACCGGTCGGGGGCATCGCATACTCCAGGGCCGACAGGAACGCCTCGTCCACCTGCATCGCCTCGACATCGCCATCGGCGGCCCGCAGCGACTGCTCCACCAGCCGCTGCCGCTGGTCGACCGGGTCGATGAGCTCGGAGTACGCGGTGCCGATCTCCGTCCCGAAGGCCACCAGATCCCAGCGCTCGGCCAGCCGCGGGTCGGCGCGGTGCACCCGGGTCAGTGGCGAGCTCTCCACCGGAAAGTCCAGGTAGAAGGTCGGCTGCTGGGTCTGCTTCTCCACCAGCACCTCGTACAGCTCGGTGACCAGGTCCCCGGGACTGGCGTCGGGCGGCCGGTTGATGCCGTGTGCCCGGCACAGCCGGCTCAGCTCCGCCAGGCCGGTGTCCACGGTCACCGGCACCCCGCAGGCCTGCGAGACGGCCTGATGAACCGTCACCGACCGCCACGGCCGGGACAGGTCCACCTCGGTCAGCGTGCCGTCCGGACCGGGCCGCCGGGCGATCGGGGAGCCGTACATCGCGGTGGCGACCTCGAGGATCAGCTGCCGGGTGAGCTCGCGCATGTCCAGGTAGTCGGCGTAGGCCTGGTAGGCCTCCACCGAGGTGAACTCGGGATTGTGGGTGGCGTCGGCGCCCTCGTTGCGGAAGCTGCGGTTGAGCTCGAACACCCTTCCCAGCCCCGCCACGCACAGCCGCTTGAGGAACAGCTCAGGGGCGATCCGCAGGTAGAGGGTGGCGTCGTAGGCGTTGCTGTGGGTGACGAACGGCCGGGCGTTCGCGCCGCCGTGCACCGGTTGCAGCATCGGGGTCTCGACCTCGGTGAAGCCGCGCCGGTCCAACGCCTGGCGCAGCTCCCGGACCGCGACGCTGCGCCGGGTCAGGAGCTGCATCGCCTCGGGGTCGACGATCAGGTCGACGTGTCGCAGCCGGGCCCGGGCGTCCGGATCGGCCAGGCCGGCATGGCCGTCGGGCAGCGGACGCAAGCACTTGGCAGCCATCCGCCAGGACTCCACCCGCACCGACAGCTCACCGTGCCGGGAGGTGACGATCTCGCCGGTGACGCTGACGAAGTCGCCGAGATCCACGGTCGAGCGCAGCAACCGGTGCTCGGCGGTGCCGAGGGTGGCGCTGCTGATCATCGCCTGGATGCTGGTCTGGCCGTCCTGCACGGTGGCGAAGGTCAGGCCACCGAAGTCGCGCAGCGCGCGCACCCGGCCCGCCACCGAGACCAGCTGGCCGGTACGGGCGTCGGCCGGCAGGCCCGCGAAGCGCTCGACCAGGCTCGCGACGTCGCAGCTGCGCGGCACCGACACCGGGTAGGGCTCGCGGCCGGCCTGGACCAACCGGGCCAGCTTCTGGTGGCGGACCCGTTGCTGCTCGCTCAACCGCCGCACCGGCCGGACGCCCTGACGTGCGGAGCGGTACTGGGCGGCCACCGCGTCGGCGAACGGCAGTGACCGGCCCTCCAGCACCACCCGGCCGTCGTAGGAGCGTTCGCCACTGCCTTCGACGGCGGGCAGGAAGCCCTCGGCGATGCCGGCCGCCAGCGCCACCCGGGTCAGGGTGAGCGAGGAGTCGTAGCACAGGTAGCGCGGCAGCCAGCGGGGCAGGTAGCGGGCATTGGACCGGTACAGGCTCTCGATCTGCCAGAACCGGGACGCGAACGTCAGCACCCGGCTGGTCATCCGCACCACCGGGCCGGCGCCGACCCGCTCCGCGGCGTTGAACACCCCCCGGAACATGGCGAAGTTCAGCGAGAGGTAGCGGATCCCCAGCTCGTCGCGGCAGGCGTTGACCAGGCTTGAGACCATCGCCTCGACGAGGCCGTTCTCCGCCGTCCGGTCCCGGCGCATCAGGTCCAGCGACAGGCCGCGCTTGCCCCACGGCACCATGGACAGCAGCCCGCGCAGCCGGCCGTCGCGGTCGTGGGCCAGTACCGCGACGCACTCGCCGTCCACCGGGTCGCCGAGCCGGCCCAGCGCCATCGAGAACCCGCGTTCGGTGTCCTCGCCGCGCCAGTCCTCGGCGCGCTGGGACAGTTCGGCCAGTTGCTCGGCGGAGAGGTCGCCGTGCCGGCGTACCGAGATGGTGTAGCCGGCCCGCCGCACCCGGTGCACCGCCTGCCGGACCGGCTGCATCGTCGGGCCCTCGACGGTGAAGGTGTCGACGTCGATGATCGCCTCGTCGCCGATCGGCAGTGCTTTCAGCCCGGCCGCGGCGTAGGCCTGGGCGCCTTCGGCACTCGCCGACAGGACCGCCGGGAACCAGCCGAACGTCCGGGCCTCGGCCAGCCACGCCGTGATGGCAGCCGGCCAGGCAGCTGGTGGCCCGATGGGGTCGGCGCTGGCCAGGCTGACGTTGGCCAGCACCCGGTAGGTCACCGCGGCGGAGTGGCCCGGCGCGAAGATCACCGACTTGTCGTGCCTGGTGGCGAAGTAGCCGAGGGAATCCCGCTCACCCGCCTGCAGCAGCAGCCGCCGCACCTCAAGCTCGTCCTGGGCGGTCAGGTAGGCCTTGGCGCGCGCGGAGCGCAGGAAGATCAGCGCGGCCAGCACCAGCGCCAGTGCCGACAGCAGGCCCGACACCGCGGCGATCCAGTGGTGACCGTGCTGGTCGTGCCAGCCCACCTCGGTGGCGCTCGGCTCGACGCCGAAGGACACCCGCAGCGCCCAGGCCAGCTTGTGCCCGATCCCGGTCAGGGTGTCGGGGAAGCTCAGCGTCAGGGCCAGCGTGACGCCGGCCGAGACCATCAGGCCGGCCACCAGGGCGGCCAGCGCCCGCCAGCGCGCGCCCGGTTCGAGACGGGACGTGAACGCGCCCCGGCTTCGCCAGAGCAGCACCACCAGCAGGATCGTCAGCGGCAGGTTCACCAGCAGCTCGGCGACCTCGACGGTTCGGATCCGGCGGGCCTCGTCCCGGTCCAGGGCCAGTTGCACCACCACGCCCGCCAGGTTGAGCAGGGCCACCGCCTGGAAGGCCAGCAGCAACCACAGCGAGACCTTCATCCGCCGCCGGACCGCGCCGCCGACCACGAACAGCAGCACGGTGGAGAACAGGCTCGGCCCGGCCGGCAGGTTGACCAGGCCGAAGAGGTCGTCGATCCAGCGAACCCAGCGGACCGGCTGAAGGATCAGGCTCACCAGCGACCAGAAGCCGCCCAGCACGATGACCCGGCCGGCCAGCGCCACGAACTCGTCCCGCCAGCCGGTCAGCACCGGGGAAGTGGGCGGCTCGGCCGGCGCCTTCGCCGGCCGGGCCACCGCCTCCCTCAGGACCACCCCTGGCCACCCTTCCCGCTCCGGCGGCGGGCTTGGACCCTCCAGCGCCCGCGATCTGCAGTGCAGACGGTACGTCAGCGCGGATGAGAGAGGGCCCAGGACGAGGACTCAGGTCTGACGAGGACTCAGGTCTTGAGTACCACCTTCTCGCAGTTGTCCTGCTTGTTCTTGAAGATCTCGTACCCGTGCGGTGCCTGCTCCAGCGGCAGCTGGTGGGTGATGATCCGGGTCGGGTTGAGTTCACCGCGCTCGATCCGCTCCAGCAGCGGGCGCATGTAGCGGTGCACGTGGCACTGGCCGGTCCTCAGGGTGATCGAGCGGTTCATCCAGGCCCCGGACGGGAACTTGTCCAGGAACCCCCCGTAGACCCCGATCACCGACACGGTGCCGCCGCTGCGGCAGCTCATGATCGCCTGCCGCAGCGCGTGCGGACGCTCGCTCTCGCTGCGGGTGGCCTGCTTGACCCGGTCGTAGGTGTTGATGTGGGTCGAGCCGTGGGTGGCTTCCATACCGACCGCGTCGATGCAGTGGTCAGGCCCGCGGCCACCGGTGAGCTCCAGCAGTTGGGAGCGGACGTCGACGTCGGAGAAGTTGATCGTGAGGTGCCCGGCCTGCTCGGCCATCTTGAGCCGGTAGGACTCCTTGTCGATCGCGATGACCTTCTCCGCACCGAGCACCCGGGCGCTGTCCATCGCGAACTGCCCGACCGGCCCGGCGCCCCAGACCGCGACCACGTCACCGGGGCGAATGTTGCACATCTCGGCACCCATGTAGCCGGTGGGCAGGATGTCGGACAGGAACAGCACCTGCTCGTCGGCCAGGTCCGACTCGATCTTCAGCGGCCCGACGTCGGCGAACGGCACCCGGGCGTACTCGGCCTGGCCGCCGGCGAAGCCACCGGTGAGGTGGGAGTAGCCGAAGATCCCGGCAACCGGGTGGCCGAAGGTCTTCTCTGCCAGACCGGCATTGGGGTTGGAGTTCTCACAACATGACCAGAGCTCGGCCAGGCACGCCGAGCAGCCTCCGCACGCGATCGGGAACGGCACCACCACCCGGTCGCCGACCGCCAGCTTCGCCGGGCTCACGCCGGGACCGACCTCGACGACCTCTCCCATGAACTCGTGGCCCATGATGTCGCCCTTCTGCATGGTGGGCACGTAGCCGTCCACCAGGTGCAGGTCCGAGCCGCAGATCGCCGTCGAGGTGATCTTGACGATCGCGTCACGGCTGTTGAGGATGCTCGGGTCCGGAACCTCGGTCACCTCGACCTTGTTGCGTCCGGCCCAGATCGTTGCCTTCATGCCGATACCTCCTTGGCCAGTTCGTCGGCGGTCAGCGGCTGAGCCGGGTGCTGCGGGAACTCGCTGCGAGCCCGCTTGCCGCCGGGAGCACCGTCCGAGCGCACCACCTCACCGGTCTCGATCACCTGCTTGAGCCGCCGCAGGTCGTCATCGATCTGCTGGTGCGGGTCCTCGCCGAAGTACCGGGCCACCGCCTCACCGAGCTTGCCGGCCGGCATCGAGTACTCCAGTTCCACGTGTACCTCGGTGCCCCGGCCACCCGGGGCGGGCGTGAACCGAACGGCTCCGTGATTGTCGACGTCGGCGCCTTCGGTCGAACGCCAGCAGATCCGCTCGCCGGGAACGTCCTCGGTAACCTCGGCGTCCCACTCGACGCTGCGCCCGAACGGGGCCGAGGCCCGCCAGTGGCTCCGGGTGCCCTCGCTGCGGACCTCGTCGAGGTGCGCCATGAACGTGGGCAGGTTCTCCCAGTGCCGCCAGAAGTCATAGACGTCCTCGGGTTGCCTGCTGATGGTGGTAGTACCGGTCAATCGCATTGCGGACTCCTTTCGCTGCCGGGTTATCGCGGCGTACAGGTCGACAGCCGTTAGTGCCAGGACGCCGGCAGCGGCTGCCGCGGTCCGGCGGATGCCTCTGCCGTCGTGATGTCTCAGCGCCCGTCCCAACATGGTCAGATCCATCGCGTCCCCGGCCACCCGGCTCCACAACCATGCGGAGTTCGGCCGGGTGAGCAGCCCGGTGGCGGCACCGAGCTCACGGGCGCCGACCAGCACCGCCACCGTGCGGTGACGTGCCGAGTTGCCGATGCCCAGCACTCTGGTGAAGCCAGCCGGGCTCAGGATGGGCGGTATTCCCAGCGCCAGGCTGGCCCAGCCCAAGCCGCGGGCCAGTGGGTCAGTGGATTCGGTTTGGTCCATAACCACCTCCGATGAGGCTCGTGCTCGGAAACCAATCGGTGGCCGGCCACGGCGCCGCGTGCGCGACGTCGGCTTGGGCCATTGTTTGGCGGCTGAATGACGTCGGGACGCGTAAGGGCCGATGGCGCGGTGGCGGCATGAGGATGACTGCGGGGACGTCGCCGTCGTGGTCTGAGGCGCAATCACCGACTCGCTGCTGGTCGTTCCTCGTAGTAGAGCCTGCCACCAAAGGGCGAGCGAGTTCCACCCTTTCCCCAGGGGCGAAACCGGTTCGGCACCCCACGGTCCCGCCGTGCCGGCAACGGCTGTCGGCCGGGCGTACGGAGGTTGTAACGTCTGGCCATGACTTCCGACTTCTGGTCCGACGTCGATCACCACCTGGTCCGGTACGGCGGCACCTTCACGCGTGAGATCATCGAGCGCGCCGAGGGCAGCTTCCTCTACACCGAGGGCGGCCGGAAGGTGCTGGACTTCACGTCCGGGCAGATGAGCGCGATCCTCGGCCACTCCCATCCCGACATCGTCGCCACCGTGCGCCGGCAGATCGGCATGCTCGATCACCTGTTCAGCGGCATGCTGTCGCGCCCGGTGGTGGAGCTCGCGCGCCGGCTGGCCGAGTCGCTGCCGGCACCGCTGACCAAGACGTTGCTGCTGACCACCGGGGCAGAGTCGAACGAGGCGGCGCTGCGGATGGCCAAGCTGGTCACCGGCAAGCACGAGATCGTGTCGTTCGCCGGTTCCTGGCACGGAATGACCGCAGGCGCGGCGGGCGCCACCTACAGCGCCGGACGTAGCGGTTACGGCCCCACGGTGGGCCAGCTGGCGATCCCGACCCCGAACAGCTACCGCCCGGACTTCGTCACCGCCGACGGCACCTTCGACTGGCAGAAGCAGCTGGACTGGTCCTTCGCCCTGATCGACGCCCAGTCGGTGGGCAGCCTCGCCGCCTGCCTGGTGGAGCCGATCCTCAGCTCCGGTGGGGTGATCGAGCCGCCGGTCGGCTACCTCGCCGCGCTGAAGCGCAAGTGCGAGGAGCGCGGGATGCTGCTGATCCTGGACGAGGCGCAGACCGGGCTGTGCCGCACCGGCACCTGGTACGCCTTCGAGCGCGACGGGGTCGTCCCCGACATCATCACGCTGTCCAAGACCCTGGGCGCGGGGCTGCCGCTGGCGGCGGTGGTGACCACGGCAGCCATCGAGGAGGAGGCCCACCGGCGCGGTTTCCTGTTCTACACCACGCATGTCTCGGACCCGCTGGTCGCCGCGGTCGGCAACACGGTGCTGGACGTGCTCGAACGGGAGCAGCTGGACGAGCGGGCCCGCAAGCTCGGCGCGGTGCTGCGGGACGGACTGCTGGCCGTGCAGGAGCGGCATGTCGTGGTGGGTGATGTCCGGGGGCGCGGGCTGCTGCAGGGTGTCGAGCTGGTGATGGACCGCGACACCAAGGCCGGTTCGGACGAGCTGGGCGCCCTGGTGACCGCGCGGTGCCTGGAGCTGGGACTGCACATGAACGTGGTGCAGCTGCCGGGCATGGGCGGCACCTTCCGGATCGCGCCGCCGCTGACCAGCACCGAGGAGGAGATTGCGCTCGGCGTCGAGATCCTCGACCAGGCGATCGGCGAGGTCGCCGCGAAGCTGCTCCGCTGACGCTCGACCGGTGGCGATAAGTCAGCCGGACAACCCGTTCGAGTCCGTGGTAATACCCGGTTATACTCACCGGGTGAAGACTGCTATCTCCATACCTGATGAGACTTTCGAAAGAGCGTCGCGGCGGGCCCGCGATCTAGGCATGAGCCGGTCGGAATTCTTCGCCCGCGCGGCCGCCCGCTACCTGGACGAGCTGGACGAGCAGTCGTTGACCCATCAGATCGACCAAGCAGTCGCCGCGCTGAATGGGCGTGACGACACTGCCGAGGAGGCTGTCGCTGCGGGGCGACGGGTCTTGGATGCGACACCTGAGTGGTGATTACACGGGGTCGCATCTACTGGGCAGACCTGGGGGCGCCGGTCGGATCTCGCCCAGCCAAGCGCCGCCCGGTGCTGGTGATATCGGCAGACACTTATAACGCGAGCCGGTTGGCGACGGTGCTGGCCGTGGTTGTCACGTCCAATACCGACTTGGCGTCAATGCCCGGCAACGTATTCCTGCCCGCGCAGGCAACCGGTTTGCCGCGCGACTCTGTCGTGACTGTCACCGCGGTGGTGACCCTCACCAAGACGGACCTCACCGAACAAGCCGGGTTCGTGCCGCTCGCCCTGCTGCGTGAGGTTGATCGCGGCCTGCGCCGGGTTCTGGACCTGTAGCGGCCCGGACGTCCACTCGGGCTTGTCACCCCAACCCATCTTGTGACAGGACCTCGCGAGCCTCCCGCGGGTCGTCGTCCTAGTCGAGGTCGGCGAGCACGGCCTTCACCACCCGCCAGGACCGAGCGACGATGTCGGGGTTGGTGTCGCGGTAGTACGGCAGTGCCTGGACGGCGGCGGAGACGGCCCATGCTCTGCCGCGCAGCCACATCGGCTCGTCCACGAAGCCGAGACGCCGGCGAAAGACCTGCCGGCTCGGCCCGTCGAACAAGCTCCAGGCCGCGATCAGGTCGATGGCCGGGTCACCGGCCTTGCAGCTGCCCCAGTCGATGACCGCGGCCAGCCGGCCACCCCGAACCAGCAGGTTGCCCTCCATCAGGTCGCCATGCACCCAGCGTGGCGGCCCGTCCCAGCCCGGCGCGGCCACCCCCGCCTGCCAGACAGCAAGCAGGGCGTCAACGTCGGTCCGGCCGCGCAACTGCTCGGCAGGCTCCCGGGTCGCGGTGTCGGCCTCGGGCAGCGGTCCTCCTCGGTCGCCGCCCGCCGGCCGAGGTGCGCCTGATGGCTCCAGGCGTTGCAGGTCGAGCACGAAGGCGGCCAGGTCACCGGCGAGCACGCTCAGCTCGCCCCCCGGCCGAGGGTTCTCGCCGGCGAGCCAGGGCGAGACGTACCAGCGGTAGGGGTAGCGCCCTTGCGGCCGTCCGAGGAACAGCGGTACCGGAACCTCGACCGCCACCTGCGCGGCGATCAGTGGCAGCCACCGCTGTTCCTTCTCGCCCTGGGACGCCGCCCAGCCGATCTTGGGCAGCCGCACGGACAGCTCATCGCCCAGCCGGTAGATCACGTGGTCGGTTCCCCAGGTGGGCAACCGGCTGAGCGGGAGCCGTGCCCACTGGGGCGCCTGCTCGGCCAGCAGGTTGCGGACGAGGTCGCGATCGACCTCGACCTCATCTGCATGCATCCGGGGAATAGTCACGCCCCATCCCACCATTGCCATGGGCGACAGGGTCAGACGACAGAGTCGGACTTGCAACCGGCACGCGTGTAGAGGAATACGGTCAAGGCATGCAGACGCGCGGAATCGACCTCAGCTGGGCACCGTCCACGTGCACCTTGCCCACGACCGAGCAGCCGTTGCGGCTGGCGGAATTCGACGACCTGTTCGCGCGGCACGTCCGCCAGGTGCGGCGGGTAGACGCCACGCACCTCTGGCTGGCATTGACCGGTGGTCCCGAGGTGGCGGCGACGGCCGCCGGCCTGGCTGCCCGCGAGACCGAGTGCTGCCGCTTCTTCACCTTCGAACTGCAGATCGGTGACGGCGCGCTGGCCCTGGGCGTCAGTACCGGCCCGGCTCACGCCGACGTGCTCGCTGCCCTTGCCGATCGAGCCACCGCCCTGGTCGGGCCTGCCGGCTCGTGACCAGACCGGCTCGTAACAAGGCACCACGCCGGAGCCCGGACTACAGGTCGGGATGGATCAGGCGCAGCGGATAGTCGGCGGCGACCCTGGTGAAGTCGCTCAGGTTGTTCGTTGCCAGCGGCAGCGCCGGGTCCGCCGCCAGTGCCGACGCCGCGATCCACAGGTCGTTCGCTCCACCTCGTCGCAGGTGCCCCCGGTAACGAACGTGCAGTGCGGTCCATTGCCCGGTGATCGTCGCGTCGAAGGGCAGCACGACGAAGTTGCGCCGAACGGTGTCGCTCCACGCGGAGATCCGCGTGGAGTCCCAGCCCCGGGAGAGGGGCAGGGCGAGAAGCTCCCCGAGAGTCGCGAACGACAGCGTCAAGAGGTGTCCCCGAAGTAGCGGCAGCCACGGCTCGGCCTGGGAAGCGCCGGTCAGCAGCCAGCTGGCGACGTCGGTGTCGATCAACAGCGGGCCGGCCGGTACGTCGTCCGGGTTCATGCGTCCAGATCCGCCAGGGCGCCGGCGATGTCAGCGAGTTCCCGCTCGTTCCACTGGGCGAACGGGGCCTCGAAGGTGGCCGGCTCGATCCCCCTGCTCGTGCGCGAGATCCTCGACGGACGTGGTCACCCAGAACGCGGAGGTGTCGAAGGGGAGCGGCTCGGAGACGCTGATGCGCCGCAACTCCACCCGCCGCACGATCGCCGTGGCCGGGTCGAAGCTGATGATGCCTTCGAAGGCGGCTTGCGCGCGAAGGGCCTCCTGGATCTCGTCATCCAGCTCGGCAGGGAACTCGACGGTCACCGTCTCGCCCGTTGTCGCGTGCAGCCGAGCGGTGCGACGGTCGAAGTCGGCCTCATGCAGGGTGCCCACGATGACGTCCGGCTGGTGCCCCAGGGGTGCGTCAGCCAGTCGGCGCATCCGGTCCTTGGCGCTGGCATCGAGGCGGCCCACCACAGGGGACCGCGGACTGGTCAACAGCAGCTCGTCGTGCCGCTCGCCGATGCCGAGCTCCTGGCCGAGGTCGGCAAGCGCCTTGGCGATGCCGGCGTCGACGTGGTGGTCAGGCTCGGCGAAGGACGCGACCAGGCGGTCGAACGCCGCTCCGGCGAGGTCGTCCACCTCGACGTCGAAGGTGCCGTCGGTGACCTCGGCGAGCTGGGGGAGTCGGAGTACGGCTACCACACCGCCGGGCTCCACGTTCTGGAAGTGGAGACGCGAGGCCGCCTCGACGGCGGCCCGGTGACGCCCCGTCGAACCTCTGCGCGGCTTTCCCAGGGCGGCGTAGGCCGCTGCCGCGACCGCGGATTCCAAGCCGGTGAACAGGCGGGCGATGTCGCTGGCACGGACCACGCCCAAGGTGGCTTCGCTACCGCGCAGCGTTGCCCGGAACTCCTCTCCCGCCATGCCGCCACTCTGGCACAAGCCACTGTCAACGCCCACGATCGCCCGCGCGGCTACAGCTCGATCGACAACCCGAGGTTGACGCCGATCCTGCGTCAACCTAGGTTGTCGGCATGGTGGAACCAACGCAGCTGGCGGGCACAGTCCGGCTCGACGACCTGATCGCCGCCATCAAGAAGGTGCATTCCGAACCGCTCGATCAACTGGCCGACGCCGTGCTGGCCGCGCAGCACATCGACGAGGTGGCCGACCACCTGATCGGCCATTTCGTCGACCAGGCTCGACGATCCGGTGCTTCCTGGACCGACATCGGCCGCAGCATGGGGGTCACCAAGCAGGCCGCGCAGAAGCGCTTCGTGCCCAAGGCCGCCGCCCCGGACCTCGATGCGAGCCAGGGGTTCAGCCGGTTCACCCAACGGGCCAGGAACGTCGTGATGGCTGCCCAGAACGAGGCGCGGGCCGCGGGCAACGACACGATCCTGACCGAGCACCTCATCCTGGGGCTGCTCACCGAGCCCAAGGCGGTCGCGGCTGTGGTCCTCAAGGCTCAGGGCGTCGAACCGGAGGCCGTCCGGACCGCGGTGACCGCGGCGCTGCCGCCGGCGGCTGCCGAGGTGCCCGACCTCATCCCGTACGGCACGGACGCGGGCAAGGCGCTGGCGCTGACCTTCCGCGAAGCGCTCCGGCTGGGGCACAACTACGTCGGCACCGAGCACATCCTGCTCGCCCTGCTGGAGCACGAAGCCGGCTCGGGCCCGCTGGCGAACCTCGGTATCGAGAAGGCCGAGGTCGAGGCGGCCGTCCTCGCGACCATCGGCGTCTTCCACATCGCGCCCGACGCCGGAGCCTAGGTCACCGACACCGGAGCTTGGCACGAACCGCAGGTAGCCTTGGATAGATGAGCGTTGCACCCGTGCCCACGGTCACACTCGATGACCGGTTCGCCCGCGAGCTGGGCGAGCTGGCCGTTGCCTGGCAGGCCGCGTCGGTTCCCGACCCGAAGCTGCTGGTGCTCAACGAGCCCCTCGCCACCGAGCTGGGCCTGGCTCCGGACTGGTTGCGCAGCCCCGAGGGCGCGCGGTTCCTGGTGGGCAACCTGGTGCCCGGCGGGGCCACTCCGGTGGCGCAGGCGTACTCCGGGCACCAGTTCGGCGGGTTCGTGCCGCGCCTGGGTGACGGGCGGGCGCTGCTGCTGGGCGAGGTGGTCACTGCCGACGGGCGGCGTCTCGACCTGCACCTGAAGGGGTCCGGGCGGACGCCGTTCGCGCGCGGCGGTGACGGGCTGGCCGCGGTGGGCCCGATGCTGCGCGAGTACGTCATCAGCGAGGCGATGCACGCGCTCGGCATCCCGACGACCCGCTCGCTGGCCGTGGTGGCGACCGGGCGCGGGGTGCGGCGCGAGACCGTGTTGCCGGGCGCGGTGCTGGCGAGGGTCGCCAGCAGCCACCTGCGGGTGGGCAGCTTCCAGTACGCCGCCGCGACCGGGGACACCGGACTGCTGCGCCGGCTGGCCGACCACGCGATCACCCGGCACCATCCCGGCGCCGCAGACGCCCCGCACCGCTACCTCGCCCTGTTCGAGGCCGTGATCGCCGCCCAGTCGTCGCTGGTGGCCCGGTGGATGCTGGCCGGGTTCGTCCACGGCGTCATGAACACCGACAACATGACGATCTCCGGCGAGACCATCGACTACGGCCCGTGCGCCTTCCTGGACGCCTTCGACCCCGCCACCGTGTTCAGCTCGATCGACGCGGGCGGGCGCTACGCCTACAGCAACCAGCCGCTGGCCGCGGAGTGGAACCTGGCCCGGCTGGCCGAGACGCTGCTGCCGCTGTTCGCCGAGGACGAGGAGCAGTCGATCGCCCTCGCGATGGAGGCGCTCGGGCGGTTCCGTGAGCGGTACGCCGCCGCGTGGTCGGCCGGCATGCGCGCCAAGCTGGGCCTGCCGGACGATGTCGACGACGCCGAGGCCACCTCGCTGGTCGAGGAGCTGCTGGCGCTGCTGCAGGCCAACCACGTCGACTACACGTCGTTCTTCCGGGGCCTCGGCTCGGCGGCCAGGGGCGACGCCGAAGCCGTGCGCGGTCTGGTCCTCGACCTCGCCGCCGTCGACGGCTGGCTGCGGCGCTGGCGGGCCTTCGCGCCGGACGGGCGTGCCATGGACCGGGTGAACCCCGTGTACATCCCGCGCAACCACCTCGTCGAGGAGGCTCTCAGCGCCGCGGTCGGCGGGGATCTCGGTCCGCTGGGTCGGCTGGTCGACGCGGTGACCGCGCCCTTCGACGAGCGCCCGGGTCTGGAGCGCTACGCCGCACCCGCGCCGGAGGACTTCGGCGGCTACGTGACGTTCTGCGGCACCTGAGCGCCGGCCAGTGCTCGCCGCTGATCCGTTCGCCGCTGGTCCGTTCGCTACGCCGGATGAGCCATCGGCCATAACGTATGACTCAGGACTGGTATCGCGGCCGATAGATCCCGCCTATGTACCCGCGATCGACGCCACCGCCGCTGTGGAAGCGGCGATGAGGATAGGTTTCAACGCCGCCTACCAACCCGGCACTCCCACGGTGACGCTGCGTTCGATCTCCATCGGTTACCCGGGGCAGGACACCTACCCGTCGCATCCCGCCTGGATCGTGATCTGGCAGGGGAGTAAGCCCTGGCGGACGGGCCGAGCTGACCGGGGTTCCCAACCCGCAGCGTCGAGTGACGACTTGCACTGCCTCTACCTGGTGGTCGTCAACGCCGCGACCGGTCAGGCCGAGGATGCCAGGCAATTGTGTAGGGGCTAGCGGGGCGCTGTGATCGCCTCGTAGGTACCTCTACGTCTGGTCAAGTTGCCGGTGCGCCGCTTGCCGTCCCGCTGCCGGAACCCTTAGGTTGAGGGACGCGCGCGCCCAGAGGGGTGCGCTGTCCGCGCGGCTCGCCGAATCCTGCCCCGCCCGTGACCACCTCTTCAGAACCGCTCGGCAGGAGTGGGGGAACCACCGTAACGGTCGCTCGCGCGACCTAGGGGTTAAGCCGCGTAACCGCGGCCGGGCACCTCCCGCCCGAACCCGACAGCTCACCCCGCAGGCGTGAGGAGAGGATTCCCCTTGCTCCGTCATGCCCGCACGGCAGTGCACAGGCCCGCACACCAGGCTGATCCAGGCACCGGCCGGCACGCCGCGTCCACGACGTCCAGAGCGGGCTGGAGGAGCCGGGGCCTTCGCCCCGGCCTGGCCGTGCTGACCTGCCTGACGGCCGTCATCGCCAGCGTCGCCCTGTCACCGACCGTCGCCGCGGTCGAGGAGGTCTCGAACGGAACGTTCGAGACAGGCACCAGCGGCTGGATCGCCACCCCGAAGGACGACGGTTCAGCCCCGGTAGCACTGGCCCGGGTCTCGGGCGGGCACACCGGCAGCTACGCCGCTCGGGTGTCCAACACCGCGGCCAGCACGGCCACCACGGTCCTGAACGACGCGCCGAACAGCGTTCCCAGCACGACCGCGGGCCGGACCTACCGGGCAACGGCCTGGCTGCGCGCGAGCCAGTCCAACACCTCGCTGGTGCTGCGCCTGCTCGAGTTCAACACCAGCAACGCGCTGGCAGCGAGCAAGCAGGGCTACTACGCGGCCACCGACACGCTCTGGCACAAGATCACGGTGGACCTGGTGGCCCCCCGCAGCGGGGACAGCATCGACGTGAACGCGCTGGCCTGGGACCTCGGCGCCGGCCGGTCCTTCCTCGTCGACGACGTCAGCGTCGTGCCGCTCACCACGACAGAGCCCGCTGCCAGCACCACGACGTCCGGGGTGCTGCCGGCGCAGGGCACCGGTGCGCTGTTCGGCTACTACGGGGCAGGCGGCGCGGACCCCAGCACCATGGAGAGCAAGATCGGGCGAAAGTTCGACCTGATCCATTACTTCAAGGACTTCGACGCCACCAACAACATGTGGCCGACATCGGCGATGCTCTCTCAGGCCGCCGCGGGCCGGATCATCCACATCGGCTGGGAGCTGGTGTCCTACGACGGCAGCTACGACTCGGCCCTGCAGCCGGCACCCGGGGCGTCGTCGGTTGATCGCAGCGGCGCCGCTCAGAAGACCTGGACCTACCGGCAGGTCAACAGCGGCTCGCTCGACCGTTACCTCGACGCGGTGGCCACCAAGGTCAAGGCCACCCCGTCGTACAAGTTCATCGTCGACATCGATCCCGAGACCGACGACCGTCCCGACATCGGCGGCACAGCCAAGATCCGGGCGGCTGCCGGCACCCGGACCGACTACGCGGCGGCCTACCGCCACATCGTCGACCGGTTCCGCGCGCGGGGCGTCACGAACGTGGTGTGGGCGTGGACCATGTCGGGGTGGACCGCGTCCGACCCCAGCAAGGCGTGGTCGCTGCAGCAGCTCTGGCCCGGGCCCAACTACGTGAACATCATCATGTGGGACCCCTACAACCACAAGGCGACCGACTGGCACAGCTTCGGCCAGATGGTGGCGCCGTTCTATAACGCCATCCGGGGCGGCCTGCTGGACCCGGTCGACACGACCGCCAAGAAGCTGCCGATGGGCCTGGGCGAGTACGGCTGCATCGCCGACCCACGCCGGCCGGACTGGTTCAAGGCCATCCCGAGCCAGATCCGCAGCTACCCCGGCCTGGTCTCGCTCGGCTACTTCAACAGCGGCAGCTGGGGAGCCTTGGGTGACTCGACGTCCATAGCGGCCTTCGGAACGGCCGGCAAGGACTCGTGGTTCCACACCCGGTTCTGACCGTCAACGTCTTCTCGACACGCCTCGGCGCCCCGGAGCTTGAGCCTTCGGGGCGCCGTCGCGTGCGCGCGGAACCGATCTCGTCCTGCTATGGTTGTAGCAATCTGCTACACGCACTTGTCGACGTACTACCCGAGGTGATGGGCATGGCCGACACCCAGGACCGGGTCACCCGGTTCGCCGCCGACCTGTTCGACGCAGCCGCTGCCGAGGGCGCTCGGCAATCCCGCTCGGCCAAGCAGCAGCTCGACCACTGGGCGCGCGTCGGGAGAGCCGTCACCAGCTACGAGTCGGCGGCGCGCCACCGCGTCGAGGCCGCCCTTGCCGGGGAACTGCCGCTGGCGGCGCTGACGGCTGAGGAGGGCGTCGCCTTCAATGCCGAGGTCGCCGCGGCCATCGAGGAGAACCTCGCGGTCACCCACTACGGCGCCGCGCTGGCCGCCGAGGGGATCACCACCGTCGCCCTCGACGACGACGGCCGGCTCGTCCAGCACCATCCTGACGGCACCACCACAGTGCTGTCGCTCCGCACGTGAGCGACCGAGGTCTCGCTCGCCGGCGAGGTGCTGTGTCCCACGCAGCGGCACGCGTAGCCCATGCGCCGGCTTGATCTCGTCGTCGGACCCAACGGCGCGGGCAAGTCGACCTTCGTCCGCATGACGCTCGCGAAGTCCCTGCCGTCGACCGTGCCGTTCGTCAATGCCGATGAGATCGCCGCCCAACGATGGCCCAGCAATGAGCAGGAGCACGCGTACCAGGCCGCTGAGGTTGCCGCCGCGACCCGTGCGGCGCTCATCGGCACCGGCCTGTCGTTCATCGCGGAAACGGTCTTTTCCCACCACTCCAAGCTTGAACTCATCGACGCCGCCCACGTGGGCGGATACGTCGTCTTCCTCCACGTGCTGCTGGTGCCGCTGGACCTCACCGTCGAACGCGTCGCGCACCGGGTCGCCGCCGGTGGCCACCCGGTGCCCGAGACCAAGATCCGCCAGCGCTACCAACGGCTGTGGCCGCTGGTAGCCGCGGCAATGACGACGGCCGACGCGGCAACCGGGTACGACAACTCGACGTTCGCCGGACCACGCATCGTTGCCCAGTTGGCCGGCGGCACCGCCATCGGGACGGTCGGTTGGCCGGACTGGACGCCGTCGCCGCTGTCGAGGCGCTGGCCCAACACCTGACACTCGGCAGCCGCTCCCATCAGCCGAGCGGTTGCCGAGACGCGATGAGCGTGTCCGCCTTGATCAGCCAATCAGTCAGAACCCCTTGGTCTCACAACTGAATCGGCCCCTCGGTTACGTGACTTAGGCGATGCCATGGTCGCGCCGCGAAGTCTGGACGTCCACTTTCGATAGGTAGATCATGCCAATGATGTAGCGGTTCGCCGCTGCCCGACGGCAGCGGTGCTCGTCCGGAATGAGGTCCCACATGCTGCGTCCATCCCGCCTCGTCGGAGTTCTGGCCTCGCTTGTCACCGCTCTGGTCTTGTCCGCGCAGCCCACCGCCGCCACACCGGTGCAGGGTGATCCACTCCGGTACTTCGTGTACTGCGCTGGTGAGGAGTTGTACGACTACGTCGACTTCACTCCGAAGCATGCCGCCCAAATACATGCTGTCGTCGATGCCAAGGGCGTCACACACTATGTATCGGTGGACAACTGGAGTGGTTCGGTGGGCTACGGCCAGCTGACTGGCGACGTATACCGTGTCGCTGGTGCCAGGATCGACGTGAGCGACAGCGGCCCCTCCGGGAACTACCAAACGATTACCTACCATTTCAGGTTCATAGGCACGTTGCTCACCTTCAGCGCCACATGGACCGTCCACACGACGATCGTGGGCGATCGGGTAATCGAGCACTCCAGCCCGTACTCGACCGAGTGCCGCTAGCGGCTCCGGCCTAGCCGAGCGTGCTGCGAACCAGGGCGGATCACTCACCTGGGAGCCCGCGTGACCAGACGAGTAAGCAGGACAACGCCGAACAGCGCCGATCGATGACCAG
>NZ_DASVQG010000164.1:0-21594 GCF_036389215.1 Jatrophihabitans sp.
TCGGCTGCCAGCGGCTCGGGTCCAGGCGGCTCGGGTCCAGGCAGCTCAGCGGCCGGCCGCTCAGCTCCGGGCGGCTCGGCGATCGATCGCGCAGGTACCGCAGGCGCCGCCACGGCGGGCAAGCCGGCAGCCACCGCTGAGCGGGTCGACAGCCGAGCGGACATCCTGCGTGCCTACGCGCCGTACGCGGCCATCGTGGCGATGTTCACGCTGTCGCAGTGGCGGCCCGTCACCCGCGCCCTGGACTCGGCCACCACCATCTTCAGCTGGCCGGGCCTGCACCTGCTGACGGCGTCGGGCAAGCATTCGACGCTGCCGACCTTCAAGCTCAACCTGCTGACGGCACCGGGGTCGCTGCTGTTCCTGGCCGGGCTGCTGACCATGGTGGTGCTGCGGGTCCGTCCCGCGGTGGCGCTGCGCGCCTATGCTCGCGCCGTGGCCCAGCTCCGCTGGGCGATCCTGTGTGTCACGGCGCTGCTCGCGCTGTCCTTCGTCATGAACGCCAGCGGGCAGGCCGCCACCCTCGGCAACTGGATGGCCGGCGCGGGTGGCCTGTTCGCGGTCCTGTCGCCGGTCCTCGGCTGGCTCGGCGTCGCGCTGACCGGTTCGGACACCTCGTCGAACTCGCTGTTCGGAGCGCTCCAGGTCTCGGCGGCCGGAAAGACCGGGCTGGATGCCACGCTGCTGTCGGCTGCGAACGCCTCCGGTGGCGTGGTCGGCAAGATGATCTCGCTGCAGAACCTGACGATCTCGGCCGGCGCGGTGGGGCTCAGCGGCCGGGAGGGCGACCTGTTCCGGCGGATGTTCGGCTGGAGCCTGCTGCTGCTGGCCGGGATGTGCCTGATCGTGTCGCTGCAGGCAACCCCGGTGCTGTCCTGGATGGTCCGGTAGCCCCTCCTCCGACAGACGCCCAGACCAGCCAGTCACCACCTGGAGCGGGGCAAGCCTAAGCTTTGCTGATGCTTGCCCCGCATCAGCTGCAGACCCTGCGCACCGTGCTGGCCACCGGCTCCTACGCCGCGGCGGCGACCGAACTGCGCTACACCCCCTCGGCGGTCTCCCAGCAGATGTCGGCGCTGGAACGGGCGAGCGGCCTGGTGCTGTTCGAGCGCAGCGCGCACAGCGTCCGGCCCACCCCGCACGCCGAACTGCTCGCCGAACGAGCCGCCGAGGTGCTGGCCCTGCTCGCCGCCCTCGACCGGGAGGTCGCCGCGATCGCCCGTGGCGAGACCGGGCAGCTGCGGATCGGCAGCTTCCCGACCGCCTCGGCCAGGCTGCTGCCCGGCGCCCTGGCCACCCTGCGGCAGCAGCGTCCGGGCGTCGAGATCGAGGTGGACGAGGGCGAACTGGACGAGCTGCTGCCCCGGCTGCTCTCCGGTGAACTCGACCTGGCCCTGGCCTACCGCTATGACACGGTGCCGGCTGGCTGGCCGGCCCGCCTGGTCGAGACCCAGCTGCTGCGCGAGCCGCTGTCGGTGCTGCTGCCGGCCGGACACCGGCTGGCCGGCACCGGCCCGCTCCGGCTGGCCGCGCTGGCCGGTGAGCGGTGGGTCGCGCCGCTGGCCGACTCCCCCGGCGCGCTGAACCTCGACCGGCTGGCGGCCCGGGCCGGCTTCGTGCCCCGGATCAGCTTTCGCAGCAACGACTACTCCGTGGTGCGCGGCCTGGTCGGCGCCGGTCTCGGCGTGGCACTGGTGCCGGGGCTGGGAATCAGCGACACCGAGGGCGTGCTGCCGACGCCGCTGGCGGGGCGCCCACCGCGGCGGGCGGTGCTGGCCCTGCACCGGGCGGCCGCGCCGAACAGCCTGATCGGCGCCGCGCTGGCCGCGATCCAGGCCGCCGCAAGTACGCAGACCTGAGCCGGGTCTCAGCTGCTGAAGCAGGCCGCCGGGGCGGTGCCGTCCAGCCCCAGCGCCACCGCGGCCCGGGCCGCGACCGGGCCGACCAGGTTGCCGGTGCCGCTGTAGCCGCCACAGGCGATCACTCCGGGACGGGCCTCGGTCACCACCGCCCGGCCGTCCTCGGTGAAGCCCACCGAGGCCGCCCACCGGTGGCTCACCCGCACCGGACCGCCGGCGAACCGGGCCGCGACCTGCTCGATCCAGGCCTGCACGCCCTCGGTCGGGTCCGCGTGCGGTGTCCATTCCTGCTCGGCGAACCGGTCCCGGCCGCCGCCCACGAACAGCCGGCCGGCCTGGTCCTGCTGGGCGTAGTCATAGCCCCACCGCCCGTACACCGGGCACGGCAACCGGCCGGCCCGGACCGGTTCGGTGGCCAGCATCTGCAGCCGCGCGGTGCGCACCCGGCCGGTGAGTTCGGGCAGCAGCACCTCCAGCCGGCCGTCCACCGCGACCACCACCAGCCCGGCCGACACCACGCCACCCGGAGTCCGCACCCGGCCGGTCCCGATCGCGGTGACGGGGCTGTTCTCGAACAACCGGGCGCCACTGGACTCGCTGGAATACCGGGTGGCCAGCCCCAGCGCCCGGCGAGCCGGGTTCATCGCCGCGTCCTCGGGCAGGAACAGCCCGGTGCCCAGCTCGCCGTCGTAGCGGCGGACCTCGATGCCGTGTTCGCGCAGGAAGTCGTACTGCTGGTCGCAATCGGCGAGCTCCGCCTCGCGATCCGCCGCTTCGGACTCCGCCACCGGCTCACCGGGCAGCCCGGCGATGCGCAGCGAGCCAACCCGCCGGACCACCTCCGGGCCGAGCAGGCCGGCGAGATCGGTGATCTCGGCCAGCGTCTGGTGGTAGAGCTCCAGCGCCGCGTCCGGCCCCCAGCGGGCCGCGGCCCGGTGGATGCCGGTGGCCGGCCCGGCCAGCAGGAACCCGCCGTTGCGCCCGGCCGCGCCGGCCGCCACCCGGCCGGCGTCCACGCCGATCACCGACAGCCCGCGCCGCAGCACCTCACCGATCGCGGCCAGCCCGCTGCCGCCGAGGCCGACCACGCACACGTCGGCCCGCAGGTCCTCGCCCAACCTCGCCAGCCCGCGCCAGCCGGCCACGTCGGGATCGGCGTCCCAGCCGACCTCGGTCATCGGCCGGTGCCCCGGGGGCAGGCGCTCGCGATCACAGGACCTTGGACAGGAACGCCTTGGTGCGGTCGTGCTTCGGATTGGACAGCACCTCGCGTGGCTCGCCCGACTCCACCACGACCCCGCCATCCATGAACACCAGCGCGTCCGCGACCTCCCGGGCGAAGCCCATCTCGTGGGTCACCACGATCATGGTCATGCCGCCGCGGGCGAGCTCCTTCATCACGTCCAGCACCTCGCCGACCAGTTCCGGGTCCAGCGCCGAGGTCGGCTCGTCGAAGAGCATCAACTTCGGATCCATCGCGAGCGCCCGGGCGATCGCGACCCGCTGCTGCTGGCCACCGGACAGCTGGGCCGGATAGGCCTTGGCCTTCTCCCCCAGCCCTACCTGGTCCAGCAGCTCCCGGGCCCGCTCGGACGCCTCGGCCTTTTTCTGCTTCTTCACCCGGATCGGCGCCTCGGAGATGTTCTCCAGCGCCGTCAGGTGCGGGAACAGGTTGAACTTCTGGAACACCATCCCGATGTCGCGGCGCTGGCGGGCGGCGTCCTTGGCCGACATCTCGTGCAGCTTGCCGCCGCGCTCGTGGTAGCCGACCAGCTCACCGTCGACCCAGAGCCGGCCGGCGGTCACCTGCTCCAGGTGGTTGATGCAGCGCAGGAAGGTGGACTTTCCCGAGCCGGACGGCCCGACCAGGCACATCACCTCACCGCGCCCGACGGTCAGCGAGATGCCTTTGAGCACCCGCAGCGCGCCGAAGTCCTTGCACACCAGCTCGCTGCGCACCATCGGCTGGCCCATCAGATGAGGCCCTTCTGATTGCCGGCAGCCTGGGCATTCGCCAGCGCCTGCAGCTGCCTGACCGACATCTTGCGGGAGGCCCCGCGGGCGAAGTAGCGCTCCAGGTAGAACTGCCCGACCATCAGGATCGAGGTGAAGAACAGGTACCAGGCCGAGGCCACCAGCAGCATCGGGATCGGGTTGAAGGTTTCCACCGACAGGTCCCGGGTCCGGCTGTACAGCTCGGTGGTCAAGGGCACCGCGGTCACCAGCGAGGTGGTCTTGAGCATCGAGATCAGCTCGTTGCCGGTCGGCGGGATGATGACGCGCATCGCCTGCGGCAACACGATCCGGCGCATCGTCAGGCCCCACGACATGCCCAGCGCCCGGGCGGCCTCGTCCTGCCCCTCGTCCACGCTGGTGAGGCCGGCCCGGACGATCTCGGCCATGTAGGCCGACTCGTTCAGCGCCAACCCGATCACCGCCAGCCAGTAGTAGGTGAGGAGGTTCTGGGTCTTGATGTGGGCGAACTGGTGGACGAACGGGATGCCCAGGTCGATCTGCTTGTAGATCACCACCAGCAGGCCCCAGAACACCAGCTGCACGTAGACCGGGGTGCCCCGGAAGAACCACAGCCAGCCGAAGCTCACGTACTTCAGGACCGGGTTGGGCGACAGCCGCATCACCGCCAGCACCACGCCGAGGACGATCCCGAAGAACATCGACAGGGCAGTCAGCGACAGCGTCACCCCCGCGGCCTTGCTGACCCGCTGGTCGAACAGGTAGCGCCCGAAGGTACCCCAGTCGTAGGCAGGGTTGGTCGCCACGCCGTAGAGGAACAGCCCCAGCAGCAGCACCACCAGCACCGCCATGATCCAGCGTCCGGGCCGCCGCAGCGGCACCGCCTGGATCAGCTCGGGACCGCTGTCCACCGGCCCGCCGGCGGACCCGGTGCCGGCCTCCTCACCGGTCCCGGAGTGCGAGACGGCCATGGCTCAGCTCTGCGCGCCGTTGACGGTGGCCTGGCTGATGGCTCCGGCCTCGACGCCCCACTTGGCGAGGACCTGCTTGTACGTCCCGTCGTCGATCATCGACTGGAGTCCCTTCTGCATCGCCTGCTTGAGGGTGCCGGCGTCCTTGCTCACCACGAAGCCGTACGGTGCGGCGCCGTAGATGTCGCCGGCCAGCACCAGCTTGCCCTTGGACTGCTTGACGGCGTACTGGGTGATCGGCGAGTCGGCGTCCAGGGCGTCGGCCTGGCCGAGGATGACGGACTGGTTGACCTGGTCCTGGCTGTCGATCTTGATGATCGTGATCGGCTTCTTGCCCGCCTTGGTACAGGCCTTGCTCTTGGCCGGCAGGTCGTCGGTCTCTTCGGTGGTGCCCGTCTGCACGGCGACCTTCAAGCCGCAGGCGTTGTCCGGGTCGACGGTCTTGCCGGCCGGGGCCGCCCACTGGATGCCGGCGCTGTAGTAGTTGACGAAGTCGACCTGGGCCTCGCGGGTCTTGTTGTCGGTGAAGGAGGACATCCCGAGGTTGAACTTGCCACCCTTGACCGAGGGAATGATGTTGTCGAAGCCGGACTCCTGCAGGGTCGCCGTGACGCCGAGCTTGGTGGCCAGCGCGTTCAGCAGGTCGACCTCCCAGCCGACGATCTTGCCGGACGGGTCCTTGTACTCGTTCGGGGCGTAGGGCACGTTGATGCCGACGACGAGCTTGCCCGAGGACTTGATCGCGGCGGGCAGCAGGTCGGCGGCGGCCTGGTCCTTGCTGACGGCGCCGACCGTCGCCGATGTGGTCGGCGTGCTGCTCTTGGGAGTGTTCTTGGCGCACCCGGCCAGGGCCAGTGAGCCGGTGACGGCGAGGCCGGCGAAGACGACGATAGAACGGCGCATTCTCACTTCTCTCTTCGATACGCATTCACGGGCATGGTTGGGCGCGACTCTAGGCCTAGCGGTGAACCCGGCGAACAGGAACCCTCCGCTACGAAACTCAACCGTGACCGGGTCCGGGAGACAGTGCTGGCCCCTGCCCGTTCCACCGGCCCGCTCGTGCCGGTCAGAAACCGGCTCGGGCAGCCTTGCCGAGCACCACCACGCCGCTCTCGGACACGTGGTAGCGGTCGCGGTCGTGATCGAGGTCCACCCCGATATGGGCGCCCGGCGCGACCACCACGTTCTTGTCCAGGATGGCGCGACGGACCACCGCGCCCTCACCGATCACCACGTTGTCCATGATCACCGAGCCCTCGACGTAGGCCCCGTTGCGGACCTTGACGTTGGGCGACAGCACGCTGCCGCGCACCGTGGAACCGGAGATGATCGAGCCCGCGCCGACGATCGATTCCTGGGCCAGGCCGCCGTCGACGAACTTCGCCGGTGGCAACTGCTCGTGGAAGGTGTAGATCGGCCACTGCTGGTTGTACAGGTTGAAGATCGGATGGACGCTGACCAGGTCCATGTTGGCGTCGTAGTAGGCATCCATGGTCCCGACATCGCGCCAGTAGGCGCGATCGCGCTCCTCCGAGCCGGGAATGTCGTTGTCGTTGAAGTCATAGACCGAGGCCCGGCCCCGCTCCACCATCCACGGCATGATCGAGCCGCCCATGTCGTGCACCGACGTCGGGTCCTCCGCGTCGGCCCGCAGCGCCTCGATCAGCGCGTCGGTGCTGAAGATGTAGTTGCCCATCGAGGCGTAGCTGACGTCCGGGTCATCGGGCAGTCCGGGCGGGTCGGCCGGCTTTTCCAGGAACTGCAGCACCTTGCCGTTGGCGTCGGCGTCGATCACACCGAACTGGTCGGCCTGCTCGCGTGGCACCCGGATCCCGGCCACGGTGACCCCGCAGCCGGAATCGATGTGCCGGTCCAGCATCTGCTTGGGATCCATCCGGTACACGTGGTCCGCGCCGAAGACCACGATGTGGGTGGGTTTCTCGTCGGTGATCAGGTTCATCGACTGCAGGATCGCGTCGGCGCTGCCGGTGTACCAGCGCGGCCCGAGGCGTTGCTGGGCGGGCACCGGCGTGACGTAGTTGCCCAGCAACTGCGACATCCGCCAGGTCTGGGTGACATGCCGGTCCAGCGAGTGCGACTTGTACTGGGTCAGCACGCAGATCCGTAGAAAGCCCGCATTCACCATGTTCGACAACACGAAGTCGATCAGCCGATAGTTTCCCCCGAAGGGCACCGCCGGCTTCGCCCGGTCCGCGGTGAGGGGCCACAATCGCTTTCCCTCACCGCCGGCCAGCACGATGCCGAGTACCCGGACGCCTGCAGCCATACAGCCACCCTAACCGCATTGTCATCGGCGTCACACCTCGCCGTCGGGCAGACGCGAGCAGGCGATAGCGTGCTAGGCATGCGCGCAGCACTGATCAGCCGTGAGTACCCGCCCGAGGTCTACGGCGGCGCCGGCGTCCACATCGAATTCCTGGCGCGAGAGCTGCGCAAGCTGATCGACGTCGAGGTGCACTGCTTCGGAGCCGACCGCGACGAGCCCGGCGTGCATGCCTACCGGACGCCACCGGGGCTTGCCGGGGCGAATCCGGCGCTGGCCACCCTCGGCGTGGACCTGGAGATGACCGCGGGTCTGATGTCTGGCGGCCGGTCGGTCGCCGACGTGGTGCATTCGCACACCTGGTACGCCAACCTGGCCGGTTACCTGGCCTCGATGATGTACGACATCCCGCACGTGGTGACCGCGCACTCGCTGGAGCCGCTGCGGCCGTGGAAGGCCGAGCAGCTCGGTGGTGGTTACCGGATCTCCAGCTGGGCCGAGCGCAGCGCCTACGAGGCCGCGGCGGCGGTGGTCGCGGTCAGCACCGGGATGCGCGCGGACATCCTCACGGCCTACCCGGCGCTGGCGGAGTCCCGGGTGCACGTGATCCCCAACGGGATCGACACCGAGCTCTACTCCCCGGTGTCCGGCCGGGACGTGCTGCAGCGGTACGGGCTCGATCCCAGCCGGCCGATCGCACTGTTCGTGGGCCGGATCACCCGGCAGAAGGGTGTCGCGCACCTGGTGGCGGCGGCCGCCGACTTCGTCCCCGGCGTGCAGGTGGCACTGTGCGCCGGCGCGCCGGACACCCCTGAGCTGGCCGCCGAGATCAGCACGGCCTTCCAGCGGTTGCAGGCCGGCCGCGAGGGCGTCGTCTGGATCCAGGAGATGCTGCCGCGCGATGAGCTGCTGCAGTTGCTCACCGCCGCCGACCTCTTCCTCTGCCCGTCGATCTACGAGCCGCAGGGCATCGTCAACCTCGAGGCGATGGCGTGCGAGACCGCCGTGGTGGCCTCCCGGGTCGGCGGCATCCCGGACGTGGTGGTCGAGGGTGAGACCGGCCTGCTGGTGGACTATGACGCCGCGCGGCCGGAGCAGTTCGAGGCCGCCTTCGCCGCGGCCGTCAACTCGGTGATCGGTGACCCGGACCGGCTGCGGGCGATGGGGCTGGCCGGGCGGGAACGGGCGGTCACCGAGTACGGCTGGGACGCCATCGCGGCCCGGACCGTCCAGCTGTACGAATCGCTGTGCTGACCGAACGGCTGTGCTGACCGAACCGGCCGCCCGGCCGCCTCAGCTCGCCGCGGTCTCCAGGTAGCGAGCCAGCAGCCGGGTGCCGAAGCCGGTGGCGCCGCGGCAGAGCAGCGGGCCGTCGGCGGTGGCCCGGGCCGGCCCCGCGATGTCCAGGTGCGCCCAGGCGACGTCGCCGACGAACGGCTGCAGGAACAGCGCCGCCGTGATCGCTCCGGGGGTGCCCGGGTCGTTGCGCGCGTCGGCCGCCGGGGATTCCAGCTGCTTGGCGTACCGGTGCTCCAGCGGCATCCGCCAGATCGGCTCGCCGGTGTCACCGGCAGCCCGCTCCAGCTCGGCGGCGAGGCCATCGTCGTTGGCGAAGTAACCGGCGGTATCGGTTCCGAGCGCGATCCTCATGGCCCCGGTCAGGGTGGCGATGTCGATCACGACGTCCGGCTTGAGCCGGCTGACGGCGTAGCCGAGCGCGTCGGCGAGCACCAACCGGCCCTCGGCGTCGGTGTTGCCGACCTCGGTGGTGCGCCCGCCGAAGTGGGTGATCACGTCCGAGGGCCGCATCGCGGTGCCCGAGACGGCATTCTCGGCGGCCGGCACCAGGGCCGTGACCGAGATTGCCAGCTTCTGCATCGCCGCGTACTGGATGGCGCCGAGTACCGCCGCGCCGCCGCACATGTCGGTGTGCATGTTGCGCATGCCGTCAGCCGGCTTGAGGTTCAGGCCGCCGGAGTCGAAGGTGATCCCCTTGCCGACCAGCACCACGTGCGGCGGCCGTGGAGCACCGCTCTTGCGCCGTGGCCGGTAGCTGACCTCGATCAGCCGCGGGCCGGCGGTCGCACCGCCGCCGACCGCCAGCACACCGCCGAAGCCCTGCGCGGCCAGCCACGGGCCGTCGTGCACGGCCACCTTGCAGCCGGCCGGGGTCAGCTGTTGCTCGGCGAGCTCACCGAGCCGTTGCGGGGTCAGCTCGTTGGCAGGGGTGTTGCCCAGGTCGCGCGCCCAGCCGGCAGCGTCGGCGGCCTCGTCGCCGGCGGTCATGCCGGCCCGGTCCAGGGTGCCGATCAGGTCGAGCTGGTGCAGCGGGTCCTGCTCGCCCGAGGCCCTGCTGAACTGGTAGCCGCCGAGCACCAGCCCCTCGGCCAGGGCCCTGCTCTGCTCTGGGGTGGGAGCGTCGATGGCCACGCACACGCTGCGCGCTTCGGGCAGTCGCTGGATCCGCCGGCCGAGCGCCACCGCCGCCACCCGCAGGTCCTCGGGTCCGCCATCGCCGAGTCCGGTGATCAGCACGGTGGCCGGCATCGCACCGGGCAGCGGGACCGTGTGCAGGGCGCCGGCCTCGGCGCTGGGCTGCTCGGCCGAGACGTACCGCACGCAGGTCTCGGCGGCGGTCACCGGCAGCGCGGTGGTGGAAACCTCGTGCAACTGCAACTCTGAACCGATCAGGCCGATGGCCACCACATCGGCGGCGGCACGGCGCTCGGGAATCCGCAGCAGGATCACAGAAGACCTCTTAGGTGACGGAACGCGTTCGGGTGCGTAAGTTTCTCTCTTCTTCTCGCCGTAAGCACATCTTCTCGCCGTAAGCACAGCGCGGCCCCAGCCATGCCCCGCGCGCACGCCCCGACGGGCGGCGCACCGAACTCGACTGGGGCCGAACGGTGGCCCGCTAGCTCACGGCCGCGGACAGCGCCTGGGACAGCGCGTTGGCCTCATCGGCAGAAAGCTCGACGACGAGACGGCCACCGCCTTCCAGTGGGACGCGCATCACCAGGCCGCGACCCTCCTTCGTGACTTCCAGCGGACCATCACCCGTCCGCGGCTTCATCGCCGCCATCCGTGCCTCCTATGCGATAAGAACTGCTTCATCAGTCAGCCGATCACTTGTCAACCGGACAGTGCTGATCACATTGTCTCGCATCGCCGAGGAGGCAGCCAAAGCGGCCCGGTGCGAGGCACGTAACCGGCCCTCTGCCGGGTGGTGATGTCCTAGGCTGCAGCTATGGCTGACGTGCTGCTGCTCGACCGCACCGACGGTGTGGCCACCCTGACGATGAACCGTCCGGAGTCGATGAACTCGCTGTCGACCGAGCTCAAGGACGCCCTGGTGCAGGCGCTGGCAGATGTCGGAACAGACGACTCGGTCCGCGCCGTGGTGCTGACCGGCAGCGGCCGGGGATTCTGTGTCGGTCAGGATCTGGGCGAGCACATCCAGCTGCTGCAGGCCGGTGACCCGGCGCCGCTGAGCACGGTGAGCGAGCACTACAACCCGATCGCGCTGTCGCTGGCGCAGATGCCCAAGCCCGTGATCGCGGCGGTGAACGGGACGGCTGCCGGCGCCGGCGCCTCGTTCAGCTTCGCGTGCGACTTCCGCATCGTGTCGCAGGAGGCCAAGTTCCTGCTGGCCTTCGCCAACGTGGGCCTGAGCCTGGACAGTGGCGCCTCCTGGACGCTGTCCCGGCTGATCGGCGCGGGCCGGGCGCTGGAGCTGTCCCTGCTTGCCCGGCCGATCACCGCCGAGACGGCCCAGCAGTACGGGCTGGTGACCCAGTTGGTGCCGGCCGATCAGGTGCTGGCCACTGCCCAGCAGTTGGCGGCGCAGCTCGCCGCCGGTCCCACGGTGGCCTACGCCGCCATCAAGAAGGCGATCCATTACGGGGCGACGGCCACCTTCGAGCAAGCTCTGGACAACGAGGCCGTGCTGCAGGCCGCCGCCGGGGCCACCGAGGATCACCGCAACGCCGTGGCGGCCTTCGTCAACAAGGAGAAGCCGGTCTTCCTCGGCCGCTGAGCCTCGGCGTGCTCGGCGACTCGGTAGACGCGCCCGCAGTAGGACACGTGGTCATCATGCGCCACTCAGCGCAGCCGCAACTACCGGCGTAAAGGACATCGTCGCCCCTCCTATCTTCGTGAAGATAGTCCCAGGCCCTGCCGACAGGTTTCGACTCGCCGTCGATGGTGCTTCGCGCCCCTGCTCAGCCAATGGCCGCGGTCGCCCGCCAGCAGTAGGAGACGTGGTCATCAACCATGCCGGTGGCCTGCATCATGGCGTAGGCGGTGGTCGGCCCGACGAAGGCGAAACCGCGGCGCTTGAGCTCCTTGGCCATCGCCTTGGACTCAGGTGTCAGGGCCGGGATGTCGCTCAGCAGCGCCGGTCGCTGGTGCTCGGCCGGCGCGAAGGACCACAGCAGGTCGGTCAGGCCCTCGGGCACGTTGTCCAGGATGGCGCGGGCGTTGCTCACCGCGGCATCGACCTTGGCCCGGTTGCGGACGATGCCGGGGTCTGCCAGCAGCCGCTGCCGGTCGGCCTCGCCGAAGGCCGCCACCGTGGCGATGTCGAAGCCGGCGAAGGCGGCCCGGAAGTTCTCCCGCTTGCGCAGGATGGTCAGCCACGACAAGCCGGACTGGAACGCCTCCAGGCTGAGACGCTCGAACAGTGCGTTGTCCCCGCGCAGCGGCAACCCCCACTCGGTGTCGTGGTAGGTCGCGTAGTCAGGCGTGCTGTCGGCCCAGTCGCACCGCCGGCGGTCATCCATTCAGGACTCTTCGGCGCTGCCAGCCGCGGCGGGTGACTCCCCCGGCGGCTGCACCTGCCGTCCCCCCGGCTGGTCCTGCCTTTCCGGCCGGTCCTGCCTTGCCGCCCGGTCCTGCTCTACCGCCCGGTCCTGCACTACCGGCCGGTCCGGCAGTGTCGGCCGGTCGGCGTCCGTCGGCCGGTCCGGAGCCGTCGGCCGTTCCAGGGCGTCACCGGCCTGCGAGCGCAGCCGGGCGATCTCCTCGTCGCGCACCACGATCTCGGCGGCCAGCCGGTCGATCAGGTCGTCGGTCTCGGCGAACCGGTAGCCTCGCACGCCCACCGGGATGCGCACCCGGTCCAGGTCCGCCCGCACCATCCGCCGGTCGGCCGGTAGCTCGAAGGGCCGGTTGTCCCGCTGCGGGCTCAGCGACAGGCCACCCGGCAGCAGCGCCACCATGCCGTAGAACAGCAGCGCAGCCACCACCAGGGCCAGCAGCAGGTAGCCGAGCAGCAACATGGACAAATCCTGGCACGGCTGGCTGACAACCGTCGACACGGCCCGCCCGAGCTGGCCGGCGGCTGCTCAGATCAGCGCGAAGGCAGCGTCCAGGCAGGTCACCCGGTGCAGCTGCTGCCAGGCAGCCGGCCGGACGAAACCGCGCTCGACCATCGACTCGACGAACTGCCAGAGCGGGGTGTAGAAGCCGTCCGGGTCGAGCACGATCACCGGCTTGGGATGCATGCCCAGCGAGCCCGCGGTCCAGACCTCGAAGAACTCCTCCAAGGTCCCGATGCCACCGGGCAGCACCAGGAACGCATCGGCGTGGGCATCCATCAGGGCCTTGCGCTCGCGCATGGTCTCCACCACCACCAGCTCGTCGGAGTCGGTGTCGGCCACCTCGTAGTCGACCAGGTGCTGCGGGATCACCCCGAGGGTGCGAGCACCGTGCGCCCGCGCGGCAGCGGCCACCTCTCCCATCATCGAGACCCGGCCGCCGCCGGAGACCAACCGGTGGCCGCCGTCGCCGATCCGGGCGCCGACCTCGGCAGCCAGCCGCAGGTAGGACTGGTCGATGCCGGGCGCGGAGGCGCAGAAGACGCAGATCGAGGCCATCGGCTAGCGGGCCGGCCGGCCGGGACGGCTACTGGGCATCGCCGGCCTGGGCGGACTCGGACTCGGCATGCGCGGCCTTCTCGTTCAGCTCCTGCGCCGAGCGGTGCGCGTCGGCCTCGACGATGATGGACACCGCTTCGGCGACGTCGGAGGTGATCCGGATCAGCTCCAGGTCCGCGACGCTGATCTTGGCCTCGGGCAGCACCGTGTCGCGGATCCAGTCCAGCAGCCCGGACCAGTACTGCTCGCCGAACAGGATCACCGGGAACCGGGTGACCTTGCGGGTCTGGACCAGGGTCAGCGCCTCGAACAGCTCGTCGAGCGTGCCGAACCCGCCGGGCAGGATCACGAACGCCTGGGCGTACTTGACGAACATCGTCTTGCGGGCGAAGAAGTACCGGAAGTTCAGCCCGATGTCGACCCAGTCGTTGAGCCGCTGCTCGAACGGCAACTCGATGCCCAGGCCGACCGAGGTGCCGCCGGCCTCGGACGCGCCCCGGTTGGCCGCCTCCATGGTGCCGGGGCCACCGCCGGTGATCACCGCGTAGCCGGCCTTGGCCAGCGCCGCGCCGAGCTGACGGGCCTGCTGGTAGTCCGGATGCTCGGCGGTGGTGCGAGCCGAGCCGAACACCGAGACCGCCGGCCCGAGTTCGGCGAGCAGGCCGAAACCCTCGACGAACTCCGACTGGATCCGCAGGACGCGCCACGGATCGGTGTGCAGCCAATCCGTCGGGCCGCCGGAGTCCAGCAGCCGCTGGTCGGTGGTCGCGGCGTCGGGCTCGACCTGGCGGCGCCGGAACACGACCGGCCCGCGGTGCCGCTCGGCCGGCAGCTTGCCGTCAGGACGTCCGTTGGTCATTCAGACACCCTAGTTCGTACCGGCACCGGAGGAATGCTCCAGAAAGCCGACGAGCAGCCGCTCACAGCGCTCCAGCTGGGCCAGCTCCACCGATTCATCGGCCCGGTGAGCCAGGTTGGGGTCACCCGGGCTGAAGTTCAGCGCCGGGATGCCGAGCGCGCTGAACCGGGCCACGTCGGTCCAGCCGAGCTTTGCGGCGACCTCGCCGCCCAGGGCCTGGACCGCGCGCCGCACCAGCGGCCGGTCCAGTCCGGGCCGGGCCGCCGGGGCCGAGTCCAGGACGGTGAGTTCGAAGCCGGAGAACACCGAGCGCAGGTGCTGCTCGGCCTCGGCCTCGGACCGGTCCGGCGCGAACCGGTAGTTGACGGTGACCAGGCAGCGGTCCGGGACCACGTTGCCGGCCACCCCGCCCTCGATGAACACCGCGTTCAGCCCCTCCCGGTAGCTCAGCCCCTCGACCTCCACCTCCCGGGCGCGGTAGTCGGCCAGCCGCTGCAGCAGCGGCGCCGCGGAGTGGATGGCGTTGCTGCCGAGCCAGGACCGGGCGCTGTGCGCCCGCCGGCCGGCGATGCTCAGCCGGGCGCGCATGGTGCCCTGGCAACCACCCTCGACCGTGCCGTTCGTCGGCTCCAGCAGGATCGCGAGGTCGGCCCGCAGCAGCTCCGGGTGCTCGGCGGCGACCCGGTTCAGCCCGTTGCGGGCGGACTCCACCTCCTCGCAGTCGTAGAACAGCCAGGTGAGGTCGACGGCCGGTTCCAGCGCCGCGGTGCCGATGAGGTCCAGCACCCGCAGCTGCAGCGCCACGCCGGACTTCATGTCCGAGGTGCCGCAGCCGTGCAGCCTGCCCCCGGCCAGCCGGGACGGCAGGTTGTCCGCGATCGGCACCGTGTCCAGGTGCCCGGCCAACACCACCCGCTCCGGACGGCCGAGCTCGGTGCGCACGACCACCACGTTGCCCAGCCGCCGCACCGACAGCGAGCCGTAGCGGCGGACCGCGGCCTCCACCGCGTCGGCGATCCGGGCCTCGTCGCCCGACACCGACTCGATGTCGACGAGGTCGGCGGTGAGCTGCGCCACCGATCGGCTCAGCTGGAGGACAGCGGGCCCGGGCGGCTGGGCGGCGGTTGTGGTCACGGCCAGCAGGTTAGTCCGCGCTCGGGCAGCGGTAGATGGTTAGGGTGTGGCGTGACCTCCAGCCCAGCCAGCCAGCCCGGCACTGACCCAGACACCCGATCGGCGGCGGGCTTCGCGCATGGCTTCGGACTGGCCAGCATCGCCGCCGACGGCTCCGTCCTGGATGTCTACTACCCCGACCCCGCGCTGGGGCGCCCCGGCCCGGACGACGCCGCCCCGGCCGAGCTGTCGGCGCTGGCCGGCTTCGACGAGCTGCGCGGAGTCCGTACCGAGGTGCTGTCCAGGGTGCTCGAACTGGCCGCCGAGCCGACCGACGCCGCGGACATCTACCTTCGACTGCACCTGCTCTCACACCGCCTGGTCGCCCCGCACGGGCTCAACCTCAGCGGCATCTTCGGCCTGCTGAACAACGTGGTGTGGACCAGCCAGGGCCCGTGCGCGGTCACCGGGTTCGAGCAGGTGCGCACCAGGCTGCGAGCCCGCGGCCCGGTCACCGTCTACGGGGTGGACAAGTTCCCGCGCATGGTGGATTACGTGCTACCGGCCGGGGTCCGGATCGCTGATGCCGACCGGGTGCGCCTGGGCGCTCACCTGGCAGCCGGCACCACCGTGATGCACGAGGGCTTCGTCAACTACAACGCCGGCACGCTGGGCACCTCGATGGTCGAGGGCCGGATCTCGGCCGGGGTGGTCGTCGGCGACGGCTCGGACGTCGGTGGCGGCGCCTCGATCATGGGCACCCTGTCCGGTGGTGGCAAGCAGGTGATCTCGGTGGGCCGGCGCTGCCTGATCGGGGCGAACGCGGGCATCGGGATCTCACTCGGCGATGACTGCGTGGTGGCTGCCGGGACCTATGTCACGGCCGGCTCCAAGGTGGTCCTGCCGGATGGAACCGTTCGCAAGGCTGCGGAGTTCTCTGGGCAGTCCGGGCTGCAGTTCTGGCAGAACTCGGTGACCGGTGCGCTGGAGGTCCGGCAGCGCAGTGGCACGGGTATCACGTTGAACACCGATCTGCACGCCAACTGAACCGGGTATCGAGATCGGACGGGCAGCAGCGGTGTCAGGTCGAGCACAGCGCGGTGGTACCGCTCTGGTGGTCGTGGTGGTCGTCGTGGTCGCGCTGGCCTTCGGCGCCCGGACGCTGTGGAACGCAGCCCAGTCGGTGGTCCGGCCGCCCGGGTGTGACTTCGGCAGCTACTCCCTGGAACTGGACCAGGCCCAGGTCGCCTCGGTGATCGTCGGGGTGGTGCTCAAGCGGGAGCTTCCCGAACGCGCGGCGGTGCTGACCATCGGTGCCGCCCTGCAGGAGTCCAAGCTGCGCAACATCCCGCCCGGCCAGGGTGACCGGGACTCGGTCGGCATCCTGCAGCAGCGGCCCTCTCAGGGCTGGGGCACGACCGGTCAGATCGCCGACGTGCACTACGCCACCGGCAAGTTCCTGGACGCGGTGGTGCGAGTACCGAACTGGCAGGAGGATTCGCTGGCGACCGTGGTGCAGACCGTGCAGTTCTCCGCCGACGGCTCGGCCTATGCCCGGCACGAGGCGCAGGCACAGGCGATCGCCGACGCGCTGTACGGCGACGCCCAGGCCGGGGTGACCTGCCGGTTGGACAAGCCTGATCGCTCCGCCACGCCGGCCGCGGTGGCAGCCGCGCTGACCGGGGACCTGCCGGTGACCAAGCCGGCGGTGGCGGCCCGGACCGTGACGGTGCCCGACGCCGGCTGGGCGACCGCGGCCTGGCTGGTCTGCAACGCCGACCGGCTGGGAATCGAGTCGGTGCGCCATGACGGCAAGCGCTGGCGCTACTCCGGCGGCTGGAAGGACGACGACGCTGCCAGCAATTCGGTCGTGGTAGCGACCCTGGCGCACTGAGCGGCCGGACGCAGCCGGGCCGCTGCCGGGCCGCTGGTAACGGCGGGCTAGTGGTCCCCGGCCTGCGGCGGCAACGCCATGATGAACGCCGGGTCCGCTTCGGTCTTGCCCACCTTGGACGCGCCACCGGGTGAGCCGAGCTCGTCGAAGAAGTCGACGTTGGCCTGGGTGTACTCCCGCCACTTGTCCGGCACGTCGTCCTCGTAGAAGATCGCCTCGACCGGGCACACCGGCTCGCACGCGCCGCAGTCCACGCACTCGTCCGGATGGATGTAGAGCATCCGGCCACCCTCATAGATGCAGTCGACCGGGCACTCCTCGATACATGCCTTGTCCAGCACATCGACGCAGGGTTCTGCGATCACGTAGGTCACTGGAAGATCCTCCCGATACGGGTTGGCGCTGGTCTGGAGCTGATAGTGGGGCTACGGCGTCACACAGCTGCATAGTATGCGGTCATGCTGTCTGCCAGGCTCCTGGGGCGGCGGGTGGTCGTGCGCTATCGGCGTCAGGACGGGACCCTCCCGCCGCTGTCCGACGTGGTCGGCGAGCTGGCCTCCCTCACGCCGACCACCGCCATCGTGGCCGGTCCGCGCGGCCCGGTCACCGTCGATCGTGCCGCGATCGTGGCGGCCCGGGCGGTTGCTCCGCACCGGCGGGAGATCCTGGAGCTCGAACGGGTGGCCCGCCGTGGCTGGCGCGCGGCCGAGGTGTTCGACCTCGACGGCTGGCTGCTGCACGCCGACCAGGGCTGGACCGGCCGGGCGAACTCGGTACTGCCGCTGGTCACGCCGCGCCGGCCGCTGCCGGAACTGCTGGCCGACGCGGGCAGGTTCTACGCCGAGCGGGGGCTGCCGTGCCAGATCCAGCTGCCGCTGCCGGCCCGTGGGCTGCTTGATGCCGAGTTGGCCGGACGCTGCTGGACGCTGGAACGGCCCACCGTCCTGCTGACGGCACCGATCAGCGGCTCACCCCGCGGCACCGGCTCACCGGTGGAAGCCGCGGAACCGGTGGAGGCCGCGGAACCGGTGGCCTTGGAACCGGTGCCCTCGGCTGCCTGGCTGGCCGCCTATCACTACCGCGGCGGTCCGCTGCCCGAGCATGCGGTGCGGCTGCTGACCCGCCATGACCGGGTCAGCTTCGCCTCACTCAGCCGGGACGGCTCGGTGGCCGGTATCGCCCGCGGCACCGTGGACGACGGCTGGCTCGGCGTGACCGCCGTCGAGGTCGCTCCGGAACACCGCCGCTCGGGGGTGGCCAGTGCGCTGATGCGGGCGCTGCGGGATTGGGGACGCCGGCAGGGCGCGACCGGCTGCTATCTGCAGGTCGACGACGGCAACGCCGACGCCCTGGCCCTCTACCAGCGGCTGGGATTCATCCCCCATCATCGCTACCACTACCGGATCGCACCAGCCACGACCTGAGCCGCCGACCGGTCCAGGCACCAGGCCGGCTGGCCCGCCAGAGGGTGACCAGGCCCGCCAGGGTGCCGAAGACGAGCAGCGAGTAGGAGATGTAGGCCTCGTCGCCGGCCGGCAGCAGCACGTCGCCCTCGGGCGTGGCGCTGGCCAGCACGAACGTGGTCACCAGCCAGCCAGCCACCGGCGGCACGGCCGAGAGCATCGTGTCGCTCAGGCCGCGCGAGATGGCCGGCAGCGCCACATTGCTGACAACAGCCAGCACCGGGGCCAGCGGGATCAGCGTCTGCCCGATCCGGCTGGGCACCAGCAGCACCTCGATTACCGCGCTCAGCACGCCGGCGGCGGTGAACAGCAGGTAGCCCAACGCCAGCACGCCGGGATGCGGCCGGGCCGCCCGCACGGCGGATGCCGGGCCTTGCCGGCTCATCCGGTTCCCGCCTCGGCGATCCCACCGAACAGGTCGGTTTCCCGGCCCTGGGCATCGCGTTCGCCACCGGGGCTTCCGAGCGCCAGCCGGAAGTACTCGGTGCCCGTCGACTGCTGGCCCAGGTTGTTCGACAGCGCGAAGAACGTACCGGCCACGGTGACCTGGGTCCGGTGGGCGGCCAGCGCCCGCAGCTTGGCACCGGCGTGCTCCTCGGCCACGATGGCAGTGCTGACCAGCTCGTCGGCGCAGCCGAACGGCAGCTCCGCCACCGAGCCGACAGCGGTGAACGGGATGTCCGCACCGGCCGATCGCAACGCCTGCAGGCCGGCAGCCAGCGCCGAGCGGGGCGTCGCCGTCCAGTACAGCTTCGAGATCTGCCAGCCGGCGCCTTCGGCGTCGAAGCGGGGGTCGGCGGCCGCACCGAAGGCGGCGGTGGCGACCCGGTGGGCCATGATGTGGTCGGGGTGGCCGTAGCCGCCGACGTCGTCATAGCTGATCAGCACCTGCGGGCGCACCTCGCGGATCACCTCGACCAGGGCGGTCACGGCGGCCTGGAACACCGCGGCGTCGGAGCTGGCCCGCCAGAACGCGCGGGGCTTGCCGTTGGCCGGGTGCCCCATCATCCCGCTGTCCCGGAAGCGGCCGGCAGCGCCGAGGAACCGGTGGTCGATGACGCCCAGCTCCGCCATCGCAGCCGCCAGTTCGGCGATCCGCCAGCCACCCAGTTGATCGGCATGGTCCACGGCGAGCAAGGCCAGTTCGGGCACCAGCACCTCGCCTTCCTCGCCGAGGGTGCAGGTCACCAGGGTGACGTGCGCGCCGGCGGCGGCGTAGGAGGCCATGGTGGCGCCGGTGCCGATGGTCTCGTCATCGGGATGGGCGTGCACCAGCAGCAGCCGCCGGGCTGGCAGCTGGCGGTTGCCGTCCTGGCCGGCCAGGGAGTCCGCTATCACCACAGCAACCTACGCCGCGGGCCGCGCCAGCATCCCGCACCGGCCGCGGTGTGTCAGTGCTCGGTGTGTCAGTGCTCGGTGTGTCGGTGCTCGGTGTGTCGGTGCTCGGTGTGTGTCAGTGCTCGGTGAGTCAGAGCGCGGTAGCTCCCGCGCCGGTCTCACCGGCGGGAACGCTGGCCGTGGTGTCGCCGCCCGTGATCCCGGCATCCTCACCGGCGGCGATGTCGGCACGCGCCTCCGGGAAGTGGCAGGCCACGAACTGGTTCGGTGTCTTGGCGTCCAGCGCCGGAACCTCCGAGCGGCAGCGTTCCCGGTCGCTTTCGGACAGCACCGCGCGGTACTTGGGGCACCGGGTGTGGAAGACGCAGCCCGATGGCGGGTTGATCGGGCTGGGCAGGTCACCGATCAGCAGGATCCGCTCCCGGCGGCCCTCCTTGTGCGGGTCCGGCACCGGCACCGCGGACATCAGCGAGTGGGTGTAGGGGTGCATCGGAGTTGAGTACAGGGTGTCGCGGGGGGCCAGCTCCATCACCTTGCCCAGGTACATCACCGCGACCCGGTCGGAGATGTGGCGCACCACGGACAGGTCGTGGGCGACGAAGATGTAGGCCAGCCCGTACTCGTTCTGCAGGTCCTCGAGCAGGTTGACCACCTGCGCCTGGATCGAGACGTCCAGCGCCGACACCGGCTCGTCGCAGACGATCAGCTTCGGCCGCAGCGCGATCGCCCGGGCGATGCCGATGCGCTGCCGCTGGCCGCCGGAGAACTCGTGCGGGTAGCGGTTGTAGTGCTCGGGGTTGAGCCCGACCCGCTCCATCAGGCTCTGGACCTCGGCCTTGACACCGTTCTCGGTCTTGGTCCGCTGGATCCGGAACGGCGCCCCCACGATGGTGCCGATGGTGTGCCGCGGGTTCAGGGAGGAGTACGGGTCCTGGAAGATCATCTGGATGTCGGTGCGCAGCGAGCGCATCTGGCCGCGCCGCAGCTTGGCGATGTCCTGGCCACCGAAGTAGATCTCGCCCGCTGTGGGGTCGAGCAACTTGGCCACGACCCGGCCGGTGGTGGACTTGCCACAACCGGACTCGCCGACCAGACCCAGCGTCTCGCCGGCCCGGACGGCGAAGGACACCCCGTCGACGGCCTTGACCGCGCCGATCTGACGTTGGATGAGGATGCCCTGCTTGATCGGGAAGTGCTTGGACACGTTGTTGACGCGCAGCAGCGCGTCGGCGTCGTCGGCCGCCGGTTCGATCGCGGTGTCAGCCTCATCCGGGCGGGCAGTTGTGCTCATGTGTGGTGGCTTCTCCTCGTCGGCTTACAGCGTGGGCTTGATGTCGCCGGCCCACAGCCGACGCCGCTCGTCCGGTTCGATGTGGCAGCGCAACGCGTGCCCCGGCGACCCGCCTGAGGTGGGCAGCAACTCCGGACGCTCGGTGAAGCAGCGCCGGCCGGGCACATGGTCGGTGAACGTGCAGCGGGGGTTGAACACGCAGCCCTTCGGCACCTGGATCAGCGACGGCGGCTGGCCCGGAATCGGCTGCAGCCGGTCCTGCCGGGTACGGTCCATCCGGGGCATCGAGGTCAGCAGGCCCCAGGAATAGGGCATCTCCGGCTCGTAGAACAGGTCGTTCACCGAGCCGGTCTCCACGCACTGACCGCCGTACATCACCACGACCTGGTTACAGGTTTCGGCCACCACCCCGAGGTCATGGGTGATCAGGATGATCGCGGAGTTGAACTCCTTCTGCAGATCCTTCATCAGGTCCAGGATCTGGGCCTGCACCGTGACGTCCAGGGCGGTGGTCGGCTCGTCGGCGATCAGCAGTTTCGGGTCGCACACCAGGGCCATCGCGATCATGGCCCGCTGGCGCATGCCCCCGGAGAACTGGTGGGGGAACTCGTCCGCCCGCTGCCGGGGGTTGGGGATGCCGACCTCGGCCAGCAGCTCGATGGCCCGCTGCTT
>NZ_DASVQG010000165.1:0-15257 GCF_036389215.1 Jatrophihabitans sp.
GGGCACCCTGGCCGAGCGGCTGCGGGCCGGTGGCTCCGGGATCCCGGCGTTCTACACCCCGGCCGGGGTGGGCACCATGATCGCCGACGGTGGCCTGCCGTGGCGCTACCACCCCGACGGCACCATCGCGCTGGCCTCCCCGCCGAAGGAGACCCGGGAGTTCAACGGCCAGCAGTACGTGCTCGAAGAGGGCATCGTCACCGACTTCGCGCTGGTCCGCGCGGCCCGCGGCGACCGGCACGGCAACCTCAGCTACGACGCCTCGGCCCGCAACTTCAACCCGCTGTGCGCGATGGCCGGGCGGATCACCATCGCCGAGGTGGAGGAGCTCGTCGAGCTCGGCGAGCTGGATCCTGAGCAGGTGCACACGCCGGGGGTGTTCGTGCAGCGGGTCGTCGAGGTGGGCGAGGCCGGCAAGCTGATCGAGAAGCGCACCGTGCGCCAGCAGCCGGACGACACCCGCTCGGGTGCCGGTGACGAAGCCGGGCAGCCCGCATCCGCACCCGAAGTAGGACGACCGGAAAGCGCGGGCTGATCTCATGGCGCTCAACCGCAACGACCTTGCCGCCCGGGTGGCCCGCGAGCTGCACGACGGCCAGTACGTCAACCTGGGCATCGGGCTGCCGACGCTGGTGCCCAACTTCGTCGACCCGTCGATCACGGTGGTGCTGCAGAGCGAGAACGGCATCCTCGGCGTCGGCCCGTACCCGCTGGAGAGCGAGGTGGACGCCGATCTGATCAACGCCGGCAAGGAGACCGTCACGGTGCTGCCCGGGGCGTCCTTCTTCGATTCGGCGCTCTCGTTCGGGATGATCCGCGGCGGGCACATCGACGTGGCGGTGCTCGGCGCGATGCAGGTCGCGGCAAACGGCGACCTGGCGAACTGGACCATTCCTGGAAAGATGATTAAGGGGATGGGCGGTGCGATGGATCTGGTGCACGGGGCGAAGAAGGTGATCGTGATGATGGAGCATCTGGCCCGCGACGGCAGCCCCAAGGTGGTCAACGAGTGCTCGCTGCCGCTCACCGGCGCCGCCTGCGTGCACCACATCATCACCGACCTGGCGGTGATCGACGTCCGGCCCGAGGGGCTGGTGCTGCGGGAGCTGGCGCCCGGCGTGACCGTCGACGAGGTGCGGGCGGCCACCGAGCCCGAGCTCACCGTCGCGCTGACCTCCGGCTGAGGCGGTCGGAGACGATGCTGGACCCGGCTGGGCTGTTCTCCCTGATCGAGGAGCTGCCCGAACTCGACCGGCCGGTGCTGGTGCTGGCGCTGGACGGCTTCATCGACGCAGGCAACGCCGCCCAGCTGGCCCGGACCCACCTGCTCGGCGTGCTGGAGTCCCAGGTCATCGCCACCTTCGACATCGACCAGGTCTTCGACTACCGGGGCCGGCGTCCGGAGATGCTGTTCGTCACCGACCACTGGGAGAGTTTCACCCCGCCGGAGCTGAAGCTGCACGCGGTCCGCGACTCGGCCGGCACCGACTTCCTGCTGCTGGCAGGGGCGGAACCCGACATGCAATGGGAGCGGTTCGCCGCGGCTGTCGACATGATCGTGCGGCGGCTCGGGGTCCGGTTGGTGATCGCGCTGGACGCGATCCCGATGGGCGTGCCGCACAGCCGGCCATCCACGGTGATCGCCCGCGGCAGCTCGCCGGAGCTGGTGAGCGAGTACAGCAACTGGCTCGGCACGGTTCAGGTTCCGGCCAGCGCCGGGCATTTGATCGAGTTCCGGCTGAGCGAGTCAGGGGTGGACTCGACCGGCTTCGCGGTGAACGTGCCGCATTACCTGGCTCACCTGGACTACCCGGCCGCCGCGCTGACCCTGGTCGAGTGCGTGGCGAAGGCGGCCGGCCTGGTGCTGCCGACCGAGGCGTTGCAGGAGGCCGCGGCGGCGAGCCGGAGCGACCTGGACGTCAAGGTGGCGGCGTCGGAACAGATCTCGGCCGTGGTGCGGGCACTGGAGCTGCAGTACGACGAGATCGTCGCCGGCCGCAGCCGCGGGCTGGTCGCCGAGGGCGCCCGGCTGCCGACCGCGGACGAGATCGGCGCGGAGTTCGAGCAGTACCTGCTGCAGCAGGAAGACCCCGGGGAACCCGGGTCCGGGGAGCCCGGTTCCGGGGAACCCGGGTCCGGGGAGCCCGGGTCCGGGGAGCCCGGGTCCGGGGAGCCCGATTCCGGGGAGCCCGGGTCCAGGGACGAGCCACGGGCTTGACCGCTGGCCTGAGTGGTTCACCTCCACAATTCACGTTGCCTTGTTCGTCCGGCCCTTATTCATTGGCCAGGCATCAGCGGTTCACCTGACAATGCACGGGTGAACATGGTCATCGAGCCGGAGCGGCCCGCCGACCACGCGGCCATCCGGGCGGTAGTGCTCGCTGCCTTCGTCGACCAGCCGCGCGTCGCCGACCTGGTCGAGCTGATCCGTGCCTCGCCGGAGTACCTGCCCGAGTTGGCACTGGTCGCGCGGGTGGCCGGTGAGGTTGCCGGCTTCGTGATGGTGAGCCATGCCGAGCTGGTCGGCGATTCCGGCGAGCGGCACCAGGTTCTCACCCTGTCGCCGCTGGCGGTGGCTCCGGCGCTGCAAGGCCGTGGCATCGGCTCCGCCCTGGTGCCGGCGGCCCTGGCCGAGGCCGCGCGGCTCGGTGAGCAGTTGGTGGTTCTGGAAGGCAGCCCCCGGTACTACCCGAGGTTCGGGTTCCGGGACTCCCGCACGTTCGGCATCCAGATCACGCTGCCCGACTGGGCGGCGCCGGAGGCGGGAATGGTGTGTCCGCTGCCGGCCTACGACCCTCGGGTCCGCGGCCGGCTGGTCTACCCGCCGGCGTTCGCCGCGACCGGCACCGGACACTCCTGACCTGGAGCGGAGTCACCCGCGTGTCCCAGTCACATGCGTCACTGCAGTCACTCACGCCACTAATCCACCGGTAACGGCGCAGTCGCGCAGGTAGCAAATCTGCTCCTGGCTCGACACTGACACAGGTTGTAGTCATAGTTATGACCATGACTACGCCGCTGCCGCTCGCCGAGGTCAAATCGCACCTGTCCGAGCTGGTGAGCCGGGTCAGCACCCACCATGAGCGGGTGACCGTCACGGTGCACGGCCGTCCGTCCGCCGTGCTCCTCGCGGTCGAAGATCTGGAATCACTCGAAGAAACCATCGCGATCCTGTCAGACTCTGAGGCCATGAAGCAGCTTGCCGAGGCTGAGTCAGAGCTTGCGCGGGGTCTGGGTGAGTCCGAGGAGCAGCTGGCCCAGGCGATGCGGCGACGGCGTACGTGAGTTCGGCCGGCAGGTACCGGCTGGTCATCGCCCCGACCGCCCGCCGTCAGCTCGCGGAGTTCCTACCGGAAGCCGTCGCGATCGCCGCGTACGACCTCGTCGTCGGCCCACTCCTGGACAACCCGCACCGCATAGGCAAGCGACTGCACCCGCCGATGGCCGACCGGCACAGCGCCCGGCGCGGCACCTACCGGGTCATCTACCGCATCGACGACGAGCAGGGCACGGTCACGGTGCTGGCGGTGGTCCATCGAAGCGACGCCTATCGCAGCCCGTAGGCAGGCTCGATTGATCGGCTTGAAGATGATTGCAGGGGCCAATGCCATGGCTACATGGTGTATAAAGTCCTTGTATAGTCGCGTTTTATTTTTACGCGGGCACCGGCCGTCTTCAGACCTATCCAAAGGAACTTCGATGCGCGTACGCCTGCTCGCCGCCGCGACGGTGTTGAGCCTCACTGCCGTGCTGTTCGGTGCCGGGCCCGCCGAGGCCACCAACCCGACGTTGCATTTCAGCAAGGCTTACGTGAATTCGCCCGGCAGCGACACGGGGACGAACTACAGCCTCAACGGCGAGTACGTCGTGATCAGCAATTCCAGCTACACGGCGTCCTACACGCTGACGGGTTACACGATCTCCGACCGGTCCGCCCACGTCTACCGGTTCCGGACCTTCGTGCTCAGGCCCCGCGCGTCGGTCACGCTGCACACCGGCTCGGGAACGAATACCAGCACCAACCTGTACTGGGGCTCCAGGGCCTACATCTGGAACAACACCGGTGACACCGCCTACCTCAAGAACAGCGTGGGAACGCTGAGGGATTCGTGCTCGTGGGGAATCGTGAGCAGCTACGTCTACTGCTGAGCCTCCCGCTCCTTCACCTGGCGGGGTCTTGCTCGCTGGACGTGCAGGCCAGCTCGGTTCGGTATAACTAGCCCGTGCACCTCATCCTGGTCTTCGCCGCCGTGATGTTGGTCCAGATACCGATATCAGTGATCGTCAGACGGGCCATATCCCGCAGGCATGCCAGCCGAGGCGAGGTCGAATGTGCCGTCAGGCCGCTCGACACGAGCGCCGCTGAACCAGGTGGCAAGTGGCAGCACGGCGTAGCGACAGCCAGTTCCCATGAGCTGACATTCCGACCGCGTCGCGGTTCGATAGGAGTGCGGACGCCCCTGGGAAGTCCACGATCGTTCTTGGTGAGCTCAACTACCCCAGACACCGGGGTGCACCCGCGCCTTCGGGAAGCCTGGTTCATCAATCCAGGCCTGCATGTCATCGAGTTGCGCACTTCGGACGGTCCTGTGTCGTTGGCGGCCAGGGCGTCCGACATCACATCCCTCATCGCACGACTTGCTTGCTGAGGCGGGGGTTGAATAGGACGTTCCATTCGGTAGGACTGACCCAGCGTGCGATGAGCAGACGCCGATGGGCAGGCGTGCCGATGAGCAGGCGTGCCGATGAGCAGGCGCGCCGATGGGCAGGCCTTCGCCTCAGCCGTCGTCGCGGCAGAGGCAGAAGGGATGCCCGGCGGGATCCAGGAGCACCCGCATGTGCTGCTGCGGTTGGGTCTCAGCCAGCGTGGCGCCCAGGGCGAGGGCCTCGGCGACCGCGGAGTCGAGGTCACCGACCTGGAAGTCGAAGTGCATCATCGCTCGCTGCTCTCCGTCGACCGGTGGCCACAGGGGTGGCTGGTAGCCGCTCGCCTGCTGGAACACCAGATAGATCGGACCCTCAGGAGCGGCGAGGATGGCGGTTCCCGGTTCCTCGTGCCCGATGGGCCAGCCCAGCAGCGCGGAGTAGAACCTGGCCAGGGCACCGGGGTCGGGCGCTTCGATCGCGGTTCCCCACCACATTCCCTTCGTTCGAGATCGCACGCTTCCCACCCTGTCGTAGCAGGCTCTTTCGTGTCCAGTGGGCAACTGATGCCGCTGTGCGCGCGGGTCAGTGGCACACCGATATCAGCACGTCGGCCGGTCGTTGTCAGAGCCCCTGGCGCCGATTGGGGAGATGCACTGTCGTCCAACCATGCCCGACGGACACCACCGCCTCACGGCAGCCGTGCCAGCCACGGGCGCAGTGCGATGCTGGCTGAGTGATGCCAGTTGTCCTGCGGGTAGAACCAGATGAGGAATTCGACGAGTGTGCCGTCCTCTGTGTGGACGGGACGGTGTCCGGAACACCGCATCGGTTCGTGCTGGATTCGGGGGGTGCCACGACGCAGATCGTGGACCCCGGTGCTCTGATTCCCGCCTTGGTGGTCGGTGAGGACACGACCGAGGGTCTCTTCGGCCGCGCCCCTGTCGAGCTGGTAGTCCTCTCAGACCTCACCGTGCCCGGCCTCACTGCCGGAGGTCGCACTGTCCACCGGCTCCGCTCCGGCGGTGCCGGTGCGCGTTCGCTGCTGGGGCTGGACGTCCTCGGTGATCACGGACTCCTGCTCGACGGCCCGGCGGCGACCCTCCACACGACAGTGACCGGAGAGCTGGCAGCCAACCTGCCCCTCGAGCGCGGCCCGCGGGGGCATTGCTACCTGCCGGTGGTCCTGCCCGGAGGAAGGGTGGTCCGGGCTCTGTGGGATACCGGTGCCGATATCACGGTGGTCGATCGAGAGCTGGTGACGTCGCATCCCGAGCTGTTCACCGCGCTGGGCAGCGCCAGCGGAACCGACGCCCTGGGGGCCACGGCGGTCACGGACGTCTGCCGCATGGAGGGCTATGGGATTGCGGATGTCTACTTCTCAAGCCATCGCGTGGCCATCGGACATCTCCCCGAGCCCTTCACGATGGTCCTCGGTTACCCGACGTTGCGGCAGGCAATCTGGTCCATGGATCTGCCGTCGGGGCGATGGGCAGTAAGCCGTGCCAACGTCTGATCGAGAGCTGAGCCGGCTCCCTAGAGGCGCCCGTCCCGTGCCTGGCTGGGCAGCAAGTCGGAGCGCTCGGGATGCCGACCTGCTGCGCGTCAACCCGCCGGCATCGTCGTGTTCCTCGGAATCCTCTTCGCCTCGCGGCCCGAGCCGTGAGCCTCGTACGGCTATCGGAGCAGTCGAACCCGGATCGGCAGATCGAGTTCAGCCCACGCGCGATGGGCCGTCAGCACCTCCGGAGAGTCACTGCGCACCGTCAGAGCCAGGCAACAGCGATCCCCGAGCGAAAGTGAGCGACCACCAGACAACGAGCGCATGGCACCGGCCAGCTCGGCGTCCTGCTCAAGAACCGGCGCGATTGTCACGCCGGCGGCAGCGAGGAGTTCTCGCACGCGAACAACCTCGATATCAGCGTCGACAAGCTTGCCGATGACTTCGGCGAGGTTCGCGGCACCGAGGATCCCTGAGTCAAGGCTGGCGGCGACCAGGTCAGCGCCTGGTTCGTCCTGCACCAGGGCCAGGATCGCGGATGCGTCCAGGACCGTCATTCGGTCGAGGCAGCGAGGCGGCGTTCGGCCAGCAGCTCATCGACGAGGGATCGCCCTTTGGGTAGTCCGGCGCCGAGCTGGCGCAGCTCGGCGACGGCATCCTGCTGGCGTTCGAGCACCAATCGCGGGCCGGATACATGTAAATGCAGCCGATCGCCCGCGCTCAACCCGAGTGCCGTCCGCACCTCGGCGGGTATCACCAGGCGGCCTTGTTTCCCGAGCACCAGCGTGGCATGCATGAATGCATCATGCCACGGTTACGACGAACGTGCCACGACGTTTCTACCGTCAACGACATCCGCTTTCCTGAGCCTGCGGTCACTCCACCGACCTCGGCAACCTCACCAGTTGTTAAGGCATCCACTGCTGCTTGGAGGCGATGTTCTCGGGCTCAGTCAGGCTAAGCCGTTGGCTAGGACCAGCGGCGCAAGCTGAGGCCAGGGGTTCCGCTCCCTGCCCGGCAACCGCGGCGAGAGCGTCCCGCAGTTGGCACTTCCACATGTGACCGGGGCCGTGTAACGCCGGTTACTAGCCATGCAGCTTCCGGAGCCAGGCATTCCAACCGGGCGCGAGGATCTCCGCATGGTCATCGAGTCCCTCGGCGATCACGTCAGCCGTCTCTCCCGCAGTCATCTCAGCTGTGTCCAACCACCAGCCGATGTCACTGAACTCCCGCTGCATGTCGGCTTGTAGGCGCTCATAGCCGTCGAAGTCGAACCGGTCCTCAGGATCGCGACTCGCGTTGCGCTGCTTGCACACGTCGATCCCGGGCGCGAGCACCACGAGGCGCACCGGCCGCGGCGACATCAGGGCGATGAAGAAGTCGAGCTCAGCACGGTCTGCCAACACCGTGTCCATCAGGACAGTGAAGCCAAAGTCAACGAAGTTGTTGGCGAGGGCACACATGTTCCGGTTGCACAACTCGTCCTGGCGTAGGGCCTCATTCGCTGGCTGTCCCATGAACCAGACAAAGCCCGTCCGGATCATTTCGTTCACCGTGTCGCCACCCACCTGCGCGGCCCGCGGCAGTCGTCGTCCCACGAGATCCGTGATCGTGGTCTTGCCCGCGCCGGGCATTCCCGTGACGATCACGCAGCCTGTCCCTGAACCCGTCGACATGGTGAGAGGCTGCCACCCCGGTCCGCCACCGCGCAAAGCGGTGCCAGAACGACATGCTGGTCGGACGCTTGTTAGTCCGGTTCCAGTCATACAGATGATGGGTTTGATCCAGATTTCCGTTGTCCTTGAGACCTCCTGACAGAGAAAGCGTGTGATGGGCTTCCACGCTTGACCCTCGCCGCACGCATTTGTCGTCACAAGGGGCAGCTTGACAGACCAGCCTTGGCAATCTCACCCTGCTTGTGCCACAACCATCACCGCAACTTCGACGCAGCAGGCTGGCGCTGTCAGCTGCTCGACGGTCTGCCGGCGTGGATGCCCGCCAACTTAGATCGACCCCACCCGAACACCCAGACGCAACCACCGCCCCAGCCGGCCATGAGCGCAGCCTCTGGGAATGTCGGCGACCAACCGGCTCTTGGAACCAGGTGAGCTGAGGCATGTGGCACGGCTCGGCCGATCGCCAGAGGCTGTGCCCATCGCCAGAAGGAGAGCTACGCATGTCCATAGTCGTCGGCTACCCCAGGTGCTTCGCCGCCGAGCTGACCGCGGGCCTGCTATGACCGACGGCCAGCCGACCGACACTGTGCCGACCGACACTGTGCCGACCGGCGCTGAGCCCACCGACACCGAACGCACCAACACCGAACCGACCGACACCGAGGCCACCGCGACCGAGCGCAACAAGGCCAACGCGGTCGCGTTCTACGACCTGATGTTCAACCAGTGCCAGCCGGCCGAGGCCATCGCCCGGTACACCGACGGGCGCACCTACATCCAGCACAACCCGCACGTCGTCGACGGCCCCGAAGGTTTCATCTCCTACTTCGAACGAATGGCTGCCGAATTTCCCGGCAAGCGCGTCGAGTTCAAGAAGGTCCTCGCCGACGGCGACTACGTCGTGCTGCACTGTCACCAGAGCTGGCCGGGTGACCACGAGTACGCCGGGATCGACATCTTCCGGTTCGACGCCACCGGCAAGATCGTCGAGCACTGGGACGCCCTGCAGGTCATTCCCGAGACCTTCGCTCACGGCAACGGGATGTTCTGATGCGGCAGCCCACCCGTGCGACCGGCCACCGTGCCACCGTGCCACACGCGACCATGCCACACGCGACCATGAGACAGGCGACCGTGCGACAGGCCCCCGGCAGCCCGGCAGGATCTGCACCGGATCGGACCGCAAATATCCTGACTGGCATCGCCCGCGACCCGGCAGAATGACCCCGTGACCACCGCTGAGCAGTCAGCCGAGCAGCTGGAGCCGGACCCGGCCGAACGCCAACGCGTCCGGCTGCACCGGGCCTGGGCGGTCGCGGCCATCACGTTCTTCGCGCTGATCGCCACCGCGGCCTTCCGGTCCAGCACCGGGGCGCTGATCGAGCCGATCGAGCACCAGTTCGACTGGAGCCGGTCCACCACCTCGTTCGCGATCACCGTCAACCTGGTCGTCTACGGCCTGACCGCCCCGTTCGCCGCCGCCCTCATGCAGCGCTTCGGCATCCGGCGGATGGTCGGCCTGGCCCTCAGCCTGGTCGCCCTCGGCTGCCTGGCCACCACCGTGATGTCCCAGTCCTGGCAGCTGGTGCTGGCCTGGGGTTTCGCCATCGGGATCGGCACCGGCTCGATGGCCCTGGTCTTCGGCGCGATCATCGCCGACCGATGGTTCGTCACCAACCGCGGCCTGGTCGTCGGCATCTTCTCGGCGGCATCCTCCACCGGCCAGCTGGTCTTCCTGCCGGTGCTCGCCTACCTGATCAACCACCACGGCTGGCGCACCGCGGTGTTCGTGGTCGCCGCGTTCTCGCTGCTGCTGGTGCCGTTCGTGCTGTGGCTGCTCGCCGACTCCCCCGCCAGTGTCGGGTTGACCCCCTACGGCGCCGAGCCGGACTGGGCGCCGCCGGCCAGCTCGCGCAAGAACCCGGCCCGGGCCGCGATCGACACGCTGACCGAGTCATCGCGCAGCTGGACGTTCTGGGTGCTGGTGGGAACCTTCTTCATCTGCGGCTGGTCCACCAACGGCCTGGTCGCCTCGCACTTCATCCCGGCCGCCCACGACCACGGCATCCCGCCGACCACCGCCGCCAACCTGCTCGCCCTGATCGGCATCTTCGACATCATCGGCACCATCGGCTCCGGCTGGCTCACCGACCGGGTCGATCCGCGCAACCTGCTGCTGACCTACTACGGCCTGCGCGGGCTGTCGCTGCTGATCGTGCCGTCCGTGCTCGGCTCGACCGTCAGCCCGCCGCTGTTCCTGTTCATCGTCTTCTACGGCCTGGACTGGGTGGCCACCGTGCCGCCCACCGTCGCCCTGTGCCGCGAGCACTTCGGGCTGGAGAAGTCCGGCATGGTGTTCGGCTGGGTGTTCGCCTCGCACATGGTCGGCGCGGGGCTCGCCGCGTCCTTCGCCGGCGCGGTCCGCGAGCAGACCGGTGACTACCGGATCGCCTGGCTCACCGCCGGCTTCCTGTGCGTCATCGCCGCCCTGGCCTTCTTCACGATCCACCGACGTAGCGAAGACGCAATGGTTGGGGCACTATCCGCTACATGAGCTACGCGGCGGACTACCGGCTGAGCCTGACCGATCCTGACCGGTTCTGGTCCCGGGCGGCCACCGCGATCACCTGGATCCACAAGCCCGCACAGGTGCTGGACGACACGAACGCCCCGTTCTACCGGTGGTTTCCCGACGGCACGCTCAACACCTGCTTCAACGCCCTGGACCGGCACGTGGTGGCCGGCCGCGGCGAGCAGGCAGCCCTGATCTATGACTCACCGGTCACCGGTACCCGCAAGGAGTACAGCTACACCGAGCTCACCGAGCTGGCCGCGAAGTTCGCCGGCGTGCTCCGGGCGCTCGGCGTCGACAAGGGCGACCGGGTGCTGATCTACCTGCCGATGGTGCCCGAGGCCGTCATCGCCATGCTCGGCTGCGCCCGGATCGGCGCGGTGCACTCGGTGGTGTTCGGCGGCTTCGCGGCCAACGAACTGGCCGCCCGGATCGAGGACGCCAGGCCCAAGGTGATCGTCTCGGCGTCCTGCGGCATCGAACCCAGCCGGCTGGTCGAGTACAAGCCGCTGCTCGACCGGGCCCTGGAACTGGCCCACCACCAGCCGGACAGCTGCCTCATCCTGCAACGCCCGCAGCTGCGGGCACCCCTGACCGACCTCGACCTGGACTGGCAGGACCTGATGAGGTCGCAGCTGATCGCTCCGGCCGAGTGCGTCGAACTCAACGCCACCGACCCGCTCTACATCCTCTACACCTCAGGGACCACCGGCCGTCCCAAGGGCATCGTGCGCGACAACGGCGGCCATGCGGTGGCGCTGCGGTGGTCGATGGCGAACGTCTACGACGTCGGCCCGGGCGAGGTGATGCTGACGGCCAGCGACGTCGGCTGGGTGGTCGGGCACTCCTACATCGTCTACGCCCCGCTGCTCACCGGCGCCACCACCGTGCTCTACGAGGGCAAACCGGTCGGCACCCCGGACGCCGGGGCGTTCTGGCGGCTGGTAGCCGACTACCGGGTCAAGACGGTGTTCACCTCCCCCACCGCCATCCGGGCCGTCAAACGTGACGATCCGGACGGCGAGCTGATGAAGCGGTATGACCTCAGCTCGCTGCAGACGCTGTTCCTGGCCGGTGAGCGGCTGGACCCGGCGACGTATGAGTGGGCCAGTGCCCGGCTCGGCGTCCCGGTGGTGGACCACTGGTGGCAGACCGAGACCGGCTGGCCGATCGCTGCGAACCTGCGCGGGCTGGAGCCGATGCCGATCAAGCCGGGCTCCCCCACGGTGCCGGTGCCGGGCTACGACGTGCAGATCCTGGGCCCGGACGGCCAGCAGCTGGCTGCCGGCGAGGAGGGCGCCATCTGCCTGCGGCTGCCGCTGCCGCCGGGCACCAGCCAGGGGGTCTGGGGCGATGACCAGCGCTACGTCCAGAGCTACCTGTCGGCCCATCCGGGCTACTACCTGACCGGCGACGGCGGGTACCTCGACGACGACGGCTACCTGTTCGTGCTCGGGCGCACCGACGACGTGATGAACGTGGCCGGCCACCGGCTGTCCTCCGGGCAGATCGAGGCGGCACTGGCCGAGCACCCGGCCGTCGCGGAGTGTGCCGTGATCGGTGTCGAGGACCCGCTGAAGGGCCAGGTGCCACGCGCCCTGGTGGTGACCAAGAGCGGCTGGCAGGGCTCGGCGGAACAGCTCGCCACCGAGCTGAGCGCCCGGGTGCGCGACGAGGTCGGCCCGATCGCCTCGCTGTCGCGGGTGGACGTCGTCGCGGGGTTGCCCAAGACCCGGTCGGGCAAGATCCTGCGCGCCACGATGCGCCAGCTGGCCGACGGCGGCGAGCCCACGGTGCCCTCCACCATCGAGGACGTCGCCGTCCTGGACGCCCTGCGGCCGGTGCTGCGCCCGACGTGACCTCCGGCAGCGGGCCCACCTCCGATGTGGGCCCGCTCGACGGCTGAGCCGCCACGCTCCGACCGGTAAGTTGGTTTCTCCGGACGGGAGGTGAGCAATGGAGCAGCTCGCCCTGGTGGCCGCCGTCCTGTTCGCGACCGCTGTGCTGATACCGGTCTCGTCCAGGATCAACCTGCCCTGGCCGGTGCTGGTCACCCTCTTCGGCATCGTGCTGGCCGCGATCCCGCAGGTGCCGCAGGTGTATGTCGAACCCGATCTGATCCTGCCGCTGGTGCTGCCGCCGTTGCTGTACGCCGCCGCCCGAAAGACGTCCTGGCGGTTCTGGGCCGCCAATGCCCGGCCGATCCTGCTGCTGGCGGTCGCGCTGGTCATGGTGACCACCGTCGCGGTCGCCTACGTCGCGTCCGCGGTGGTGCCCGGCATCTCACTCGCCGGCGCGGTGGCCCTCGGCGCCCTGGTGTCGCCGCCGGACCCGGTCGCGGCCACCGCGATCGCCGGCAAGCTGCACCTGCCCCGCCGGCTGGTGTCGATGCTCGAGGGTGAGGGCCTGTTCAACGACGTGGCCGCGCTGGTGCTCTACCAGGTGGCGATCGCCGCGGTGATCGGCGGCTCGATCACGCCGGGCCAGGCGGCGACCCGGCTGCTCTTGGCCGCCGTGCTGGCCCTGGTGGTCGGCTTCGCATCCGGCTGGGGCTTCACCCGGCTGATCGGGTTGCTGGGCTCCGCCGACCCCCGACCCCAGGTGCTGCTGTCGGTGCTGGCGCCCACCGCCACCTACGTGCTGGCCGAGGAGCTGCACGGTTCCGGGGTGCTGGCGGTGCTGGTGTACACGCTCTACTCGGTGTCCCGGCCGGTCGACCCCGCCGACGCCCAGGGCCGGTTGACCACCAACGTGTTCTGGTCGATGGCCGAGACCCTGGTCACCGGGATCGCCTTCGGCCTGGTGGGCCTGGAGTTCCAGACCGCGTTCCAGGCGATCGGGGCGCGCTGGACGTCGCTGGTCGGCGAGACGGCGGCCGTCGTCGGTGTGGTGGTGGCGGTGCGGCTGCTGTACCTGCTGCCCTCGGTGCTGCTGGCCAGGCGGTTCTACCGGCGGTTGCAGGTCGGTGCCCTCGACGACGCGCTCAGCGGCCGGAGCGCGACCCGGCGGCTGCGGCGCCAGCGTGACACCGACGTCCCGATCGGCTGGCGCGAGACGGTGGTGGTGTGGTGGGCCGGCATGCGCGGGGTGGCCACCGTGGCGCTGGCGCTGGCCATCCCACCCGTCACCGACGCGGGCGCCCCGTTCCCGGCCCGCGACCGGATCCTGTTCATCGCCTTCTCGGTGGTGCTGGTGACGCTGGTACTGCAAGGCCTGACGCTGCCGACCGTGGTGCGGCTGCTGGGGGTGCGGGCCGGCGCGCGCGACGACGAGGAGACCGAGGCGGCGCTGATCGAACGGGCCGCCCATGCCGCAGCCGAGGCATTGAACCGCCTGCAGGACGAGGTGGACTTCAACGTCGAGGTGTGGGACCGGCTGAACGCGTTCCCGACCGACATGCTTGCCCGGCTCAACGCCCAGCTGGATGGCGACTCCCAGCGCAGCCAGCATGCCGGCCGGGCCACCGACCGCGGCGACTTCCTGCTGGGACTGCAACAGATGCTCGGCGCCGCGCGGGAGGAACTGCTCAACGCCCGGTCCGAGCGCGGGGCGGACCCGGAACTGGTGGACAAGCTCGTCCGCCGGCTCGACCTGTACAGCCTGCCCGCGCTTCCCGCCGCGGACGGTCGCTGACCGGCGGCCCGGCTGGTGCCCTGTGGTGGTTGTGCCGCGCGATGGCAGACTCCGGTGTCAGGCAGGCCCGAGCCCACTGGCCTGCCCGAGGCAGGAGGACCGACGATGCCACCACGGCGCAAGAAGCCGAGCGGGTTGACCGAGGACGAGGTGGCCCGGCTGCGCGGCCAGGTCGACGAGGGCCGGCGGCCCCGGGTGGCGCTGTCCGGGCCGCAGTTCGAGACCGGTGCCTCGGGTTCGGTCGTCCGGATCGGGGACCCGGCCGTGGACGGGCCGGACTTCCTGACCGTCCGGGTCAAGGTGAACGGCGTCACCGATGAGCTGGCCTTCGCGCCCGCCGAACTGAGCCTCGGCAGCCGAACGCGGCCGGCTGCCGCGAGCTCTAGGCCGGCTGGTGGTGGGTCGGCTCGCGGCGCGTCGGCTCGGACCGGGTCGGCTGCCCGGACCGGGTCGGCTCGCGCGGGATCGGCCGGCAGCCGCGCCCGAACCGCTCAGCCCGGAGCCACCCCCGATCCACCTGCGCCCGAACTACCCGCATCGGCATCACCCGCACCGGCATCACCCGCACCGGCATCACCTGCGCCCGAATCAGCTGCGCCGGCCGGCGCCGCGCCTCCGCGCTCGGCGGCATCAGCCGGTACCGCTGCCGGCCAGGCGACGGCAGGCACCACCACCGCAGGCACCACCACCGCAGGCACCACCACCGCGGGCACCACCACCGCGGGCACCACCACCGCGGGCAACGCGACGGCGGACAACGCCACTACCAGCACCGCCGGCCGCCGCCGCAAGGCTCCGGCAGCTCCGGCGGTCAGCGTGACCATCAGCTCCACCGGGGCGTCCTGGACGGTCAGCGCCAACCGGGGGGCCCGGACGATCATGAAGGGCGTCCCGGTCGCGCCCGGCGTGGTGACCGCGGTCGCGGAGTTGCTGGGCCAGCCCGGCCTGGCCGAGGCGGTGGCCGAGATCAACCAGGCCGCCCGGTGGCACGCCGAGCAGCGGGCCGAACAGCTGCGCGCCGAACTCAGCGACCTGGAGGCGATGCTGGCCACTCACCGCACGCCACGCTGAGCCGGAGGACCGGGCCGAGCCGAGCTGAGCCGGAGGACCAGTCCGAGCCGCTGAGACCTCGATCGTTGGCCGCCAGGCCGGGGGACTCGCCGCCGCGGCACCTGCTACGCGGCCACCGATCGGCCACCACACCCGGCCACGGCTCAGCGCCGGGTCATCG
>NZ_DASVQG010000166.1:0-2523 GCF_036389215.1 Jatrophihabitans sp.
CAGCCGGACCCCGTCGACCATGCCCCGCCACGACTCGGTCAGCGCCGACCGGCCACGGGTGCGGGCCAGCGTCAGGCCGGTCCAGACGGCCAGGTACAGCGCGGCCAGCGGCACCGGCAGCCGGCGGCGCGCCAGGAACACCCGGTTGCGGGCGGACAGCCGGTAGAAGCCGGCGTGCCGGGTGGGCGCGATCACCGGATGCAGCGCCACCAGTTCGCCCGCGTAGTACACCCGGGCACCGGCGTCCCAGACCGCCCAGGCCAGGTCGATGCCCTCGTGGGCGTAGTAGAAGCAGCCCGGCCAGCCCCCGATCCGGTCGAACAGCTCCCGGCGGATCGCCACCGCGCCCTCCCAGACCGCGGTGACGTCGCTGGAGCGCGCCGGGTCCCCGACCCGCAGCCGCGGCGTCCAGCGCCGGGGGGCGGGCTGGCCGTCCGGAGCCAGCACCCGCGGCTGCACGAGCCCCAGGCCCCGGTCCGCGGCGAACATCCCGGCCAGCCGGACAAGGGTGTCCGGATCGCGCAGGCTGGCGTCGTCGTCGAGGAAGAACAGCAGCTCCCCCCGCACGTGCGCCACGCCTGCATTGCGGCCGGCCGGGATGCCCAGGTTCTCCGGCAGCGCCACCGCCCGGACGCCCGCGGGCAGGCCGGCCGGTGACCAGCCGTTGCCGACGACGACGATGTCGAGCCGCACACCCGACTGCGCCAGCAGGCTGCGCAACCCCCGGTCCAGGTCCGCGGGCCGCCGGCCCTGGCTCAGCACGACGACGCCGTAGGACGGCACCTCGGGCATCGGCGCATCCGGTACCGCGGTCACGCCCGCACCCGGTGGGAGGCCACGATCGCCACGAAGTGCCCGAGGACCGAGAGCAGCGCCAGCGGCACCACCACCGCCAGCAGCACCCGGGTGCCGTCCAGACCGCCGGCCACGGCGTCCACGACGGCGGCCACCAGGATGATCAGGCTCAGCTCGATCGAGTGATAGATCCGGTGGAACGGGACGAAGCGCGCCGCCTGCCGCAGCCCGGCAAGCAGGCCCGACCGCGGCCTGCTGACCTCGGCGGTGTCCGCCACCCGGGCCAGCCCGGCGGCCGCGCGGGCCGAGTGCACCATGTCGTTGAGCGCCTTGTTCAGGCACAGCAGCCAGGCCAGCAGGGCGCCGAGGCAGATCCAGCCGAGGTGGTCGGTGATCTCCCCGGCGCCGCCTGCCGCGCGCACGCCCAGCGCCAGTGCTATCAGGGTCTCCACCGTGTAGTGGCCGACCTTGTCCAGGAAGATGCCCATCGGGCTGGCGGTGCCGCGCCACCGGGCGACCTCGCCGTCGCAGGCGTCCCACATCATCTGCAGCTGCGTGCACAGCACGGCCAGGACCGCGCCCGCGATCCCCGGCAGCAACAGTGCGGGGGCGGCCAGCCAGCCACTGACGATCATCAGCCAGGTGACGCCGTTCGCGCTGATCCCGGTGGGCAGCAGCACCCTGACCACGTAGGGCGAGATCCGGCGCATGTAGAGGTCGCCGGTCCAGTGCTCGGCGGTCCGCCGGCCGCGCACCGCGGGCGGCTGCGTGATCTCGCGCAGCTGCGCGATGGTGGGCCGCGTCGGCCGCCGGCCGGCGGTCACTGCCCGGTGCTCATCAGGCGGGCGGCGCGGGCGGCCAGTTCGCGCCCGCGGAGTTCGACCAGCTCCTCGCACACGCCCAGGAACCGGGCGATCGCCGCACCGGGGCTGGTGTCGCCCATCGCGTGCTCGACCCAGGCCCTGCGGCGCGCCGGGTCACCACCGGCCAGCTCCGAGGCCACCAGGTCGGCCAGCGCGCCGGCCTCGGCGGCGAGCAGGCCCGGTGCGGCGCTGAGCACGGTGTCGGCGTCCAGGAACGCCTGCGGTGACTCCGGCACCGTCACCACGATCGGCTTGCCGGTGGTCATCCAGTCCCCCGCCACCGCGGAGATGTCACAGACCAGCAGGTCCGCTCCGTCCGCGCGGAAGTCCCAGGCCGGCGCCAGGTCGACGGCGTGCCGGGCGTCCGGGTCCCGGTCGCGGTACTGCCGCACCAGCGCCCGCAGCCGCTGGTCGGCCGCGGCGTACTCGGCGCGATTGGCACCGGTGCGCGGGTGCGGGCGGTATCTGACGTCGTAGCGGCCGGAATCCAGCAGCGAACGCAGCAGCGCCTCGCCGTGCGAGACCACCGAGCTGTAGGCCATGCTGGGCTGGCCGCCTTCCCAGGTCGGGGCGTAGAGCACCGTGGGCCGCCGGCCGGTTGCCGGCTCGGTGCGTGCCGGCTCGGTGCGTGCCGCCGGCCCGGTGTGTCCCGGCGGCTCCGCTGCCGGCTGCTGAGCGGGGTCCGCGGTCGCGACGTCCAGCTGTGGCCGGCCGACCAGCCGGACGTGGGCGGCGGCGTCGTAACACATCAGGTTGCGCCGCAGCCGGTCCCGGCCGGCGGCGCCGGGCACCAGGACGAAGTCATAGGCCTTCACCTGGTTGCTGGCCGAGGCCGCCTTGTCACTCTCGCCATGGCCGAGATAGG
>NZ_DASVQG010000167.1:0-9212 GCF_036389215.1 Jatrophihabitans sp.
GGCCCGTGGAGCCGGCCGGCGCCCGGTCCTCGAGCTGCTCGTGCACCGCGTCGAGTACCTCCTCGACGGTGATCGCCAGCAGCGCCGGATCGACCTGGTCACCGTGTGGGTTGCCGGTTCCGTCCCCGTGCCAGAGCACCCGGTGCGGCCCGTCCGGCGGGGGTCCCCAGCTCGCCGGCGACACCGGCCCGAACAGCAGCACCGACGGGGTGCGGTAGTTCGAGGCGACGTGCGCGACACCGGTGTCACCGCAGACCACCAGCCGGGCCCGGCCGATCAGCGAGACAAGCTCGGGCAACCCGAGCCCGAGCAGGGCCGGCACGCCCGCGTCGTCCGCGACGGCCCTGGCCAGCGCGGTCTCGGCCGGCCCGCCGGTGACCACCACCTGGTGGCCCTGGTTGCGCAGCACCGCGGCCACTGCCGCGAACCGCCGCGCGGGCCAGCGCCGGGCCGGGGCGGCAGCACCGGGATGCAGCACCGTGAGCCCCTCGGGCATCGCGACCGGCGGCAGCCGCATGCATCCCACCGCCTGGCAGCCCGCAGCCGAGTTCCCGGCCGGCACCGGCAGCACCGGCACCGGCAGCACCTCGCGGACCAGTCGACACCATCGGCTCACCTCGTGCTCGCCGGCCAGCCAGCCCGGCCCGGTCACCCGGCCTGCCGGATCGGCGAAGCCGTACAGCTGCGGCGGTCTGAGAGCGCTGAGCAGTTGGCGGCTGGCCGGGCCGTTGCCGTGCAGGTCGATCGCCACGTCCAGCCCTGCCGGCACCGGGCTGATCGGTGCCAGTTCCGCCGCCGGCAGCAACCGGTCCACCGACGGGATCAGCGCAACCAGCGGCGCGAACACCGCCGGGGCCGCCAGCACCACCTCGTGGCCGGGCAGCGCCGCCTTGATCAGGCCGAGCGCCGGCAGCCCGGTGAGAAAGTCTCCGAGGCCCAGCGCGCGCAGCGCGAGGACCACCGGCCGGTCCGGCGAGCTCACAACGCGGGTCCGCCGGCGGCGAGCTCGGCATGGCTGGCGAGCTCCACCAGCGCCGACGTCGAGCGACCCTGCAGGTAGGGAACCGTCACCGCCTCGCCACCCCACTCGGCCAGCACCGCCGATTCCGGCAGCGGCACCCCCGAGTAGTCACCGCCCTTGGCCCAGATGTCGGGCCGGATCCGCCGAAGGACGGTGGCCGGGGTGTCCTCGTCGAAGATCACCACGGCATCCACGCACTCCAGCGCGGCGAGCACCCGGGCCCGGTCGGCAGCCGGCTGCAGCGGCCGCTGCGGACCCTTGAGCCGGCGTACCGAGGCATCGGAGTTCAGGCACACCACCAGACAGTCTCCGACCGCCCGGGCGGCCTGCAGGGTGGCGATGTGGCCGGCATGCAGCAAGTCGAAGCACCCGCCGGTGGCCACCACGACGCCGCGCCGGCTCCGGACGCCGTCCAGCAGCTGGTCCAGCCCGCCATCGGCGGTTTGGCTGTCGGCGGATGGGCGGTCGGCCACCTCGCCACCGGCCACCTCGCCATCGGCTGCCTCGCCATCGGCTGCCTCGCGACCGGCTGCCTCGCGATCGGCTGCCTCGCCATTTGCCGACTCAGGCTCGGGCGACTCAGGCTCGGGCGATTCAGGCTCGGGCGATTCCAGGCGGTACCCGGCCGCCGCGCCGGCCTGCACGAACCGGCCGGCGGCGGCGACGCCGAGCGCGACCGCCTCGCTGGGCAGCACGCCGTCGGCCAGCCCCGCGGCGGCGGCGGCGGCGAAGCAGTCCCCGGCGCCACAGGTGTCGCCGGTGCCGACCTGAGCCGGCGCGATCAGGTGCGGGGCGTTGTCGGCGAGGCAGAACATGGCGCCGCGGGAGCCGAGCGTCACGCACACCGATCCGGCCTGCCACTGCCGGGCCAGCTGCTGGGCGCCGCGCCGGACGGCGGCCAACGAGGCGCCGGCGTCCATCGCCACGAAGCCGGCCAGCTCGGCAAGGTTGGGAGTGACCAGGGTGCTCCCGGGGACGGGTTCGGCGCCGCGCGGGTGCGGATCCCAGACCAGCGGGCAGTTCACCGCCGCGAGCGCGGCACGGACTCCCGGATCGGCGGTGACGCCCCGGCCGTAGTCCGACACCAGCACCGCGGCAGCCGAGGCCAGCGCCGTCAGCGCGCGCTCGGGCAGCGGGCCGATCGGTCCCGGATCACCGCCGCGGTCGAGCCGGGCGACCGGATGCTCGGCCACCCGCAGCCGGGTCTTGACCGGGGTGCTGCCCGTCCAGGGCACCACCACCAGTTCGAGGCGGCCGGCCAGCAGCCGGCGCAGCTGCCGCCCCGCTTCGTCGGTTGCCACCGGTGCCACCAGCACCACCGGCCGCCGGCCCGCCACCGCGCGCACCGCCAGCAGCGCGGCCAGCGCCGCACCGCCCGGGCGACGGCGCTCGACCGGATCGTGCAGCACCGGGACCGGCGCTTCCGGCGACAGCCGCGCCGACTCGGCGATCAGGTCGATGTCGAGCATCACGTCACCGACCACCACCAGCGGCGCCGTCACGGCGTCGGCTGCCATGGGGCTGCCTGGCCCTCGGCCAGCCCCGCCATCGCCTGCCGGCTCAGCTCGGCATCCATCGCCTCGCAGACCAGGTGCAGGGCCACCAGGTGCAGTTCCTGCACCGTCGCGGTGGCCGGGCTGCGGATCGGCAGTACCTCCTCGGCCACCTCCGCCAGCGGGTTGGGAACCGGGCCGGTCATCGCCCAGGTGCGCACCCCGCAGGCGCGAGCCCGGACGGCCGCCGCGACCAGGTTCGGGCTGCGTCCGGAGGTCGACATCAGCACGCAGACGTCACCGGGCCGGCCGTGCGCCTGCACCTGCCGGGCGAAGACCTCCTCGACGCCGTAGTCGTTCAGGATGGCGGTCAGCGCGGAGGGTTCGCTGTGCAGCGCGACGGCGGAGAACGGGGCCCGGTCCGGGCCGTAGCGGCCGACGATCTCGGCGCTGAGATGCTGCGCCTGCGCCGCGCTGCCGCCGTTGCCGGCGACCAGCAACCGCGATCCGGAGCTGAGCGCACCGGCCAGCCTGATCCCCCAGTCGGTGGCGATCTCGGTGGCCGGGCCGAACTCGGCCAGTGCCCGGGCCAGCGCCTGGACATGGGCTGTGGCCGTCGCCCGGGCCTGGGCCGTCGCACTGAGCAGCTCGGTCATCGCGCCACCTCCGCGGTCACGTCGGTCAGCCGGCCGGCAGTCGCCGGTCCGGGCAGGGAGCGGGGCAGCCGCCGCTGCGCGAGGACGCTGCCGTAGCAGGCCTCGGTCTGCTCGGCGACGCAGTTCCAGCCGTAGTGGGCCAGCACCCGTTCGCGGCCGGCTCGAGCCATCGCCAGCCGCCGAGGCGGGTCGGCGAGCAGCTCGGTCAGCACCCGGGCCAGCACGTCCGGACGCCGCGGCGGGACCAGCCGCCCGGTGATGCCGTCGAGCACGGTGTCGCGCAGGCCGCCGACCGCGGTGGCCACGACCGGCAGGCCGGCCGCCATCGCCTCCAGCGGGGTGATGCCGAACGGTTCGTACCAGGGCACCGCCAGCAGCAGGTCGCAGGAGCGCATGAGCTCGGGCAGGTCGGTGTGCGGCTGCCTGCCCAGCAGCCGGACCCGGTCAGCCACTGCGTGAGCGGCTGCCAGCGCCAGCAACCGCTGGGCCTCGGAGTCGGTGGCCAGCTGGTCCGGGGCTGGGCCGCCGGCCACCAGCAACTCCGCGCCAGGTACCTGGGCCAGCGCAGCGATCGCGTCAGCGACGCCCTTGCGGGGTACCAGCCGGCCCAGGATCAACAACCGGGCGGGCCGGTTCCCACTGCCGCGCGCCGCGGCGCCGACCGGGGTCCGGGACGGGGTGAAGAGCGTCAGGTCGACCCCGCAGGGCACGATCTCGACCCGGCCATCGGACACGCCCATCGACCGGAGCTCGCGGACCTCGTCGGTGCAGGTGGCGATCACCAGGTCCGCGGTCCGCGCGATCAACCGCTCCGCGCCGATCCGCTCCGGTGGGCTGGTGTCCGACCCTCCCTGCCAGCGGCGTTTCACCTTGCCCAGCGCGTGAAACGTCTGCACCACGGGCAGCCCGGCGGCACTGGCGGCCCGCAGCGAGGCCAGACCACTCATCCAGAAGTGCGCGTGCAGCAGGTCCGGTTGCTGCTGCCGCACCTGCCGGGCAAGCTCGTTACCGAAATCCTCCATGAACGGCAGCAGCTCGTCCTTGCCGATCGGCCGGGCCGGGCCGGCGCTCAGGTGCTCCACCTGGACCCCGGGCAGCAACCGCACCGTCCTGGGCACGTTCGGGTCGTCCCGGCGGGTGTAGACCACCACCTGGTGCCCGCGCCGGGCCAGCGCGGCCGACAACGCCGCCACGTGCACGTTCTGGCCACCGGCGTCCACCCCGCCCAGGCAGGCCAGCGGGCTCGCATGTTCAGAGACCATCGCGATCTTCATCCGCTCGCCCCATCTCTCATCGAAGGATCCCGTCCAGCAGTACGTCCCAGTCGGCCAGGAATCTCTTGAGCCCGTAGCGGTCGAGCGCGGCGGCCCGAGCCGCCAGGCCACAGGCGCGGGCCAGTTCCGGTTCGGCGAGAAAGGTCCGCAGCCGTTGCACCAGCCGCCGCACATCGGTGCTGATTTCACCGGCGGCCGGGGGCACAGCCGCCACCGCCTCGGTGGTGGCCAGGGCCAGCACCGGCATCCCCAACTGCATCGCTTCGATCAGGGTGAGGCCGAGTGAGGTCCACCGGGTGAGGTGCAGGTAGGCCCGTCGCCGGGCCAGCTCGGTGTGCATCCGATCCTGGGTAGGGACCTCCTGCTCGTAGCCGACGAGACGGTCCGGCGGGACGCCCGCGGATTGTGCCTGGGCGACGGCGAACTGCTTCGCCTGCATGCCGAAGACATCCACCGGCGCCACCGGGAGGAACCTGCTGACCAGGTCCGCCCCGACGATCCGGTCGCGCCGGCCAGGCTCGTTCACGACCACCGCGGCCCGGCTCAGCTCGCCGGTGTAGCGGGCACCCGGATCGATGATGCCGTGCTCGATGACGGTGGTCGGGGCGCGCCCGTTGTCCCAGAACAGCTCGTTGAAATAGGTCACGTGCACCAGTGCGATGTCGGACCGGTCGGCGAGAATGTGCCGCTGGATACAGGGCTTTTCCTCAGGTGTGTTGTGTTCGAGGTAGACCGCGGGCAGCTCGCGCCCTGGTTCGCGTCCGAGCCATCGGCGCACCAGGTCCAGCTCGTGCGGGCGCTGCAGCAGCACCACGTCGAAGTCCTGCTCGCGCAGCGCCGCGGGCGGAACCTCGGTGACCGAGGCCGGCCATGACCAGGTGCGAGCGCGGCCCACGCCGTCCGGACCCCGGTCGGGCAGTACCGGGACGACGTAGTCATGGCTGCCCTGCACGAACGCGGTCGTCCAACTGCCGTGCACATGCCAGAGCAGGATCCTCATCCGGTCACCGCCAGTGGAGGTGCTGTCTGCTGTCTGATCAGATCTTCGACAGCCCGCAGTACCGTGATCGGCTCGACGCCGGTCAGGCACGGGTGACCCGGCACCGGGCAGGTGGTTCGGCGGGTGTCCCGGCAGGCCGCGTGCTGATCTCCCAGCAGGACCACCGGCACGCCGTACGGTGCCCAGCGCGCGGCGGGCACCACGGGTGAGAACAGCGACACCACCGGCGTGCCGACCGCCGCCGCCAGATGCGCGGGGCCGGTGTTGGCGACCAGCACCGCGTGCGCACCGGCCAGCAGCCGGGCCAGCTCAGCCAGGTCCAGGGCGCCGGCCAAGTCCAGCACGGGCGGCTGGCCCTCCCGCGCCGGCAGGCCCGCGCGCGCTGCCGCGACGATGCCCGCGGTGAGCTCGCGTTCGGACTTCGAACCGGTGACCAGCACCGGCCAACCCGCTTCGCTCAGCAACCGGACCGTCTCGGCCCACCGCTCGGCCGGGTAGGCGCGGGCCGCCGCTGTGACGCCCGGATGCATTACCAGATAGGGGGATTCCGGCATGGACACAGGCATCGCCGAGTGCCGGGCGGCTCCGGGTGGCAGCCGGGTAGCTCCGGGTGGCAGCCAGGCGGCCTCGGGTGGCAACCGGTCGGCCTCGGGTGGCAACCGGGCGGCTCCAGGTGGCAGCCGGACGGCGAGCTTGCCGTCGTCGCCGGGCGGCAGTTCGAAGCCGGCCGACCGCACGGTCGCCAGCATCCGCTCCGGTTCGGGCCCGTCACCTGCGACCGGCAGCCGCAGGTCCAGCAGCGAGCCGGGATAGTCCTCGCTGCTGGCCACGACCCGGGGCACTCCGGCCAGCCGCAGCAGCAGCGCCGTCGGCAGCGGCGACTGGTGGAACGAGGTGAGGATCACGGCCTCATCCAGCCGCAGCCGCACCAGCCGTTCGACCAGTTCGCCGACCTCCGCGGGTGACACCTGCGGCGCGGGGTTCGCGATCCAGGGGCAGGACCACACCAGCACCTCGTCGACGCCCGGCAACAACCGCCCGGCCGCCTCCCCCAGCGGTCCGGTCAACAGCGTCAGATGGTCCGCGGCGGCGGCTACCGCCCGGATCGCCGGGCCCGACACCAGCACGTCGCCCATGCTGTCCAGGCGAACCACCAGCAGCCGGCGGCTCACCGCAGGCCGGCCAGGACGAGATCGACCGCCTCGGCCAGATCGGCGGCGTGCAGCGGCGCGGCGGCGACCTCCGCGTGCCGGGTCTGCTCGGTCGGCACCAGGATCGAGGCGGCACCGGCCGCGACCGCCGAGCGGACGTCCGATCCGATGTCACCGATCACCACGCAGCGGGCGGCCGGCACCCCCAGCTCGGCGGCCGCCTGCCGGATCAGTCCGGGCGCCGGTTTGCGGCACTCGCAGCCGGCCTCGTCGGTGTGCGGGCAGACGAACCAGCCGTCGAACGGTCCCAGCAGCGCCTCGATCCGGGCGTTGACCGCCTCGACCTGGGCAGCGGTGAGCAACCCGCGCCCGATTCCGGACTGGTTGGTGATCACTGCCACCGGAATGCCGGCCGCTCGCAGCCGGTCCAGCGCCCGGCGAGCCCCGGGCATCGGCGAGACCGCCGCCGGATCGCCGTTGTAGGGCACGTCGCGCACCAGGGTGCCGTCCCGGTCCAGCAGCACCGCGGCGGGCCGGTCAGCTGCCCGGGAAGGGCCGGCCGGCGCGGTACGCCGGTCGGCCAGCGCCCGTAACCAGTACCAGCTGGCCGCCGGCGGGATCGCGATGCTGGTGCTGATCATCCGCAGCACCTCGGCCCGATCGCGCGGGCCCGGCGCGATCCGGCGCCAGCTGAACTCGGCGGTGTTGCCGGCCCACACCAGCCCGGCCAGTGCGGCCGGGCGCCGGTGACCGGTGGCCGCGGCGGCCAGGGCGAGCAGCCCGGAGGCGGTGCTGAGCAGGTGCTGGGGACGCCGGCCCAGGGGCGCGGCGGCCCGGCGGCGCCACTGCGGCCCGTGCAACCGGCGCATCAGCACGTCGTCGGCGTTGCCGCGCTGCTGGCGGACGCTGGCCCACCAGCCCGCCGGGCGGACCGGATGCGTCGTCTGCCGGCTCCCCCGGCTCAGCTGCCAGCCCCGGTCGAGCATCCGAAGCGCCAGATCCGAGTCCTCCCGGAAGGCGCGCGGGAACCGCTCGTCGAAGCCGCCACAGTCGATCAGTGCCGACCGGCGGTAGGCCAGGTCCGCGGTGATCCAGGCAGCGGTGGCCAGGCCGGCGGTGCCGCGCTCCCAGTCCCGCGGCCGGCGGTCGGGCGGCAGCGGCACCTGGATCTGCCCCTGGACTCCGCCGGCCACCGCCGGGGCGGCCGCGAGGTCCTTCTCCAGGTCGGCCAGCCAGGTCGGACCCACCAGCACGTCGTCGTCGAGGAAGGCCACCCAGTCGCTGTCGCAGTGCCGCCAGCCGGTGTTGCGGGCCGCAGCCGGGCCTTTGCCACCGCTGCGCAGCACCGTGATCGACCAGCCCGGCACCCGCTGCCCGGCCAGCTCCAGCCCGGCCAGCTCCAGCTCAGCCGCCGGGCCCGGCCGGTCGTCCACCAGGTACACCGGCGGCATCAGCCGGCCGGTCGTGGCCGCGGAGTCCGCGAGGCTGGACAGCAGCGTCGAGAGCGAGGGACGCCCGATGGTCGGAATCACCACCGCATAGCTCGGCCCAGCACTCATTGTGGCAATGCTCATTGCGGCAATGTTCATTGCGGCAATCCCAGGTCCGGCAATCCCAGGTTCGGCAATCCCAATTGCGGCAATACATAGGGCGATGCGAGCTGGTCCCGGCGGACCGCGAACGGGCCGATCGCCAGCATATCGACCGGGGTGGAGCCGAAACACTCCAGCGCGTCGCGAGGTGAGTCCACCATCGGCCGGCCGGCGGTGTTGAGGCTGGTGTTGACGACCACCGGCAGCCCGGTGCGGCGGCAGAACCCGTCCAGCAGCCGGGCGACCAGCGGCTCGGTGGCCGGGTCGACGGTCTGGATGCGGGCCGTTCCGTCGACGTGCACCACGGCCGGGATCCGCGACCGCCATTCTTCGGCCACCTGGTGGACGAACAGCATGTACGGCGACGGGATCGGCCCGCCGCTGAACAGCTCGGCCGCCCGCGAGGCAAGCACCATCGGGGCAACCGGGCGGAACTGCTCCCGGCCCTTGACGTCGTTGAGCCGTTCCAGGTTCGCGGCCCGGCCGGGATGCGCCATCAGCGACCGGTGCCCGAGCGCCCGCGGGCCGTACTCGCTGCGGCCCTGGAACCAGGCGACGATCCCGTCGGCGGCCAGTGCCCGCGCGGCCGCCTCGGCGATGTCGGCGGGCCGGTCGTAGGGCAGCTTCGCCGTCTGCAGCGCTGCTTCGATCTCGGCGTCGCTCCACTGCCGCCCCAGGTCCGCGCCGGGCATCGCGGCGGCCGGCTCACCGAGTTGCTGCGCGCCGGCCAACGCCGATCCCAGGGCGGTCCCGGCGTCGCCGGCGGCCGGTTGCACCCACACCTCGTCGAACCCGCTCTCGCGCCACAACCGGGTGTTGGCCACGCAGTTCAGCGCGACCCCGCCGGCCAGCGCGAGCTTGGTGCTGCCGGTTTCCGCGCGCAGCCAGCGAGCGAGCTCCAGCAGCACCTCTTCCAGAACTGCCTGCAGGCTCGCCGCCAGATCGGCGTGTTCGGCGGTCCACCGCTCGTCCGAACGGCGTTTCTTGGCCAGGGAATTCCAGTCCACGCCACTGGTGCGGAAGCC
>NZ_DASVQG010000168.1:0-2269 GCF_036389215.1 Jatrophihabitans sp.
CCGCGACCGCGACCGCGTCGCACAGCGGAAGGCGCTCGGCCGCGCGCTCCTTGCCCGGCAGGGCCGGGGCCAACCCGAGACCGCCTGTCGCAACCAGCGTGGGCGGCACCGTGATCACCGCCGCGTCAGCTTCGAGCACGCCCCACGGGCCGACGGCCGCCACCGACCCAGGTTGCCACTCGATCGTGCTGACCGGGTGCGACAGGCGGATATCCAGCCCGTCGGCGAGCGCGGCGACCACGGCGTCGTACCCGTCGCGAATCACGTACTCCTCGCCGATCTCCCGTGGCGATGGCAGCCGCGCGAGCAGGCCGTCGCGACTCAGCGACTGCGGTTCCCCTCCATAGACCTGGGTCACCCACTCGAGCGCGGCGCGGGACTGCCCGTCGGCCAAGCCCAACGCCGTGACCGCCGAACCCAGCGGCTCGTCCGCCACGGCCCCTGAGGACTCCGGCTCCGCCGAGGCGGCCGAGCTCCGCAGTAGTTGACCGAACTCCCACGGTGTGGGCACTGGTGGCTGGCCGCCGCCGTTGGAGTCGCTGACAAACCGGATGGCCGGGGAGCGATTCAGGGGCACCACGTCGAGACCCGCCGCGCGCACCGGCTCCCAGGTGGAACAGCGCCGGCCATGGATCACCTGAGCGCCGAGCTCGACCGGCTGCCCGGCAACCCGCACCGTCCGCACCCGCCCGCCCACGCGGTCGCGTGCCTCGAGCACGGTCACGCGGATGTTTCGCGCATGTAGTGCGCGCGCGCAGGACAGCCCTGCGACGCCCGCCCCGACGACGACCACGTCAGCGTCACCCACCGTGCCCCCAGCGGCAGTCCGCTTGTCCGGCTGAGAACCGCTTTCTTGTCCGGCCGAAACAGTTGGTGATATGAAACAGTATCGGATTCGTCGCTGTCTACGATCGGCACTGTTGACGGGCGGAACCGTGCATGGTCGACGGTTCGCACTCGACGGGGAAACGGGGTTGATCCAGGGACATGGATGAGGACTCGGTCGAACTCGCCACGCGTCCCCGTTGTCTTGAGACCATGCCCGGAGTCCAGCTCGTCCCGGTGGGCGATGACCGGGTCGTGATCAAGCGCGGGCTCACCGAGATGCTGGTGTCCGGGCCCTCCGCGGCGCCCGTGGTGCAGCAATTGCTGGTCCTGCTGGACGGATCGCGAGACGTCGACGGAATACTGACCGAGTTTCCCCCCGACATCTCCCCGGTCGCCGGCGAACTTCTCACCGCGCTCCAGGTCCGCCATCTGCTGCGCGCCGTCGACCCGGTTCCAGAGCCCGCCGCGGGCCAATCCGCGATACAGCCGTTGCTGGAACAGCTCGGCGTGGACGCCGAGCCGGTCGTCACGAGGTTGGCGGCCGCCCACGTCAACCTTGTCGGGCATAACCGGGTCGCGAGGGCGATCGCCGCCGACCTCGCCGGAATCGGCGTAGGAAGCGTCGGCATGATCGGTCACGCACTTCTGGACACGCTTGCCGAGACACCGGGGTCCGGCTCGGCAACCAACCGGCCGGATCTCGTGATCGCCACGTCCGAATTCGGCCGTCCCGATGCCTTCTTCACCTTGAATCGGGACTCGATCGCTGCCGAACGACCTTTTCTGGCAGCCTGGATCACCGGTGCGCACGCCTACGTGGGGCCGTTGGTCGTTCCGAGGGAGACGGCATGCCTGCGGTGCGCGGACGTCGTCGGCGCCCTGCGCGACCCGGTCTGCGAGTTGCCTGAGGGCGGCTTCATCGAGGTGATCGACGGGGCGGGTGACGGCCCCGCGACATCCTCGGCGATGCGCAACTCCGCTGCCTGGGTAAGCGATTTCGTGGGCCATGTCGTCGCGGCCGAGGTCTTCAAATATCTGGCAGGCACGCTGCCCAGTGACGTGGCGGGACGCCTGCTGCGAGTGGACCTCGGCACCTCCGGCGGCGCAACGTTCGGCGGCGGATCGTTCGGTGGCGGATCGTTCGGTGGCGGATCGTTCGGTGGCGGCGTTCGCAGGGTGATGAAGGCACCGCGGTGTCCGGACTGCAGCGACGCGGCCAGGCACGGCGCGCCCGCGGTGCTCGCCGGCCCGCAGATTCCGATGCGCTGGGTGGGCCAGCACGAGTGACGCCCGAATCAGCCGCCACCGTCGCGGACAAGCCGGATACCGAGGGTCTCCACACCGCGCCGGACGCGGGGCGGTTCGATGGCGTGCCGGACGCGGGGGGTCTCCACACCGCGCCGGACGCGGGGCGGCTGCACGACGCGCCGGACGCGGGGCG
>NZ_DASVQG010000169.1:0-14554 GCF_036389215.1 Jatrophihabitans sp.
CGCTGACCAGCCCATCGAGACGTGGTCCTCCTGCATCGCGCTGGACGGGATCGAGTCCACCGAGGCGGGTACGGCCAGCCGCTTGAGCTCGGAGACGATGGCGGCCTGGGTGTACTGGGCGATCATGTGCCCGGAGTCCACCCCGGCGTCGTCGGTCAGGAACGCGCTCAGGCCACGCGAGCGCGCGACATCGAGCATCCGGTCGGTCCGCCGCTCGGACATGCTGGCCAGGTCCGCGGCCGGGATGGCCAGGAAGTCCAGCACGTAGCCCACCGGGGCGCCGTGGAAGTTGCCGTTGGACTCCACCCGGCCGTCCAGGGTGACCACCGGGTTGTCCACCGCCGAGGCCAGCTCGTAGCCGGCGACCAGCCGGGCATGGGCCAGGGTGTCGCGGGCGGCGCCGGCCACCTGCGGCGCGCAGCGCATCGAGTACGCGTCCTGGACGTAGGTGCAGTCCGGGCCCGCGTGCGAGGCGACGATCGGCGAGCCGGCCAGCAGCGCGCGCATGTTCGCCGCCGCGACCGCCTGGCCGGGGTGCGGCCGCAACGCCTGCAGGTCGGCGGCGAACACCCGGTCGGTCCCCAGCAGTGCCTCCACCGACATCGCGGCCGTCAGGTCGGCGGTGCGCAGCAGCAGGTCGAGGTCGGTGCAGGCCAGCAGCAGGTGCCCCAGCATCCCGTCGGTGCCGTTGATCAGCGCCAGGCCCTCCTTCTCGGCCAGCGTGACCGGCTCGATGCCGGCCGCGGCGAGCGCCTCGGCGGCCGGCCGCAGCCGGCCCCCGGCATCGCGCACCTCACCCTCGCCCATCAACGCCAGGGCGACGTGGGCCAGCGGCGCCAGGTCACCCGAGCACCCCAGCGAGCCGAACTCCCGCACCACCGGGGTGAGCCCGGCATTGAGCAGGGCACAGAGCGTCCGGGCGGTCTCGACCCGGATGCCGGTGCGGCCGGTGGCCAGCGTCGACAGCCGGAGCAGCATCATCGCCCGGACCAGCTCCGCCTCGACCTCCGGGCCGGAGCCGGCGGCGTGCGAGCGCACCAGCGAGCGCTGCAGCTGGGCCCGGCGATCGGGCGGGATGTGCTTGGTGGCCAGCGCGCCGAAGCCGGTGGAGATGCCGTAGTGCGGTTCGACGTCGTCGGCCAGCGCCTCCACGATGGCGCGCGAGGCCGCCATCGCCGACAGCGACTCCGCGCTGAGCTCGATCGGGGCTCCGCGGCGCGCGACCGCCACCAGTTCTGCTTCGGACATGGGGCCCAGGCCCACCGACACCGTCGTCATGCCGCCATTCTTGCCCAGCCGCGGCTCCCGGTAGGTTCGAGGGCATGAAAGCGGTGCTGGTCTCCGAGCCCGGCGGCCCGGACGTCCTGTCGCTCGGCGAGGTGGCCGACCCGGTGCCGGCTGCCGGCGAGGTGCTGCTGGACGTGGCCGCGACCGCGGTGAACCGGGCCGACCTGCTGCAGCGGGCCGGCCACTACCCGCCGCCGCCCGGGGCGTCCCCGATCCTGGGGCTGGAGTGCAGCGGCCGGATCGCGGCGCTGGGCAGCGCGGTCAGCGGCTGGCAGGTGGGTGACGAGGTGTGTGCGCTGCTGTCCGGCGGCGGGTACGCCGAGCGGGTGTGCGTGCCGGCGGTGCAGCTGATGCGAGTACCCGCCGGGCTGGACCTGATCAGCGCCGCCGCGCTGCCCGAGGTGGCCTGCACCGTGTGGTCGATGGTGTTGGACCGGGCGCCGGCGGCCGCGCTGCTTCCCGGCGAGAGCTTTCTGGTGCACGGCGGCAGCTCCGGGATCGGGACCATGGCGATCCAGCTCGCCGCCGCCCAGGGCTGCCGGGTCTTCACCACGGCCGGCACCGCCGAGAAGCTGGCCGCCTGCCGGGAGCTCGGCGCCGAGGTCGCGATCAACTACCGGGACGCCGACTTCGCCGCGGTGATCAGGGAGCACACCGGCGGCGCCGGGGTGGACGTGGTGCTGGACACCATCGGGGCCAAATACCTGCCGGCCAACCTCGACGCGCTGGCCACCGGCGGCCGGATCGCGGTGATCGGCCTGCTCGGCGGCAGCACCGGCAGCCTGAACCTGGCGAGCTTGATGGGCAAGCGGGCCACCGTGTTCGCCGCCACCCTGCGGGCCCGGCCTCCTGAGCAGAAGGCCGCCATCGTGACCGGCACCGAGGCGCACGTCTGGCCGCTGATCGAGGCCGGCCGGGTACGCCCGGTCGTGCACGAGGTGCTCGCGCTGGCCCAGGCGGGCCAGGCACACCGGATCGTGGAGGACAGCGGCCACATCGGCAAGCTGGTACTGGCCACCGGATAGAACCGGCGCGGGCTCTACGATCGAGGTAGCTGCGCGGGACAGATGCGCGGATTCCTCACAGGACGGGACGTGGACATGACGGACGAGCCAACGGGTTCCTACACCACGGACGCTCAGCCGGTGTCGGCGTCGGACCCGGCCGGCGACGGCGAGCAGGTCGTGGTGCTGCCGCCGGGTGCCGCCGTCGACGGTTCCGGTGCAGAGGAGCAGGACGGCGAGCGGGACCTGATGTCACAGGTCGAGCAGCCGGCGAAGGTGATGCGGATCGGCACCATGATCAAGCAACTGCTCGAGGAGGTCCGGGCGGCGCCGCTGGACGAAGCCGGCCGGACCCGGCTCAGGGAGATCCACCAGTCCTCGATCAAGGAGCTGGAGCAGGGACTGGCCCCGGAGCTGCGCGAGGAGCTGGACCGGCTGACGCTGCCCTTCGACGACGACCACATCCCGAGCGAGGCCGAGCTGCGGATCGCCCAGGCGCAGCTGGTCGGCTGGCTCGAGGGCCTCTTCCATGGCATCCAGACCGCGCTGTTCGCCCAGCAGATGGCTGCCCGTGCCCAGCTGGAGCAGATGCGCGGCCGGGCGCTGCCCGGCCAGGTCGGTCCCGGTCCCGCGGTGGGCATTCCGGGGCTGCAGCGGCCCGGCCCCGACGGCGAGCACGGCACCGGCCAGTACCTCTAGCAGCCCGCACCTCCGAGCGGTCCCTACCCGCCCAACGCCGGAGCAGGCCGCGCTGCTCAGGAGTGCAGCAGCGTCCGGATCAGCTTGGCGACCGCGTCCTCGTCGTTGGTCTCGGCCAGCACGGTCCCGGCCGCGGCCAGCGCCGACGGGTGGGCATTGGCCACCGCGTAGGACTGGCCCGCCCACTCCAGCATCGGCACGTCGTTGGGCATGTCGCCCACCGCAGCCACCTGGTGCCGGCTGACCCCGTGCGAGTCGGCGAGTGCCGCCAGCCCGAAGGCCTTGGTGATGCCGGTGGCCGAGATCTCGACCAGTGGTGAGTGCCCGGACCGTGTCACCGTCACCTGGTCGCCGACCAGGGCCTCCACCAGGTCCATGAACTCATCCGGTGCCAGGCCGTGGCCCTTGGCCAGCAACTTCACCGCAGGCTTGTCCAGCAGCCCGGTCAGGTCCACCGCGACCGGGGTCGGCAGCCGCCGGCCGGCCCGGTCGGTCTCGGGCGAGATCTCCCAGTCATGGCGGTACTCGGGCTCGTAGGCGAAGTCCAGGCCGTACTCCAGGGCGAAGCGGACCTGCGGGATCTTGGCCCGCAGCACGCTGGTCACCTCGCTGAGCACGCCAGGGGGCAGCGGGTGCTCGGCGACCACCGTCTCGGTGTGCAGGTCGTAGGTCAGCGCGCCGTTGGCGCTCACCGCCACCCCCCGGTGGCCGGTCGCCTCGGCCACCTCATGCAACCAGCGCGGTGGCCGGCCGGTGACGAAGGCGATGATCAGACCCGCCGCCTCGGCGTCCGCGAGCGCGTCCCGGGTGGCCTGGCTGACGGTGTTGTCGCTGCGCAGCAGGGTCCCGTCCAGGTCGCTGGCCAACAGCCTGATCAACGCCCGGCCGATCGGCTCGTCCGGGCGGCCGGCACTGGCCACCAGGCGGGGCCGGACTGCTGCGGGATCACTTCATCGAGCCTACTTGCCGGCGCTGTGAGCCCCTCCGACCGGGCGTGAAACCCCAAACCAGACACACGTGTGTTAAATGCCGGTGAGCGTTTGCCAAAGCATGGGTGGTCGTGAATCGTCTTTTACGTGCACGATGCCGCGCTGTTGATCATCGTTGTTTCCGCTGCGCTCATCTTCGATTTCACCAACGGTTTCCACGACACCGCCAACGCGATGGCGACGTCGATCGCGACCGGTGCGCTGAAACCGCGAGCGGCGGTCGCCCTGTCGGCGGTCCTGAATCTGCTGGGCGCGTTCCTGTCGGTCAAGGTCGCCGCGACCATCGCCGGCGGCATCGTCGCCTCCGGAGCGATCACGCTGCCGATCGTGTTCGCCGGGCTGCTCGGCGCGATCATGTGGAACATGATCACCTGGAGCGTCGGGCTGCCGTCGTCCTCCTCGCACGCGCTGATCGGCGGCGTCATCGGCGCCACCCTGGTGTCGGCCGGGACCTCGGCGGTGCACGGTCACTCGATCGTCGCCAAGGTGGTCATCCCGGCACTCCTGGCACCGGTGCTGACCGCCCTGGTGGCGATGCTGGCCACCAGGCTCAGCTACCGGATCGCCAGGCCCGACGAGCGGCCCCGCAGCCACCGGTACTTCCGCTACGGCCAGCTGGCCTCGGCGTCGCTGGTGTCGCTGGCGCACGGGACGAACGACGCGCAGAAGACCATGGGGGTCATCACCCTGGCACTGATCGCCGACCACCAGCTCAGGCCCGGCGCCGACCCACCCACCTGGGTCATCGTCAGCTGCGGCGTGGCCATCGCCGCCGGCACCTACTTCGGTGGCTGGCGGGTGATCCGCACCATGGGACACCGGCTGACCAGGATCGAGGCGCCGCAAGGCTTCACCGCCCAGACCACGGCCGTCGCGGTGCTGCTCACCGCCACCCAGGGCGGGCTGCCGCTGTCGACCACGCACATCACCTCGGGCGCCGTGCTCGGCACCGGGCTGGGCCGGCGGGGCGCCAAGGTCAGCTGGCGGGTGGCCGGTTCCATGGTGATCGCCTGGCTGCTGACCCTGCCGGCGGCTGCCCTGGTGGCGGCCGGCATCGGCCTGATCGTCGACAGTGGCGGGTCCGGGCAGATCGTGGTGGTCTCGGCGGTTGCCGTGGTGCTGCTGCTGGGCTTCTACCTCTGGTCGCGGCGTAACCCGGTCAGTGCCGAGAACGTCAACGAGACCTCCGACAGCTTCGGGCGCACGCTCAGCTCGATCGAGCGCCCGGTGCTGGAGACAAGCGGTGGGCTGAGCGCATGAGCGGTTACGTGGACCTGGCGGTGCTGCGCAACGTGGCACTGGTGGCCCTGCTCGCCGGGGTCGGCATCACGGTGCTGTTCTCGGTGGCGGTACGGGCCATGACCACCGCCCACGAGGAGCCCGACCAGCCGGTGGCGTCGTCCCGGTTGCTCGCCGCCGGCTGCCTGTTGATCATGTTGGCTGCCGTCGCGGTCGGACTGTGGGCGGTGCTGGCCAAGTAAGGGCAGGGCGGATCTAGGCTTACGCCCGTGACCACGTCAGACCGGCTGCCGATCAAGATGCTGCACGACCGGGTGCTGGTGCGGGTGTCCGCCGAAGAGGGTGAGCGGCGCTCGTCCGGCGGCATCCTGATCCCGGCCACCGCGCAGGTCGCGAAGCGGCTGATCTGGGCCGAGGTGCTGGCGATCGGCAACCACGTGCGCTCCGTCGAGCTGGCCGATCGGGTGCTGTTCAGCCCCGAGGACAGGCACGAGGTGGAGATCTCCGGCGAGGACTACCTGCTGCTGCGCGAGCGCGACATCCACGCGGTCGCCGCCAAGCGGATCGAGTCCAACACCGGCCTCTACCTGTAGGCGACCGTTCCCGTGTGGCGCAGGCGCAACGCGCGCCGGTGTCGGACGCCGTCAGGCGGTGCCGGTGTCGGGCGCGGTCAGGCGGTGCCGGTATCGCGGATCCGGTCCAGCCAGCCGGCCGCCTCGCCGAAGTCGGCGTCGGTGCGCCCGCTCTGGATCTCGCCGAGCTGCCCGTCCCGGCGCGGGTAGGAGCCCAGGTAGCGCACGTCGGCGCAGATCCGGTGCAGCGCGGCTAGGGCGTCACCCACCCGGGCGTCGCAGACGTGGCCCTCGCAGTCGATGGAGAAGCAGTACTGGCCCAGCCGGCCCTTGGTCGGACGGGATTCGATGCGGGTCAGGTTCACCCCCCGGGCCGCGAACTCGGTGAGGATCTCCAGCAGGGCGCCGGCGTGGTTGTCCTTCAGGTAGGTCAGCACCGTCGTCCGGTCGTTGCCGGTCGGCGGCTGCGGTGCCGCCGAGGGAGCGAGCAGGACGAACCTGGTCACCGCCCCGGGGTTGTCGGCGATGTCGTGCGCCAGGCTGTCCAGCCGGTAGCGCGGGCCGGCCGCCGCCGGAGCCACCGCGGCGTCGTACTGGCCGTCGGAGACCGCCTGGGCACCGCCGGCGGTCGAACCGACCGGGATCAGCTTCGCCCCGGGCAGCCGGGCCAGCAGGTACCGGCGCACCTGAGCGGCGGCGTGCGGGTGGGTGGCGACGGTGCCGATCGCGGCCAGGGTCGTTCCCGGACGTGCCAGCAGGTCGAAGACCACCGGCAGGTAGGTCTCGGCGGTGATCACCAGCGGCGAGCCCGGTGCGGCCAGCTCGTCCAGGGTGGCCGGCACCGAGCCCTCCACGGAATTCTCCAGCGGCACCACGGCCCCGGCCACCTCGCCGGTGCGGACGGCGTCGACGGCTTCGGCGACGGTGGCCTGCGGCACCAGCTCGGCACCCTCGGCCAGCGCCTGGGCCGCGGCATGGGCGAAGCTGCCTTCTGGACCCAGAAAGCCGTACGGCCCGCGCGGGGCACCAGTGTCCGAGGGCACGGGTGGAGTTTAGTGCCGGCGACCGGGGCACCTCGCGGCCTAGCGCGCGAGCGCGGCCTTGACGGCCTGCTCCTCCTCGGGGGAGAGCGGGTGCTCGCCGGCGCCGGCCGTCAACGCCTTGGCATAGAGCCGGGTGTCGGAGGTGCTGGCGATCGAGGTGAGCGTGACGCCGTTACCGCCGTCGTCGAGCAGGGCGAGGGAGAACGACAGCCGCCCACCGAGGTCTTCGAAGGCGTCGAAGCGGACCAGCGCCACCCGCCGCAGCACCGTGCCGACCGAGCTCGCCAGGCCCTGAACGGTCTGGGCCAGGTCCTGGCGTTCGGCCGCGAGCCCCGAGGCCAGCTCTTCCTGGGCGGCGGCCAGGTCGCGTTGCAGCTCCAGGATGTCCTTGCGGACCGCCTCGCTGGCGGCCATGTGCTTGTCGGCGACGTCCAGGATGGTCTCGCGGCCGGAGGTCCCCCGGGACAGCAACGCCACCGAGCGCCGCAACCTGCTGAGGGTGCGCAGGGCGAGCACGCCGGCCAGGAAGCCGGCCACGCCGAAGATCACGGCGGCGACCGCCAGCCAGGTACTCATCGCTGGCCAGGGTATTGCCTCGGCCGGCCGGATCCCGCTCATCGACACTCCCGTGCCGCGGTGTCCCGGCAGGCGGGCAGAATGGCTGGCGATGACCTCCTTCCTCGCGGTGTTCGCCATCGCCTTCGCCGCGATCGTGCTGGTCGAGCTGCCGGACAAGACCATGGTCGCCACCCTGGTGCTGTCCACCCGGTACCGCAGGCGCCCGGTGCTGGCCGGGGCTGCCGCGGCATTCGCGGTGCAGTGCGTGGTCGCCGTCACCGCCGGTGGCCTGCTGCACCTGCTGCCGCACCGGGTCCTGGAGGCCACCGTCGCGCTGCTGTTCGCGGTCGGGGCGGTGCTGCTGTTCCGCGAGAGCGTGGCCACCGAGGAGGAACAACTGCAGGCCGGGATGCCGGCCGAGACCGCCCTGAGTGACCGGCGGATCTTCGGGATCTCCTTCGGGGTGCTGTTCGCCGCCGAGTGGGGCGATGCCTCGCAGCTGGCCACCGCCGGTCTGGTCGCGCGCTACGGACAACCGCTGGCCACCGGCCTGGGCGCCTTCCTGGCGCTGGTCGGGGTGGCCGCGCTGGCGGTGCTGATCGGCAAGGCGATCCTGCGACGGGTGCCGCTGCAGCTCGTGCACCGGGTGGCCGCGGTGGCCTTCGCGGTGTTCGCCGTGATCGCCGGCGTGGCCGCGATCCGGGGCTGACCGGCCGGCCGTGACCGGCCGTGACCGGCTGGGGTTCTGGCTGGCTGGATCTTGACCGGCTGGGCCGAAGGCCTCGGCCGGCGATAACCTCGTCGCATGACTGTTCGGATGCGCCCGGTCCTGGCCGCGCTGCCTGCCTACGTGCCGGGCCGCAACGTCCCCGGCTCGATCAAGCTGGCCAGCAACGAGAACGCCCACGGGCCGTTGCCGCACGTGCTGGACCGGATCACCGCGGCGGCGGCGGAGGCCAACCGCTATCCCGACACCAACTCCAGCGAGCTGCTCCGGGCGCTGGCGAGCACGTTCGGCGTCGGCGCCGAGCACCTGGTGGTGGGCTGCGGCTCGGTGTCGCTGTGCCAGCAGCTGGTGCAGGCCACCGCCGGGCATGGCGACGAGGTGATCTTCGGCTGGCGCTCCTTCGAGGCGTACCCGATCATCACCGCGATCGCCGGCGCCGAGGCCGTGCGGGTGCCGCTGCGCGATCAGGTGTACGACCTGCCCGCGATGGCCCAGGCGGTCACCGACCGGACCCGGCTGGTCTTCGTCTGCAATCCGAACAACCCGACCGGCACCGCGGTGCCCGGCGTCCAGCTGACCGAGTTCCTGGACCAGGTGCCCTCCGATGTGCTCGTGGTGCTCGACGAGGCGTACCGGGAGTTCGTCACCGACGAGAAGGTGCAGGACGGCACCGGGCTGCTGGAGCGGTATCCGAACATCATGGTGCTGCGGACCTTCTCCAAGGCCTACGGGTTGGCGGGCCTGCGGGTCGGCTACGGAATCGCCGCCGATCCCGCCGTGGCGATGGCGGTCCGCCAGACCCAGATCCCGTTCGCGGTGACCCACGTCGCGCAGGCCGCCGCGCTGGCGAGCCTGGAGCCCGAGGCCAAGCGGCAGCTGGACGAGCGGGTGGCCGAGGTTGTCGCCGAGCGGACCCGGGTGACCGACGGGCTGCGGGCCGCCGGGTACCAGCTGCCGGACTCCGAGGCGAACTTCGTCTGGCTCGCCGAGGGACCCGCCGAGCAGGGCGGCATCGACGCGGCCGCCTTCGGCGCCGGCTGCGAGGAACGCGGCCTGATCGTGCGGGCGTTCGCCGGCGCCGGCGTCCGGATCACCATCGGCACGGCCGCCGAGAACGACAAGTTCCTGGCCGCCGCCACCGAGCTGCGCGGCTGATCGCCACCAGCGCCACACAGAGCCAGCCGGCCTACTCCATGCCGCGGTCCCCGAGCACCCGCTGCTGGGGCCGGGAAGCCTCCCGGACCGCCGCCGCGACCGCGGTGGGCACCGACGGGTCGAACACCGACGGGACGATGTAGGCCGGGTTGAGCTGGTCGTCGCTCACGCAGTGCGCCAGTGCCGCGGCCGCCTGCAGCAGCATCTCGGTGCTCACCTGGCTGGCCTGGGCGTCGAGCAGGCCCCGGAACACGCCCGGGAACGCCAGCACGTTGTTGATCTGGTTCGGGTAGTCCGAACGCCCGGTCGCCAGGATGGTGGCGTACTGGCGGGCGGCGTCGATGTCGGTCTCGGGGTCCGGGTTGGCCAGCGCGAACACCACCGGGTCCTCGGCCATGTCGGCGATCCACTCGGCCGGCAGCACGCCGGGGGCCGACACCCCGATGAACACGTCGGCGCCGTACAGCGCGTCGTGCAGGTCCCCGGTCACGCCGTCCGGGTTGGTCCGGTGGGCCAGCGCCAGCTTCGCCGGGGTCAGCCGCCCATCGGTCGGTGACAGCACGCCCTCGCGATCCCAGACCAGCACGTGACGGACGCCGGCGGCCAGCAGCAGGTCCACGATGGCGGTGCCGGCCGCGCCGCCGCCGGAGACCACCACCCGGATCGAGCTGAGCCCCTTGCGGACGCAGCGCAAGGCATTCGTCAGCGCGGCCAGTACCACGATGGCGGTGCCGTGCTGGTCATCGTGGAACACCGGGATGTCGAGCAGCTCGCGCAGCCGGGCCTCGATCTCGAAGCAGCGCGGCGCGGAGATGTCCTCGAGGTTGATGCCGCCGAAGCCCGGCGCGATGAACCGCACCGTCTGCACTATCTCGTCGACGTCCTGGGTATCCAGGCAGATCGGCCAGGCGTCGATGTCGGCGAATCGCTTGAACAGCGCCGCCTTGCCCTCCATCACCGGCAGCGCCGCACCGGGGCCGATGTTGCCCAGGCCCAGCACCGCCGAGCCATCGGTGACCACCGCGACCGAGTTGCCCTTGATGGTCAGCTTGGAGACGTCCTCCGGGTGCGCGGCCAGCGCCAGCGACACCCGGCCGACCCCCGGGGTGTAGGCCATCGACAGGTCGTCACGGGTCCGCAGCGGCACCTTGGACTCGACCGAGATCTTGCCGCCGAGGTGCAGCAGGAAGGTGCGGTCCGAGACCCGGTGCACCTCGACGCCCGGCAGCGCCCGCAGCGCCGCCACGATCTGCTCGGAATGCTCGCCGTTGACGGCCGAGCAGGTCACGTCGATGGTGATCCGGTCGTGCCGGGATTCCGAGACGTCCACCGCCGTCACCAGGCCGCCGGCCTCGGATACCGCGGTGGCCAGCCGGCCCACCACCGAGGAGTCCGGCACCGCGTACACCCGGACGGTGATCGAATAGGACGCCGAGGTCGGCGCGGGACGGGGACGGGCGGAATCGGGCATGGCCATGGCGGTCATCGTCTCAAACCCGTGCCGGACACTTTCCACGGCAACCGCCCTGAGGTGGCGCGACGGACCCTAGGCTAGGCAGGCTGTACGGATCGCGCGCAGGGGAGGTCGCTGGTGGTGTCAGGGGGCCGAACTACCCATTGTGGTTCCATTGAGCCTAGGGAGGATGCCGCCCCTGGCGTCCGGTCGGAAAACAATGCCCGTCACAACGAGGTGACATCGCAATGACCGAGCTATCCACGCCGGTGGATGAAGAGGTATTCCTGCGCCGCTACCTGATGCGCGCGGCGGTGCAGCTTCCCGGCCGGCCGGCCCGCGCGCTGGCCGAACTGGCCCGCCAGCACTTCCGCGCCGCCCGGGTCAGGAAGCCGGGTGAGACGGTGGTCTGGATCGCCGACCTGGACGGCGAGGGCACCAGCATCGACCTGGCCACCGGCGACGCCCCGTACCTGGTCGATTCCACCCGGGCCGAGCTGCAACGCACCGGCCACAACGTCGAGCACTTCCTGCATCCGCAGATCGTGGTGTGCCGCGACGCCGACGGCGTGATCACCAAGGTGCTCGACCTCGAGGACACCGCCGAGGTGCCCGAGGGCGCCGTCGCCGAGTCCTGGATGCACATCGAGACCACCCTGATCCCCGACACCGAGCACGAGCAACTGGCCGCCGACCTTCGCCGGGTGATCACCGACGTGCAGAACGCGGTGGCCGACGCCCCGGAGCTCTACCGGCTGATCCGCGAGCTGGCCGACCGGATCGAGGCCGATCCGGGCGAGTTCGACCGCGACACCTCCGCCGAGGCCGGCGAGCTGCTGCGCTGGCTCGCCGACGGCAATTTCATGATCCTCGGGCACGCGGCCTACTCGGCCAACGAGCTGACCAACCCGTCCCGGTCAGCGTCGGCCGGCCACACCGCCCGCGGCGTGCTGCGCGGTGCTGCCAGCATCTCGCCGCTGGAGCTGCTGCCGGCCTACCGCTCCGGCGCCCCGCTGGTGATCTTCAAGTCGCCGATGGTCTCGACCGTGCGCCGCTCGACCCGCTACGACTGCGTCACGGTGATCGCGCCGGCCCGCGACGGGGAGGCTCCCAAGATCCACGTCTTCCTCGGCCTGATCACCGACGAGACCGACGGCACGGTGGGCCGGGTGCCGGTGGTGCGGCGCCGGATCGCCGAGGTGCTGCACCGCTCGGGAGCCCGGGCCGACAGCCACACCGGCCGGCAGCTGCTCGCCGCGCTGCGCACGCTGCCCCGCGACGAGCTGCTCGAAGCGCCCGCGCCGGACCTGCTCAAGCTCTCCCAGCTGGTGGTGGACCGGGCCGAACGCGGCGGCATCGGGGTGTTCGCCCGGGTGCATCTCAACCGCGACTTCGTCACCGTCCTGGTGTACTTCCCCGGTGACCGGCTCGGCCCGGAGACCCGGCGCAAGGTGCGCGAGGTGGTGCTGGCGAACTGGCCGGGCAAGATCATCGGCAGGGACGACCGGATCGTGGAACTCGGGATGGCCCGGATGCAGTTCCTGATCGCGCTGCGGACGGGCGAGGAGGTCCCCAACCCGGACCGGGCCGCCGTGGAGTCCAAGGTCGCGCAGGTCACCCGGCGCTGGAGTGACGACCTGGCCGACCTGCTGACCGTCGGGGTCGGCGAGCAGGAGGCCGACCGGCTGCTGCGCCGGTACTCAGGGGCTTTTCCCGAGGCGTACAAGGAGGACTTCGGCGCGTCCACGGCGGTGGCCGACCTGCGCCGGCTGGAGGCGCTGCCCGATTACGACGGGCTGAGCTTCGAGGTCTACACCCCGGCCGCGGACGACCCGGCCGACCGCCGGCTCAAGATCTTCCGGACCGGCACCCCGCTGTCGCTGGGCCGCACGCTGCCGCTGCTGGAGCTGATGGGTATCGAGGTGCTCGACGAGCGGCCCTACGAGGTCGAGCGGACCGACGGCACGTCGTCCTGGATCTATGACTTCGGGCTCAAGCTCGGCGAGGGGGTGGACTTCTCACCGGCCCGCTCGGCCGCCGTGATCGAGACCCTGCGCATGCTGTGGCAGGGCAGCGTCGAGCAGGACGGCTTCAACGCCCTGGTGGTCCGGGCCGGCCTGACCTGGCAGCAGGCCACCGTGCTGCGGGCCTACGCCAAGTACCTGCGCCAAGCCGGCACCACGTTCAGCCAGGGCTACGTCGAGGAGACCCTGAGCCAGCACACCGGCATCGCCGCGCTGCTGGTGGAACTCTTCGACGCGCGGTTCAACCCGGAGTGCGAGGACCCGTCCGAGGAGGCGGTGGCCGCGCGCCAGGAGAGCATCCGGGACCAGATCGACCAGGCCCTGGCCGGGGTGTCGAGCCTGGACCAGGACCGGATCCTGCGGTCGCTGCTGAGCCTGATCAACGCCACCCTGCGCACCAACTACTACCGCCGCGACGCTGCCGGCGCGGGCCCGGAGACCTTCGCCGTGAAGCTCGACCCGCACCTGGTCGCCGAGCTTCCCGAGCCGAGGCCGAAGTTCGAGATCTGGGTCTACTCCCCCCGGGTCGAGGGCGTGCACCTGCGGTTCGGGCCGGTCGCGCGAGGCGGCCTGCGCTGGTCGGACCGCCGGGAGGACTTCCGCACCGAGGTGCTCGGCCTGGTCAAGGCGCAGATGGTCAAGAACGTGGTGATCGTGCCGGTCGGTTCCAAGGGCGGCTTCGTCGCCAAGCGGCTTCCCGATCCCGCGGTGGACCGCGACGCGTGGCTTGCCGAGGGCATCGCCTGCTACAAGAGTTTCATCACCGCGCTGCTGGAGCTGACCGACAACTACCGCCGGGACGAACACGGCAACCAGTACGTCGCCAAGCCGCCGGCCACTCGCTGCTACGACGGTGACGACCCCTACCTGGTGGTCGCTGCCGACAAGGGCACCGCCACCTTCTCCGACATCGCCAACGGGATCGCGATCGAGCGTGGTTTCTGGCTCGGTGACGCCTTCGCCTCCGGTGGGTCGGTGGGCTATGACCACAAGGCGATGGGCATCACCGCCCGGGGCGCCTGGGAGTCGGTGAAGTACCACTTCCGCGAGCTCGGCGTCGACACCCAGACCCAGGACTTCACCGTGGTCGGCATCGGCGACATGTCCGGTGACGTGTTCGGCAACGGGATGCTGCTGTCCGAACACATCAAGCTGGTGGCAGCCTTCGACCACCGGCACATCTTCCTGGACCCGGACCCCGACCCGGCGGCCTCCTACGCCGAGCGGCGCCGGCTCTTCGACCTGCCCCGCTCCAGCTGGGCCGACTACGACAGCGAGCTGGTCTCGGCCGGCGGCGGGGTGTACCCCCGGACCCAGAAGACCATCGAGGTCTCCGCGGAGGCCGCCGCGGCGCTGGGGATCGCTGCCGGGGCCACCAGGATGAGCCCGGCCGAGCTGATCCACGCCATCCTGATCGCCCCGGTGGACCTGCTCTGGAACGGCGGCATCGGAACATACGTCAAGTCCTCCGCCGAGTCCTCTCTCGACGCCGGGGACAAGGCCAACGACGCCTTGCGGGCCGACGGCAACCAGTTGCGGGCCCGGGTGGTCGGCGAGGGCGGCAACCTCGGTTTCACCCAGCGCGGCCGGATCGAGTTCGCGCGGGCGGGTGGGCGCATCAACACCGACGCCATCGACAACTCCGCCGGTGTCGACACCTCAGACCACGAGGTGAACATCAAGATCCTGCTCGACCACGCGGTGCAGGCCAAGCAATTGGACGTGGCGCATCGCAACAGCCTGCTCGCCTCGGTCACCGACGAGGTCGCGGCGCTGGTGTTGCGCGACAACTACGAGCAGAACG
>NZ_DASVQG010000170.1:0-2268 GCF_036389215.1 Jatrophihabitans sp.
CACCACCGCCACCCCGGACGTGCTCACCACGGTCGCGTCCGGGGCCGGCGAGCAGACCACCCTGCACACCGAGTCCTCGGGTGGGATGCAGCAGAGCACCGGGCTGAGCATCCCGGCGCGCGGCAGCGTCACGCTCTCGCCGGGCAAGGGGCACGTCATGATCGAGAAGCTCTACGGCCCGCTGAAGCCGGGCCAGAACGTGAACTTCCAACTCACCTTCGCCAAGGCCGGGGAGCTGCTGCTGACCGCCCCGGTGATCGCGGTGGCAGCACCGGCTCCCACCGCCGAGGGGCCGTAGATGAACCGGTTGCGCGCCGTCGGGGCGGTTCTTGCCGGCCTGCTGGCCGTGCTGCTCGCCGCGGGCTGCGGGTCCGGCGGCTCGGGCGGCTCGGGCGGCTCGGGCGGCTCGGGCGGGTCGAGTGGTACCGCCACGCCGGGTCCCAGCGAGCTCAACGACCACACCGACAGCACCTACCAGGGGCTGGGGCTGGTGCCGCCGCAGCCGCGGCCGCAGTTCAGCCTGACCGACACCGCGGGGCGGGAGTTCCGGTTCGGCACCGAGACCGCCGGCAAGCCGACCCTGCTGTTCTTCGGGTACACCACCTGCCCGGACGTCTGCCCCACCACCCTGGCCGACATCGCCAACGGCCTGCGCCAGGTGCCCGAGGAGGTCCGCAAGCAGACCCGGGTGGTGTTCGTGACGACCGATGTCAAGCGGGACAGCGCCGCGGTGATCAAGAGCTACCTCGCCAAGTTCGATCCCGGGCTGCCGAACAGGTTCATCGGCCTGCGCGGGAGCCAGTCGGAGATCGACGCCGCACAGGTGGCGGCGCATGTGACACTCGCCGAAGACGAGGGGCAGACCCATTCGTCCCAAGTGCTGCTCTATGGTACGGACGACTACGCACGGGTGGCGTTCCTGCAGAGCAACAACGAAGCCGCGCAGGTCGCCCACGACCTGCCACTGGTGGCGGAGACCAAGTAAGGGGTTCAACGACGTGAGGTTCCCAGCGCTGACCACCCGGCGGGATCAACTGAGCCTGGCCGGGCTGGTCGTCAGGGTGGTGCTCGCGGCGGTGTGGGGCTGGGCCGCGCTGGCCAAGATCGGTGACCCGCGCCGCTTCGTCCAGGTGGTGCGTGCCTACGACGCCACCCCGGAGTGGCTGAGCAAGGCGATCGGCTACGGGCTGCCGACGCTGGAGCTGGTGCTGGCGGTACTGCTGCTGATCGGCCTGATCACCCGGTACGCCGCGATCGTCAGCGCGGCGCTGCTGGTGGTGTTCCTGGTCGGCATCGTGCAGGCGGCCGCCCGCGGCCTGGAGATCCAGTGCGGCTGCTTCGGCGGTGGCGGCGGCCCGTCCACCTCGACGAGCTACACCCTGGACATCCTGCGGGACCTGGGGCTGCTGGCGCTGTCGGCGTTCCTGATCCGCTGGCCGGTGACGAGGCTGTCCGTCGACGAGGCGATCATCGCCTCCGAGCGGGTGCCCGAGCTCACGCCCAAGCAGCGCAGGCTGGAGAAGAACGTCCGCCGGTACCGGGCCGCGGTGGCCGCCGCCGAGGCCGAGCTGCGCTACAAGCAGCGCTACATCGCCGCCGGGGCGGCGGCGGTGGTGCTGCTGGTGACCTTGATCGGGGCCGGGGTGCAGGGCAACCGCGCCAAGATCTCCTCGGATGTCGACACCCCGACCGCCACCAGCGCGACCGGGGTCAAGGTCGGCAACCAGCAGGCGCCGGTGCTGGTGGATGTCTATGAGGACTTCCAGTGCCCGATCTGCAACACCCTGGAGCAGAGCGGGCTGGCCACGGACCTCGCGGCGAAGGTCAAGGCCACGAACATCAAGGTCAACTACCACGTGATGTCGTTCCTGGACTCGCTGTCCAACGGCAACAAGTACTCATCCCGGGCGGCGAACGCCGGTTACTGCGCCTCCGAACAGAGCCCCGAGGCGTTCGTGAAGTTCCACGACATCCTGTTCGGGAAGTCGGGCGGCCAGAACAACCAGCCGGCTGAGAACAGCAACGGCCGGCCGGACTCCCAGCTGATCGCCTGGGGCAAGGACGCCGGCATCACCAGCGCCGACTTCTCCACCTGCGTGACCTCCAACGAGCACAAGGAGCTGGTGGCCGGGGTCACCGAGGCCGCGTCCAAGCGGGGGGTCAACGGCACTCCGGCGGTGTTCGTGGCCGGGTCGCGGGTGGGTTCGGGCGACAGCGTGGTGACGGTGGCCCAGATCGACAGCGCCATCTCCGCGGCGCTGGCCAAGG
>NZ_DASVQG010000171.1:0-9121 GCF_036389215.1 Jatrophihabitans sp.
GCTGGGGGTGCGCGCGCACCTGGCCGACACCGGCCGGAGCACCCCGGCAGTCACCCTCAAGTTCCTGATCGAGGGCGAGGAGGAGTCCGGCTCACCCAACTTCGAAACGTTGCTGGCCGAGCGGCGCGACCGCCTGCGGTGCGACGTCGTCGTGATCACCGACACCGGCATGCTCGCCGAGGACATTCCCAGTTCGGTGACGGGGATGCGCGGCATGGTGGCCGCCGAGGTGAGCTTCCACGGACCCGACCTGGACCTGCACTCGGGGGTGTTCGGGGGAGCGGTGCCCAATCCGGTCGAGGCGATCGCGCGGCTGACCGCCGCCCTGCACGACGCCGACGGCCGGGTCCAGATCCCCGGCTTCTACGACGACGTGCTCGAGCTGAGCGAGCAGGAACAGCAGTTGCTGGCGCGGGTTCCCTTCGACGAGGCTCAATTCCTGACCACCAGCAAGTCCCGGGCGCTGGCCGGTGAGGCCGGTTACTCGACTCTGGAAAGGGTCGGTAGCCGGCCGACCGCTGAGGTCAACGGAATCGGTGGTGGCTACCAGGGCGCCGGCAACAAGACCATCATCCCCAGCGATGCCTTCGTGAAGCTGTCGTTCCGGTTGGTGGCCAACCAGCGCCCGGCCGCCATCCGGGAGGCGGTCCACGCCTTCATCGTCGAGCACACCCCGCCCGGCATCGAGTGCAGCATCGACTGGGGGGCCGACGGCGTGGCCCCCTGCCTGGTGCCCATCGACACCCCGGCCTACCAGGCGCTGTCGAAGGCGATCTGCGCCGCCTTCGACGCCGACCTGGTACTGCCCACCCGGGAGGGCGGCTCGGGCCCCGAAGCCGCCATCCAGAAGGAGCTGGGCGCTCCGATGGTGTTCCTGGGCGTCGGCCTGCCCGATGACCAGATTCACGCTCCCAACGAGAAGGTGACCCTGTCGATGCTCTACAAGGGCGCCGAGGCTGCCGCTCACCTGTGGCGGGAGTTCGCCGGGCTGGGCCGCGAGGCCCTCAGGAGCTAGTTTCAAGCAGATGATCGAGCTACCGCCGCCGTACCAGCCGCCGCAGCCCGGGCCGTCCGAGGTTCGGGGGCGGCGCGGTGCGGCGCTGCTGGCCGCTGCCGTCGTGCTGGTGCTGGTCGTGGTGGTGGCACTGGTCAACGGGCACCGCAACCGCGACAGCGCCGCCCGGCAGGCGGCCGACCGGGTGCAGCAGCTCAGCCCGGCGCCCTCGGCCAGGCCGACCCCCGGCAGCTCGGACCCCAACGGCGGGCAAGCCGAGCCGGTGCCGCTGGTCGAGTGCCCGGAGATCCGTGACGAGGAGTCCCGGTTGGGCTATCGCTGCATCGACAACGCGCTTCAGCAGGACGCTCCCGACGACAGTCTCGGCCTGCGGATCGCGCTCAACCAGGAGGTCGAACCGGGTTGGCTGATCAGTGAAGGCTCGGGCAACCCGCGCAGTCTGGCGAGCCCGCCGTCGAACGACACGGTGAACTACCGGCAGAACCGGAACGCGGCCGGTCCGGCGCTGCCCTCGGACCAGCAGGTCCGCGACGAGGTTCGCCGGCGCGTCCGGTTGGCCGTGGAGCGCGGCTACGGTGACATCAACCCGACCAGCCGGACGATGGCTGAGCACGTCAGGGCCTTCAGCGGCGTACGGGGATACGAAGTCCTCACCGAGATCACCATCAACCCCACCTTCCGCGCGAGCCGTCACCTCACCGTCCGCACCGAACGGCTGTGGACCGTGGGCCTGCCCACCGAGGCCGGCGTCAGCATCTTCATGCTCTCGATCCCGGACAACAGGGCGGACCTGTGGCCCAAGGCCGAGGCCACCGTGGGCACCGTGCACGTACTCTGAGCAGCCGACTTGGTTAGGGTGTTCCGGTGCCCACCACGTCGCGTACCCCCGCCCTGCCCTCGTTGTCCTTCGAACTGCTGCACCACACGCTGCGCAACGGCCTGCGGGTCGTGCTGGCACCGGACCGCCGGTCGCCGGTGGTCTCCGTCGCGGTGCTGTACGACGTCGGGTTCCGCTCCGAACCCGAAGGCCGCACCGGCTTCGCGCACCTGTTCGAGCACCTGATGTTCCAGGGCTCGGCCAACCTGGAGAAGCTGGAGCACTTCCGCTACGTCCAGTCCTCCGGCGGCATCTTCAACGGCAGCACCCACCTGGACTACACCAACTACTTCGAGGTGCTGCCCTCACACGCCCTGGAACGCGGGCTGTTCCTGGAAGCGGACCGGATGCGCTCGCCGCGGATCACCGAGGAGAACCTCGCCAACCAGATCGACGTGGTGAAGGAGGAGATCCGGGTCAACGTGCTGAACCGGCCCTACGGCGGATTCCCCTGGCTGCAGCTGCCGCAGCTGATGTATGACAGGTTCCCCAACGCGCACAACGGCTACGGCGGCTTCGAAGATCTCACCAACGCCACCGTGGCCGACGCCAGCGCGTTCTTCGACAGCTACTACGCCCCGGCCAACGCGGTGCTCTGCGTGGCCGGTGACTTCGACCCGGCCGAGGCGACCGAGATGATCGAGCGCCACTTCGGGCCGATCAAGCGCCGCAAGAAGCCGAAGCGGCCGGACTTCGCCGAGCCGCCGCTGACCGCCGAGCGGCGAGACGTGGTGGTCGACGAGATGGCGCCGATGCCGGCCATCGCACTGGGCTACCGGGTGACGGATCCGGCCGCCGACTTCACCCGCTACCTGGCCACCGTGCTGCTCGCCGAGATCCTGTCCAACGGCGACGCCTCCCGGCTGCACCGGTCACTGGTCCAGTCCAAGGGATTGGTGACCGACATCAGCGCCTACCTGGGCACCTTCGGCGACCCGCTGGAGGAGCGGGACCCGACCCGGCTCAACATCACCTCGCACTACGCCGACCGGGCCGCCACCGCTGCCGTGATCGCCGCCGTGGACGAGGAGCTGGACCGGCTGGCCACCGACGGCACGGAGCCCGGTGAGTTGCGCCGGGCCGCGGTTCAGCTGGCGGCCACCATCTCCCAGGAACTGGACCAGGTCATGAACCGCAGCCGGGAGTTCGCCAAGTTCGAGCTGATCTTCGGCGAGGCGTCGCTGATCCTGCGACTGCCCGGCCTGCTCAACCAGGTCACCGACGAGGACATCCGCGCCGTTGCCGGCACCCTGGTGCCCGCCAGCCGTGCCGTCCTCGAACTCGTTCCGGGAGCCACCAAGTGAGCGCGCTGCTGCAGGTCCCGGGACTGGCCACGGCCCCGAAGCCGAAGAAGCTGACCTTCTCCGAGCGGGTGCTGCCCTCGGGGCTGCGAGTGGTCGCGATCCGCCGGCCCACCGTGCCGATGGTCGAGGTCCGGCTGCGGATCCCGTTCTTCTCCGCCAAGCCGACCCACCTGGCCCGGTCCTCGCTGCTGGCGGGAACGATCCGCACCGGCACCGACGAACACGACCGGACCTCCCTGGCCAGGGCGCTGGGCGACCTCGGGGCCGAACTGTCGGCGGGCCGGGACGCCGACCGGTTGCTGCTGTCGGCTTCGGCGATCTCCACCGCGCTGCCGGCGCTGCTCGGGCTGTACGCCGAGATACTGACCTCGGCCAGCTACCGTCCCGGGGAGGTCACCGGTGAGCGCGGCCGGCTGCTGGAGCGGATCACCATGGCCCGGTCGCAGGCCGGCGTGATCGCAGGTGAGGCACTGGCGGACCGGATGTCACCGGGGCATCCCTACGGCCGGACGCTGCCTGACGAGCCGGCCGTCGCCGCGACCACGGCGGGCCAGCTGCGCAGCCTGCACGCCGGCCTGGTGCGTCCGGACGGCGCACTGCTGGTCATCGTCGGCGACATCACGCCGGCCCGTGCGCTGGCCGCCGCCGAGTCGGCGCTGGCCGGCTGGACCGGCGCGGCACCGGCCGCGAAGGCGCCTGCGTTGCCGCCGATCACCCAGCGGCCGCTGTTGATCGTGGACCGGCCGGGCTCGGTGCAGACCGCGTTCCGGTTCGGCGGTGCGGGTTTGCCGAGGCAGGACGAGCGCTACCCGGCCCTGCAGCTGGCCAACCTGATCTTCGGCGGTTACTTCTCCTCCCGGTGGGTGGAGAACATCCGGGAACGCAGAGGTTTCTCCTACTCCCCGCGCAGCGCGGTCGAGCACGCCGCGCTGCGCTCGTCCTTCACGGTGACAGCCGACGTCGCCACCGAGGTCACCGCGCCCGCACTGCTGGAGACCTTCTACGAGCTGGGCCGGATGGCCTCCACCCCGGTGACCGACGCCGAACTGGAGTCGGTGCGCCAGTACGCCATCGGAACGCTGGCGCTGTCGACGGCCACCCAGGCCGGACTGGCAACGACCGCGTCCGGGCTGCTCGGTACCGGCACCGAGCTGGAATGGCTCTCCAGCCATCCGGCGAGGCTTGCCCAGGTCACGGTCGCCGAGGTGGCCGAGGTGGCCGCTGAGTTCCTGGCGCCCCGCAAGCTGGTGGGGATCGCCGTGGGCGATGCCGGTGCGATCACGGCTCCGCTGGCCGGCATCGTGGAGGTCGAGTGAGCCTTGGCCGCTGACCGGCCGGCGACCGACCCGTGGGCGGTGCCCGACGTGCCGATCCTGGCGCGCTCGGCCCACGACCGGATCGCGCACCGGCGCACCGACGACGGCTGGCTCACTGCCGTCTGGGACGATCCCGCCAGCCGGGTCCTGCTGGTCTCGCCGGGGGGAACCGTCCGGGTCCAGCCCGGCGGCCGGTCGCTGCGCTTCGTGGCCCCGTCCGAGGCCGCGGTCGAGGGCGTCCGGGTGCTGCTCGGCGCTACCAGCGACACGGTCTACCTGGCCCTGCTCGCCACTGAGGAGATCGCGGACCTCGCCACCGACGAGTCCGACGGCGTCAGCGGGCCGGACTGGCGGGGCCTGCGGGAGCTCGCCACCGAGCTGACCGATCTCGATGTCGGGCTGCTCTCCACCGCGGTGGCGTTGCAGGCCTGGCACCAGAGCCACCGGCACTGCCCGCGCTGCGGCACGCAGACCCGGGTGACCAAGGCCGGCTGGACCACGACCTGCCCGGCTGATTCCTCCGAGCACTTTCCGCGAACCGACCCGGCGGTGATCGTGCTGGTGCACGACGGCGCTGGCCGGTGCGTGCTGGCCCGGGGCCCGCAGTGGCCGGCCGGGCGGATGTCGGTGCTCGCCGGCTTCGTCGAGGCGGGGGAGTCCGCCGAGGCCGCGATAGCGCGCGAGGTGCGTGAGGAGGTGGGCATCGAGGTGTGCGACGTGGCCTACGTGGCAAGCCAGCCGCACCCGTTCCCGGCCTCGCTGATGCTCGGGTACACGGCGCGGGTGGCTGGCGACCCCCGGCTGGTGATCGACGCCGACGAGATCGTCGAGGCCGGTTGGTACACCCGTGAGGACGTCCGGCGCACCACCGACTGGGCAAACGTGGCGGTCGCCGACCGGGCCGACGTGGCCGTCGCCGACCGGGCGCTGCCCGCGCTGCGGGGGCTGCCCGGCGCGATGTCGATCGCGAGGCAACTGATCAACGCCTGGCTGCTCGCCGAGGATTGAGCGCAGGGTCCGGGCGGGTCAGCGCACCGAGACGGCCGGGTGGTGGGGATCGTCGTAGCGGATCACCACGTCGGCCAGCGCGACCGGGTCGACGTCGATGTCGTAACGGTCGAAGGCCGGCAACGTCCAGCGCCGGTCCTCGGGGACCAGCCGCTTCCTGGCTGCCCGGCTGACCGCGAGGTGGATGACCACGTCGAAGCTGAGTCCCGCGCCGAGCAGCAGCTCACCGCTCACCAGCAGGATGCCGTGGGCGGCCAGGGGCACCGGCTGGGCTCGGGTGGCCCGGTTGGTGGCCGCATCGCGCAGCGCCGGCAGGTAATGGGCGCCGTCGGTGGCCAGCGGGCTGAGCACCTCGCGTTGCAGGGCCGCCACGTCCAGCCAGCCGGTGTAGAAGGATTCGACGTCGGTCTTGCCGTGCTCGAATCTCAGCGAGGCGTCCCGGTAGAAGTCGCAGGCGCGCACGGTGCCCACCGGGCGGCCCACGGCGGGCAACCCGGTGCGCAACGCCTCGACCAGTGGCCCGGACCCGACCCAGCCGGGTGCGTCCAGGGCGACCCGCAGGGGATGCCGGCCGGGGTGCCGCTGGATCAGCAGCTCGATCAGCCGCTGGGCCAGCAACTCCGGCGTGATGGCGGCGTAGCGCCTCACCTCAGACCAGCGCGGCGAGCTTCTCCTGTACCTGCGCCACGGTCGGGTTGGTCAGCGCCGAGCCGTCGGAGAACTCCAGGGTCGGGACGGTCTGGTTGCCCCCGTTGACCTGCATCACCCGCTCGGCAGCGCTCTCGTCCTGCTCGATGTCCACCTCGGCGAAGGTGACTCCGGCCCGCGCCAGGCTCTGCTTGAGCCGGGCGCAGTATCCGCACCATGTGGTGGTGTACATCGTGAACGAGGCAGTCATCGAAAGGGCCTTCCCGCAGCTAGGAATCGTTGTCTACTTCGCTCAACGGCGGTGATGGTCGCGGATGTTCCCCATGCGCAGATCCGGTGCGTCCATACCGGATCCGGTGTCGTCCGTGCACAGATCCGGTGATGTCCATGCACAGATCCGGCCCCGAGGCAGCGCGCTGTCGGACCGGCTTGGCAGGATGCAGCTGTGACCGCTGCCCGCTCCACCGCTGATCAGCTGGCCGGCCACGCTGACCCGACGGCCGGCCCGGTCGGTGGGTCGGCGGCCGAGCGGGTGCTGGCCGGGCTCGACCCGGAGCAACGCGCGGCCGCCGAGGCCGTCCGGGGGCCGGTCTGCATCCTGGCCGGGGCCGGGACCGGCAAGACCCGCGCCATCACGCACCGGATCGCCTATGCGGTGGCCGGCGGCGCGGTGCCTGCCGACGCGGTGCTGGCGGTGACCTTCACCGCCCGGGCAGCGAGTGAGTTGCGTACCCGGTTGCGCGGCTTGGGCGCCGGCGGCGTGCAGGCCCGCACCTTCCACGCCGCCGCCCTGCGCCAGCTCAGCTACTTCGCCCCGCAGATCCTGGGCGGCCCGATGCCCCAAGTGGCCGACTACCCGATCCGTTGGGTGTCCCAGGCCGCGAACCGGCTGCGGTTGCGAACGGACAAGGCCGAACTGCGTGACCTGGCCGGCGAGATCGACTGGGCCAAGTCCTCACTGGTCGCTCCCACCGAGTACCCGGCTGCCGCGGCGAGAGCCAGCCGGGGCATCTCCCTGACGGCAGAACGCGTCGCGGAGGTCTATGCCGGCTACGAGGAGGCCAAACGCCGCAACAACGAGATCGACTTCTCCGACCTGCTGCTGATCATGTCCGTGGCGCTGGAGGAGATTCCCGACGTGGCGCGCGCCATCCGCACCCGGTACCGCTACTTCGTGATCGATGAGTACCAGGACGTCTCGCCGATCCAGCAGCGGCTGCTGGATGCCTGGCTGGGCGGGCGCGACGACGTCTGCGTGGTCGGCGATGTCAACCAGACGATCTACTCCTTCGCCGGGGCGAGACCGTCCTACCTGCTCGACTTCGCCGAGCGGTATCCGCAGGCGACGGTGGTGCGGTTGGAACGGGACTACCGCTCCACCCCGCAGATCGTCGACCTGGCGAACCGGTTGATCAGCGGCGCGGGCGGGGGACCCGCGGCGCACCTGCGGCTGATCGGCCAGCGGCCGGATGGCCCGCGGCCCAGCTTCGCCGAGCATGACGACGAGGTCGCCGAAGCGGAGTCGGTGGCCGCGGCGGCCAAGCGCCTGATAGCCGCCGGGACGCCGGCGTCGGAGATCGCGGTGCTGTTCCGGATCAATGCCCAGTCCGAGGTGTACGAACAGGCCCTCACCGAGGCGGGCATTCCCTACGTCCTGCGTGGTGGCGAGAAGTTCTTCGACCGTGCTGAGGTACGTCACGCGATGGTGTTGCTGCGCGGGGCCGCCCGTGCCGACGACGGCAGCGTGTCACTGCCGGAATCGGTGGCAGAGGTGCTCAGCTCGCTGGCCTGGAATGCCGAGCACCCACCGCCGGGCGGTGCCGCTCGAGAGCGCTGGGAGTCCCTGGCCGCCCTGGTGAACCTGGCCGAGCAGTTCGCCGTCGAGATCCCTGCCGCCCGGCTCGAGGAGTTCAACGCCGACCTGGAGCAGCGTGCTGCCTCCCAGCACGCTCCCACGGTGCAGGGGGTCACCCTGGCGTCGCTGCACTCGGCCAAGGGGCTGGAGTGGGACGCGGTGTTCCTGGTGGGGCTGACCGACCAGACGCTGCCGATCCAGCACGCCAGTACTCCGGAGCAACTGGCCGAGGAACGCCGGCTGTTCTACGTCGGCATCACCAGGGCGCGGCAGCGCCTGATGCTATCCTGGGCGCTGGCTCGACATCGCGGGCAGGTCAGACGGCGCCGGCCGAGCCGGTTCCTGGACGGGCTGCGTCCCGGGACGAGCGAGCAGGCCACCGGACGGGCCGGCGGTTCGGGCAAGCGAGCCAAGACGGCGGTGCCGGCTGAGGATGTCGCGACGTTCGGCCGGTTGCGTGCCTGGCGCAAGAAGCAGGCCGAAGCGCAGTCGGTTCCTGCCTATGTGGTGTTCTCCGATGCCACGCTGGTGGCCATTGCCGATCGTGCGCCGGCGACCCAGGCGGAGCTGGCACAGGTTCCCGGTGTGGGCCCGACCAAGCTTCAGCGCTACGCCGAGGTGGTGCTGGCGGTGCTGGCCGGGGAGGACCCGGACCCGGTGATCTTGGACTGAGCGGCGGTGACAGGCCGGTGAGCGGTGCTCTCGAATCGAGGGATGGACCGTGCCTGACAAAGAAAAGTTCGGCGACTTTGGAAAATAGTTTGTGCACATCTCAGGCGCTCGGATAGCCTCGCCTACACAACACGCCAACGCCGTCGCTGCCTGCCGGTAGCCGCGCCGAGATTCGCAAGGAGGTGCCGATCATGTCGACTTACACCACGAACTTCGCAGCCGGAGTGACCTCGGCTGCCTTCGGTGCTGTCCCGGCCGGGCTGGCAGCTCGTCCGGTCGTGCGCAATCACGACATCACCGGCATCGAGATGACGAAGGTCTTCGGTCAGGTTCATCGACCTCGGAAGGTACCGCTCTGATATCCCAGAGCGAACCTTTCGAGGCCGCGGATTCCCTGACCGGGAACCGCGGCCTTTGTTATTTCTG
>NZ_DASVQG010000172.1:0-9457 GCF_036389215.1 Jatrophihabitans sp.
GCCTCGGTCTTGGCGACGTCAGAGCCGGGAGTCGGTCGCCGGGTGCTGTCGATCACCCGGCCCTGGTCGTCCACCACGCCCGCGGCGACCTTGGTGCCACCGATGTCGACCCCGATCGCAAGCGCCATCAGCGACCGCCGCCGGCGTCGGGGGCAGCGCGAACGGCGCCGGGGGCAGCGCGAACGGCGTCGGGGGCAGCTTGGAAGGAGGTCACGCGGCCGCCAATCGGGGGTCGAAGGGGATCAACCGGTCTCGACGCGCTTCTTCAGCTCCTTGAGCGCGGTATCCATCACGACCTTCTCGGCCTTGCGCTTGAGCATGCCCAGCATCGGCATCGCAAGATCGACGGCAAGGTTGTACGTCACCTCGGTGGCGCCGTTGCCGGTCGGCTCGAGGGTGTACGAGCCGCGCTGGGACTTCTGCATCTGGCCCTTGACCAGCGTCCAGGAGACCTTCCGCTCGTCGTGCCAGACGTAGGCGAGTTCGTAGTCGTCACGGATCACGCCCGCGTCGATCTTGAAGGCGACCTGCGTGGCGCGGCCGTTCGGGCCCGGCACGGTCACCTCGGCGGACTTCACCGACTTGGCCCACTGCGGGTAGGCGGCGAAGTCGGCGATCACCGCCATCACGGCGGCGGGAGCTGCGTTGATGGTGATCGACTGGGTTGACTCATCGGCCATGCGCCGAAGGTTACCGCCGAGCTCGCCGGCCGATGGCGGCTGACCCGCACATCGCCCGGCATGGCTCTCAGCTGCCGCCCTCGAGCTCGTCCTTGAGCCGCCAGAACACCCGCTTGGCGTGCCAGCCTGCCTGCCGGCTCCACCGGCGGGCCGCCCGGGCCGGCAACCGCTGGCCGCCGGCGGGTTCCAGTCGCAGGAAGTGGTGCAGGATCACCCCCGACTTGAACGGCTCCAGCCAGATCTCCACCGTTCCGGCCAGGGCCGGCCAGCCGCTCCCCGGGGCCGGGGCTGCCGCGAACTGCATGCCCTTGAGCCCCCGGTCACGGGTCACCGTGACCTGGAGGTAGGGCCACCACGGCTGCCAGTTGGCGGGATCGCCCACCGCGGCAGACACTGTTGCCGGTGGCGCGTCGATCCAGGTTTCATCGATCAGATGCACCGGCGGCTGCATAACGGCAGGATGACACGCCAAGCAACCGGTAATCTCCGGTAGCCTGCGGCCCGAGCTACCTTGCACACAGACACATCTCCTCGAGAGGCGATCGAGTGCGTGAGCTGACCATCCCCAGCGCCGGTGCACCGCCGCAGAACAGCGCGGCCCAGTACATCTTCGACAACGCCCGCACCCGGCCGGACCTGGTGTCGCTGAAGGTCCGCGACGGAGACGGCTGGCGCGAGGTGACAGCGGCGGAGTTCGCCGACCAGGTGCTCGGCGTCGCCCGGGGCCTGCTGGCGGCCGGGATCGCCGCCGGTGACCGGGTCGCCCTGATGAGCAAGAACCGCTACGAGTGGACGCTCTTCGACTTCGCCGTGCTGTCCGTCGGCGCGGTGGTGGTACCGATCTATGAGACCTCCTCCGCCGAACAGGTCGAGTGGATCCTGTCCGACTCCGAGGCCGAGGTCGTGGTGGTCGAATCCCCGGCGCACGCCGCGATCGTGGCGGAGGTGCGGGACCGGACGCCGCAACTGCGGGAGGTCTGGCAGATCGAGGACGGCGCGGTCGCCGAGCTGACCGCTGCCGGAGCCGACATCGACGCCGAGCAGGTGCACGCCCGGCTGGCGGCCACCAAGCCGGGCGACCTGGCGTCGCTGATCTACACCTCCGGCACCACCGGCCGTCCCAAGGGTTGCGAGCTGACCCACCTGAACTTCCTGTCCGAGGTGTCCGAGGTGGCCAGCAACCTGGGCACCCTGTTCAACTCCAGCACCTCCACCCTGCTGTTCCTGCCGATCGCGCACATCTTCGGCCGGGCCATCGAGATGGGCGCCATCGCCACCGGCACCACGCTGGGCCACACCGCCGACATCAAGAACCTGATCGCCGACTTCGCGGTCTTCCAGCCGAGCTTCGTGCTCAGCGTCCCCCGGGTCTTCGAGAAGGTCTACAACACCGCCAAGCAGCGCGCCCACGCCGACGGCAAGGGCAAGATCTTCGACCGGGCCGAGGCGGTGGCGATCAAGTACTCCGAAGCCCAGGACGGCGGCGGCGCCGGCCTGGCGCTGCGGTTGCAGCACCGGGTCTTCGACAAGCTGGTCTACTCACGGCTGCGGGCCGCGCTCGGCGGCCAGTGCACCGCCGCCATCTCCGGCGGGGCGCCGCTGGGAGCCCGGCTCGGGCACTTCTTCCGCGGGATCGGCGTCACGATCTATGAGGGTTACGGCCTCACCGAGACCACCGCGGGCGCCTGCCTCAACGTCGAGGACAGGATCAAGATCGGCTCGGTGGGCCGGCCGGTGGCCGGGATGAGCGTCCAGATCGCCGACGACGGCGAGATCCTGCTGGCCGGCCCGGTGGTGTTCGACGGGTACTGGAAGAACCCGGCCGCGACCGCGGAGGCGCTGGAGGACAGGGGCGGCAAGACCTGGTTCCACACCGGCGACATCGGTGAGATCGACGACGACGGCTTCCTCACGATCACCGGGCGCAAGAAGGAGCTGATCGTCACCGCCGGCGGCAAGAACGTCGCCCCGGCCGTGCTGGAGGACCGGGTGCGGGCGCATTGGCTGATCAGCCAGTGCCTGGTGGTCGGCGATCAGCAGCCCTTCATCGCCGCCCTGATCACCCTGGACCCCGACTCGCTGCCCACCTGGGCGGAGAAGGCCGGCAAGCCCGCCGACACCGACCCGGCCGAGCTGGCGCGGGACCCGGAGCTGCGGGCAGAGGTGCAGCAGGCCATCGACGACGCCAACAAGGCGGTCTCCAAGGCCGAGGCGATCAGGAAGTTCACCATCCTGCCCAGGGACTGGACCGAGGCCGGTGGGCAGCTGACCCCGTCGCTCAAGCTCAAGCGCAACCTGGTGATGACCGAGTGCGCCGACGAGATCGCGGAGCTCTACTCCGGATCTGTCAGGGACTGAGGCGCAGCCGCTACTCCGCCCGCACCTACAACCGCAGCAGGCCGGCCAGCCGGTCAGCCATCGTGTCCCACCGCCAGGACTGCTCGGTCCACCGCCGGCCCGCGGCGCCCATCGCCGTGGCCCGTCGCGGGTCGGCGAGCAGGCCGCTGACCCGATCAGCTACCGCCACCACGTCCCGGCCGTCCACGACCTCGCCGGTGACCCCCTGCCGAACCGCCTCGGGGGCACCGCCGGAGTTCCCGGCGACCACCGGCAGCCCGGTCGCCGACGCTTCCAGGAACACGATGCCGAGCCCTTCGACGTCCATGCCCAGCCGCCGGGTCCGGCAGGGCATCGCGAACACGTTTCCGGCCGCGAAGTGCTCGGGTAACTCCGCCGAGGACACCGGGCCGGTGAACACCACCTCCTCGGCCACGCCGGCCTGCCGCGCCAGGCTGCGCAGCCGCTGCTCGTCACGGCCGCCGCCGACGATGAGCAGGGCCGCCTCCGCAACCCTGGCCAGGATGGCGGGCATCGCCTGGATCAGCACGTCCTGGCCCTTGCGCGGCACCAACCGGGAGACACACACCACCACCGGGCGGTCGGTCAGACCGTGCCGCTGCCGTACCGCCTCTCCCGATACCGCCGGGTTGAAGGTGTCGATGTCCACCCCCGGGGCCAGCTGCACCAGGGTGGCCCGCGGACCGAACGCGCCGGCCAACCGCTTGTGGGTGTACTCGGCGAGGTAGGTCACCACATCGACCTGGTTGCCGATCCGGCGCAACGCCTGGCGGGCCACCGGCAGCATCGCCCAACCTGCCTCGTGGCCATGGCTGCTGGCCACCAGCCGGCGCACACCTGCCTGGCGAAGCGGCGCGGCCAGCAGCCCGAGGGGCGCCGAGGCCCCGAACCAGACCGCCGTGCTGCCGAACTCCGCCCGGGCCCGCAGGATCTGGCGCCGGGCGCCGGGCGTCGGTACCAGCAGGCCGCTGGGGTGGCGGCGGACCGGAAAATCCTGCTCGGCGTCGAAGGCCGGCGCGCCTGGATAGTTCGAGGTGTACACGGCCACCTGGTCAGCCGGCAGCCGCCGGGCGATCTCATGGACGAAGGACTGGATACCGCCCTGCCGGGGCGGGAAGTCATTGGTGACGATCAGCAGCGGCCGGGTACTCATCGCACTGGGCTCATCTCAACTGGCCGATCAGGTAGGAGCGCCAGGCCGCGGTGAAGGCCGCCACGTCGGTGTGCAGCACCTGCCGCAGCCCGATCGCCACCGCGGTCGCCGGATCGGCGCCGGCGGCCTGGGCCACCACCCGGTAGAACCGCACCAGGCCGCTCGGGCCGACCCGGTCGGCGATCAACCGGCAGGCGAGCCAGGATTTCTCATAGGCCTGCGGCAACCTGGCGCCGCCGGTGAAGTCGGCGCCGGACGGCAGCGCCGAGGGAACCTTGCCGGCCCGCACCTCGGCCGCCAGCTCGGCGGCGGTGTCGGCCACCGGCAGCCCGGAGTCCAGGTTTCCGACGTAGTCGGCCATCCCCTCGATCAGCCAGGTCGGCATCTGATCGGAGGTGACGGCTCGGGAGGCGATATGGCTCAGCTCGTGGCCGACCACCAGCCGGCGACCGGCGGCGTCCAACCGCGCCAGGTTGGCGGGGTTGAGCACGATCCGGGCGCCGAGCACGGTGCCGTCGGCGCTGACCTGATCGGCGACCGCCACGGCGGCCAGGTCATGGCTGTCGGCGTTGTCGCCGGTGACCGCCGCGAACTCCTGCGCGGTGTCGGGGATCAGCACCGCCACCTGGTCGTTCCAGTTCCGGCCCCACACCCTGGTCACCACCGGAACCGACGTCTCGACCAGGCCGGCGAACACCAGCTCGTCCTGCCGGTGCGCCGGGTGCGCAAGCACCAGGGTGTGCGGGCCACGCCGGACCAGCAGCTGCCCGAAGTCCCACGGCCCGCGCCAGGACGGGCCACCGACGGCCGCGGCGTCGTCATCGGCGGCGATCTTCCAGTCGGTGCCGCGCCGGACGCCGGTCAGCCACAGCTGCTTGCCGGTCGGGGCAGGGTCGACCTTGCTCAGCGCGTACTGCAGTTCGACGTGCACGATCACCACCTGGCCACCCAGTCGGGCCGCCGCCGGGGCCAGCACGTGGGAATCGGTGACCGGTGCGATCAAGACGTAGCGCCAGACCTCCAGCGGCACCTGGGCCAGGTTGGCGAAGACCTGCCGCTGACGCCCGGCGTAACCGGCCGCGGCCGCGGATTGGTCCAGGTCGGCCGCCCAGATCGGCGAGTTGCGGTCCAACAGGGCGCTGGCATGCCGGTGCAGCACAGCCAGCACCGCGGCGACGTCCGCGGAGTCCGGACCGCCGGAGGGCACCTGAGAGGGCGCGGTGGCCCGGCGATGGTGCACCAGCAGGATCATCAGTCCCGCGAGCATCGCCACGGCCAGCGTCGCCGCCAGACCCACCCGTCCGCGGCGCGGCCGTCGGGACAGCCGAACGGGCGGGACCGTTCCCGGTGCCCGCCCGTTCGATTCAGCTGGTTGGCTCACCCGACCCGGGTTGCCCCTGAGTAATCACTCATGTAGGACAGCGACGACATCTTGACGACGTCACCGCTCGTCGGCGCGTGGATCATCATTCCGTCGCCGACGTAGAGCCCGACGTGATAGGCCGGCGAACCGAAGAACACCAGGTCACCGGGCTGCAGGTCGCCGCGGCTCACCGAGCGGCCCATGCCCTGCTGCGCGGCGGCGTTGTGCGGCAGGCTGACACCAGCGGCGCGCCAGGCCCAGGCGGTCAACCCGGAGCAGTCGAAGGTGTTCGGACCGCTGCCACCCCAGGAGTAGGGCTTGCCGAGCTGGGCGCGCGCCTCGGAGATGGCTGCACCGGCACCGCGGGAGGCCGACGAAGGCCGCGGCGAGGCGGGTACCGAGCGCTTGACGGTGACGGTGACCGGCGCGGGCGCGGGCGCCACCGCGCGGGCCACCACCCGTGCGACCACCTTCGCCGACGGCTGCGGAACCGGGTTGTAGTACCTCGCCCGCTCGGCGGCCGTCAGGGTGGCCAGCAAGGCCTTGTACTTGGCAACCTGCTTGGCGAGCTCGGCCTGCCGGGTGGCGATCACGGCCCGCTTGGCGACGGCATCGGCGACCGCCGCCTTGGCCCGGGCGGCCGCTGCCTGCGAGGTCGAGATGGCCTTGGTCGCCGTCAGCGCCACCACGCTCTGGTGCTGGGTGAGCAGGTTCATCGACTGGATGGTCTGCAGGTAGCCGTCGGTGGAACTGCTGGCCAGTAACGCGGCCGTCCGGCTGAACGAGGCCGACTTGTACTGCGAAGCCAGCGAGGTGGCCAGGTGCCGCTGCGCGAGGCGCGCTGCGGCCTGGGCGGCAGCGGCGGCCCGAGTGGCCTCGGCGGCCGTCCGCTGAGCGGCGCGGACGTCGATCTGGGCCTGGTTCAGCTGCTCAGCCAGCTTCTCGCTGGCCTTGGCCAGCTCGTGCAGCCGAACGGTCACCTGCTGGGAGGTCTTGGGAGCCGGAGCCTCCGGATGGGGTACGGCCTGGGCAGCCAGCGGGGCCGCCAGCACAGCGCCGGTTACGGCCAGGGAAGCAATAACGGTGCGGCCGAGCCGCGTGACACGAGTCAACGCCACAGTTGGCGAAACTCCTCTTCCACTCGACCGCCTACCGAGTTAGCTGTCGGGTTCGGGCTTGGAAGTAGCCCTACGGAGCAGTGCCGTACCGGTTCGCCGAGCGCCCCGTACCACTCCGATTCACCCCAGAAAACCTGGGTCCCCGGTTCGGCTACAGCAACAAACGGTGCAGATCCGCTAGATCCGTTCGCGCTGATCGACGCCGACTCGGCGGTTTCTTCCGGTGCCTCCCGTCGGGAGGCGGCAACCAGAAGATCTCGGAAACATTACGGGATGCCAACAGCTCGAAGCAATCCGATGCGGCCGTGTCGGCGTGTCGAATATCACTGCCCGCAGTAATAAATCAGGCAATAGCCGTGTGGGTGCTCGGTGGGTCCTCCGGCCGCCGGGTCGGCACGAGCCGCAACGGCGGCAGCAGGCCACCGCTGGCCAGCACGCCAAGGGCGTCCTGCTCGGCACTGTCGAGTTCGACGGAGCCGCGGCCGGGACCGAGCAGGGCGGCCATCACGCAGTCTCCGCAGCTGATGTCGCGCGCCGCGCAGCTGTCACAGTCGATGATCATCTCATCCTCCACCCTCTCAGCCGGCGGCCTCTGTTCCGCAGGTGTCTACACCGTAGGCAGGGGCACTGACAGTTTTGGCTGGGCGCGGTCGGGGGATGCTGCGGTGCCCTTGCTGCCGGCGCCACAGCCCGGCACAGCCGGGCGGCCGGCAACCGGTGGGAATCACGGCCGGGGCGCCGCGAGGCGGTTTCGTCGGACCCAACCGCTAGCGTGTTCGATTATGACGGTGCTGTTAACCAGGGGCCAGCTCAGCCTGGACTGCCTCGATGAACCGCTGCAGGCGACCACCTTCGTCGTGGTCGACCTGGAAACCACCGGCGGCGCCTCGGGCACGGACTCGATCACCGAGATCGGAGCCGTCAAGGTACGGGCCGGTGAGGTGCTCGGTGAGTTCGCCACCCTGGTCGATCCTGGCATGCCGATCAGCCCGTTCGTCAGCGTGCTCACCGGCATCACCGACCGGATGGTGTCCGCGGCGCCTTCCCTGGACTCCGTGCTGCCGTCGTTCCTGGAGTTCGCGGCCGGCGCGGTACTGGTCGCGCACAACGCACCCTTCGACGTCGGTTTCCTCAAGGCGGCCTGCGCCCGCCAGGAGCGGCGCTGGCCCAATCCCGCAGTGCTGGACACCGCACTGCTGGCACGCCGGGTGCTCACCAGGGACGAGGTGCCCAACTGCAAGCTCAGCACGCTGGCAACCTTCTTCCGCGCGGCGACCACGCCCAATCACCGGGCGCTGGCCGATGCCCGGGCCACCGTGGACGTGTTGCACGCCCTGATCGGCCGGCTGGGCAATCTGGGGGTGCACTCGCTGCCGGAGTTGCGTGCCTTCACCTCCCAGGTCACCGATGCGCAGCGGCGCAAACGGCACCTCGCCGACAACCTGCCGCACGCGCCCGGGGTCTACCTGTTCAACGACGCCGCCGGGCGCCCGCTCTACGTAGGCACCAGCAAGGACCTGCGCAGCCGGGTACGGCAGTACTTCGTGGCCTCGGAAACCCGGAGCCGGATGGGCGAGATGGTGGGCCTGGCCGAATCCGTCGAGTCGATCGTCTGCGCACACCCGCTCGAGGCCCAGATCCGCGAGCTGCGCCTGATCACCTCGCTCAAGCCCCGCTACAACCGGAGGTCCAAGCACAGCGACCGGACGATCTGGCTCAAGCTCACCCGAGAACCCTTTCCGCGGCTGTCGGTGGTGCACCAGGCCCGAGCCGACGGCGCGCAGTATTTCGGCCCGTTGCGCTCCACCAGGCAGGCCGAGCAGTTGCGCGACGCCTTTCATGACGCCGTGCCGCTGCGGCAGTGCACCGACCGGCTGGTGCCCGGCCGGTCAGTACGCCATGCCTGCGTGCTCGCGGGGATCGGCAAGTGCGGGGCGCCGTGCGAGGACGCCATGTCGCCCGAGGCCTACGCCGGGCTGGTCGATACCGTCGTGCAGGCCTGGCAGGCCGATGTCTCGGTGCTCATCGAGCCACTACGGCACCGGCTGACCGCGCTGGCCGCCGACCAGCGCTATGAAGAGGCCGCCGTGGTGCGCGACCGGATCGCCACCCTGGTGCGCAGCTGCGCCCGGATGCAGGCGCTGGTGTCGCTGACCCGGGTCGCCGAGCTGGTCGCCGCCCGCCCGGACGGCGACGGCGGTTGGGAGCTGGTGGTGATCCGGCATGGCCGGTTGGTGGGGGCCGACGTAGCTCCCCGCGGCGTGCCTCCGATGCCGCTGGTGGCAACCCTGCTCGATACTGCCGAGGTCGTGGCACCGAATTCCGACTCAGCAACCCTGGCCACGGTCGCCACCGTGGAAGAGACCGAACTGCTGCTGCGCTGGCTCAACGGGCCGGGCATCCGGCTGGTGTCGGCCAGTCAACCGTGGAGCTCGCCGGCGGCCGGTGCCGGCCGGTTGCGCAGCTGGTTGGTCTCGGCCGAGGGCGCGCGCCGCAGCGCCGACCCGTTCGCCGACCGGCGGCGGCTTCCGGTCCTGCACCAGCCCGTCCGGGCCGGTGCTGGTTCTAGGATCAGTGCATGATCACCACCATCGTCATGGTCAGCGTCGCGGCGAACAGAATTCCGGAGGTGGCCCAGGCGATTGCCGACCTGGACGGGGTCAGCGAGGTGTACAGCGTCGCCGGTGACGTCGACCTGATCGCGATCGTCCGGGTCCGCGAGTTCGAGCAGATCGCCGACGTCATCGCCGGCCGGCTGAGCCGGATCGAGGGCGTGCTGAGCACC
>NZ_DASVQG010000173.1:0-15548 GCF_036389215.1 Jatrophihabitans sp.
GGTCGGCACCGACCCCTGGCACCGCAGCACCCGTCTCAACGGCAAGGACGTCGAGCGTGAGATCCGGACGGCGGCCACCACCGCGGCGGTCTCGGCGGTCTCGGCCGTTCAGGCCGTCCGGACCCAGCTGGTGGCCCAGCAGCGGCTTCTCATCAGCCGTGCGCCCACCGTGGCCGAAGGCCGCGACATCGGCTCGGTGGTCTGGCCCGACGCCGAGCTGAAGGTGTACCTGACCGCCCGCGAGGACGTCCGGGCCCGGCGCCGGGCCGGCGAGCTGGGCAGCCTCGACAGTGACGACCTGAGCCGGATCGCCCAGTCGCTGCGGCGACGCGATGCCCTGGACTCCAGCCGGGCGGCCAGCCCGCTGCGCCGGCCGGACGGTTCGACCGAGGTGGACACCTCAGAACTCACCATCGACGAGGTCGTCGAACTGCTCGCCGGGCTGGCCTTCCAGGCCGTCAGCACGGCAGATCGCGCCTGAGCCGTGACTGGACCGGATGCCGAACTCGATTCCTACCCGACTACCGAGCCCGATGCCGGGATCGGAGCTGACGGCGACACCGAGGATGCCCTGCCGGTCACCCCGGTAGTGGCCGTGGTGGGCCGTCCGAACGTGGGCAAGTCCACCCTGGTGAACCGGATCCTCGGGCGGCGCGAGGCGGTCGTGCAGGACGTGCCCGGGGTGACCCGGGATCGGATCGCCTACGACGCCTACTGGGGCGGGCGGCAGTTCACCCTGGTCGACACCGGCGGCTGGGAGCCCGACGCCACCGGGCTGCAGGCGATGGTGTCCCGGCAGGCCGAGCAGGCCGTCGTCACCGCCGACCTGGTGCTGTTCGTCATCGACTCCCGCACCGGTGCCACCGAGACCGATCTGGTGGTGGCCCGGACGCTGCGCCGGGCCGGCCGGCCGGTGGTGCTGGCGGTGACCAAGGTCGACGACGAGCGCGGCGAGTCCGACGCGGCCGAGGCCTGGTCGCTGGGCCTGGGGGAGCCGTACCCGGTCAGCGGGCTGCACGGCCGGGGCTCGGGTGACCTGCTCGACGCGATCCTGGAGAAGCTGCCCGACGCCCCGCCCGAGCGCGAGGTCGCCGGCGGCCCGCGCCGGGTGGCCCTGGTCGGGCGTCCGAACGTGGGCAAGTCCAGCCTGCTGAACCGGTTGACCGGCCAGGAGCGCTCGGTGGTCGACGCGGTGGCCGGCACCACGGTGGACCCGGTGGACTCCCTGGTTGAACTGGGTGGTGAGACCTGGCGGTTCGTCGACACCGCGGGCCTGCGCCGGCGGGTCACCAACGCCTCCGGAATGGAGTATTACGCCAGCCTGCGGACCGCCAGCGCGATCGAGTCGGCCGAGGTCGCGGTGGTGCTGCTGGACGCCTCCGAGGTGATCTCGGAGCAGGATCAGCGGGTCATCTCGATGGTGGTGGAGGCGGGCCGGGCCCTGGTGCTGGCGTTCAACAAGTGGGACCTGGTGGACTCCGATCGCCGGCTGCAGCTGGAGAAGGAAGCCGACTGGGAGCTGCAGCGGGTGCAGTGGGCGCCGCGGGTCAACGTCTCGGCGAAGACCGGCCGGGCCGTGGAGAAGCTGCCCGGCGCGCTGCGGCTGGTGCTGGACTCCTGGGACCGGCGGATCCCCACCGGCCGGCTCAACAGCTGGCTGACCGAGATCGTGAACGCCACCCCACCGCCGGGCCGCGGCGGCAAGCACCCCCGGGTGCTGTTCGCCACCCAGGCCGACACCCGGCCGCCCCGGTTCGTGCTGTTCACCACCGGCTTCCTCGAGGCCGGCTACCGGCGGTTCCTGGAGCGCCGGCTCCGGGAGGATTTCGACTTCCGGGGCAGCCCGATCGAGATCTCGGTCCGGGTGCGCGAGCGCCAGCAGCGCGGCTGAGCTCACGGCGCTGGCAGGACCGCCCGACCGGGTGCGCTAAAGTTGCGGCGTTCGTTCAGGGAAGTTCCGGCTGGGCGGAGCGGGCTGTAGCGCAGCTTGGTAGCGCACCTGACTGGGGGTCAGGGGGTCGCAGGTTCAAATCCTGTCAGCCCGACATCGCTGTGCACCAGCACGGTGGAAGGCACGGCGGTTGCCTGGAGCAGGTCGCGGATCGCCTGCCGGCCGCGGCCGGTTGCAGCGCTGTTCAGACGTGGGCCGAGGTTCGGCGGGAGGGCCAGAGCGCGTGAGTACGCAGCCCTCGGCCGTCGCAGCGCCCGCCGCCACCCGGTCCGCGGTGCTCACGGTGCCCAACCTGCTCAGCTTCTCCAGGCTGCTCGGGGTTCCGCTGTTCCTGTGGTTGCTGCTCGGCCCGCATGCCGACGGCTGGGCGCTGGCGATCCTGATGGTCAGCGGGATCACCGACTGGGCCGACGGGGTGCTGGCCCGCAAGCTGAACCAGATGTCGCGGCTCGGGGCGCTGCTGGACCCGGTCGCCGACCGGCTCTACATCCTGGCCACCCTGGTCGGCCTGGTGCTGCGGCACGTGATCCCGCTCTGGCTGGCGCTGCTGCTGATCGGCCGGGACCTGGTGCTGGCCTGCACGCTGCCGGCGCTGCGACGGCGCGGGCTGACCGGACTGCCGGTGCACTACCTGGGCAAGGCGGCGACCTTCAACCTGCTCTACGCCTTCCCGCTCCTGCTGATCGGATCGCAGCCGGGCACCCTGGGCGATGTCGCCAAGCCGATCGCCTGGGCGTTCACCATCTGGGGGACCGGGCTCTACCTGTGGGCGGCCGTGCTCTACCTGATCCAGTTCCGCCGGGTGATCACCGCGCCGGTGGTGGCCTGAATGGCCGGGACGACGCAGCCGGAGGCAGGCCCGGTCAACCGGACCACCGCGATGCTCGACGACCTGCTCAACAATCCGCTCGACCCCGGCTACCGGCTGGCCTTCCAGTCCGCGCAGGGCTCACCGCCGCCGAGGTCCCGCCGGTGGTGGGACGGGCCGGTGCTCTGGCTGGCCTGCGTCGCGGTCGGGCTGTTGCTGGTGGTGTCCTATCAGCAGCAGCACCGGTCCGCACCCGCCCGCGAAGCGGCCCGCAAGGACCTGGTCGTCCGGGTCGAGCGGCTCCAGGCGGCCGGCAACGCCCTGGACGCGCGGGCCAGGGCGCTGGTCGCCGAGGTGGCCGACCTGCGCAACGCCCAGCTGCCCGGCAAGGGTGATGAGTTGCAGAACCTGGAACTGGAATCGGGCTCGCTGCCGGTCACCGGCCCCGGAGTGCAGATCCAGCTCGACGAGCCCCCGGCACCGACCTCCGCGGCCAACGGCCGTCCCGGCACCACCCCGCAGGAGCAGGTGGCGGTACTGCACGACCGCGACATCCGGGCGGTGGTCAACCAGCTGTGGGCAGCCGGCGCCGAGGCGGTCGCGGTCAACGGCCTGCGGCTGACCGCCACCTCGTTCATCCGATTCGCCGGAGAATCGGTCCTGGTGGACTTCCAGCCGATCAGCGCGCCGTACACGATCGAGGCGATCGGGGACCGCAACGGACTGCTGGTGGCCTTCGCCGACTCCGGCATCGCCCGGCAGCTCAAGACCATGGCCGCCGTGGAGGGCATCACGTTCCGGTTCACCGACAAGTCCGGACTTCGGCTGCAGTCGGTTACCGTGACCGAGCCGCACTATGCGGGCCCAGGCACGGCGGGGCCGGGCACGGCCAGCCCGAGTTCGTCCCCTTCCAGTACGGAGTCTCCTCGATGATTGCCGCGATCGCCCTGGTCATCGGCGTGCTGCTGGGCATCATCTTCCGCCCCACCGTGCCGCTGTGGCTGGAGCCCTACCTGCCGATCGCCGTGGTGGCCGCCCTGGACGCCGTCTTCGGCGGGGTCCGGGCCAGGCTCGACGGCATCTTCGTGGCCAAGGTGTTCGTGGTCTCCTTCGTCTCCAACGTCCTGGTGGCCGCGCTGATCGTGTTCATGGGCGACAAGCTCGGGGTCGGCGGCCAGCTGTCCACAGCGGTGGTGGTGGTGCTGGGCATCCGGATCTTCGGCAACGCCGCGGCCATCCGACGTCACTTGTTCCGCGCCTGACATGGCGACCCGAGGCGGCCCGGCAGCTGATCCGCCGGAGAAGAACCCCGACACCGCAGCCGACCCGGCGGGCGGGAAGCGCGGCAAGACGCCGGATCTGCCGGACGAGGAACGCGGCACCGCAGCCGACCCGGCGGACGAGGCCCCCGGCCGGGCAGCCGAGCACCCGCCGCGCTGGGTCCGTAACCGCGGCGCCACCGCCCTGATCGGAGCGCTGCTGGCAATTCTGGGCTTCGCGCTGGCGGTGCAGGTTCGTTCCAACTCACAGACCGACGCGCTGGCCGGTGCCCGCGAAGCCGACCTGGTCCGGATCCTCGACGATCAGAACAGCCGGATCGAGCGGCTGCAGGGCCAGATCAGCGACCTGCAGACGGCCAAGCAGCGGCTGTCCGACAGCGGCAACAACAACGCCGAGGCTCGCCAGGAGGCGCAGCGGCAGGCTGACGCGCTGGCGGTGCTGACCGGCACGGCGCCGGCTCACGGGCCGGGGATCCGGGTCAGGATCACCGACCCGCTGCACGCGCTGCGGGCCGAGGAGCTGCTCGACGTGGTCGAGGAACTGCGCGGCGCCGGCGCGGAGGTGATCCAGTTCGGCCCGGTCCGGGTCGGCACGTCCAGCGCCTTCACCGACTCCGGCTCCGGCGTGACGCTGGACCGGACCGCCCTGCAGGAGCCTTACGACGTGCTGGCGATCGGTGACCCGAAGACCCTGGAGACCGCGTTGAACATCCAGGGCGGGGTGGTGAACACCGTGCACGCGGCCGGCGGCGAGGTCTCCATCGCCGAGCAGTCGGCGATCAGCATCACCGTCACCAGAAGCATCCCGACGCACAAGTACGCCACCCCGACCGGTAAGTGATCACCTCGGACGGCCAGGCGGTAAGGTCGCCCACACCGTGCTCCGGCGCGGGCCGGTCAGCGCGCAAGTACCGAACCGGCTTTTCTTTTCGCCCCTTCCCGTTGACGAGGTGACCGGATATGGCAGAGATTCCACCCGACCTGCGCTACACCCACGACCACGAATGGGCCAAGGTGACCCAGGGCAACATCGTCCGGGTCGGCATCACCGACTTCGCGCAGAGTTCCCTGGGTGACATCGTGTTCGTGTCGGTGCACGGGGTGGATTCCACGGTGGAGTCCGGGGACACCTTCGGTGAGGTCGAGTCGACCAAGAGCGTCTCGGACCTCTACGCCCCGGTCGCGGGATCGGTGGTCACCCGCAACGAGGCTCTGGACGACCAGCCCGAACTGGTCAACTCCGATCCCTACGGCGCCGGCTGGATCGCTGAGATCGAGGTGGCGGACCTCTCGGTGCTCGATTCGCTGCTGGACGCCGAGGCCTACGGCCAAGCCACCTCCGAGTGAACCTCCACCTCGCGTTGACCCTTCGCGGCAAGGCGAACTAGGCTCGGCGGCACCGGCGATCCCGAGGTGTTCCCGGTTGGCGATCGGGATCCGTCGCTCTGGTCGGGCAAGGAAAGAGAAAGGGCGTTTCCGGCGTGTTCTGCACCGCGTGTGGCACCGAGAACTCAGCTGAGAGCCGATACTGCGCGCAGTGCGGGACTCCGTTGGCCGGTGCGCATCCACCAGCCGGCGGCCGACCGGCCGGCCCCGATGTGACCTCGATACTCTCCGCCGGGTTCACCCCGGTCGGGGGGCCCGACACCGACGAGTTCTCACCCGAGGCCCATCAGCGCGCCATCGACGCCCTGGCGCCGGGCTCGGCGCTCCTGGTGGTCAAGCGCGGGCCGAACGCCGGCAGCCGGTTCCTGCTCGACCAGGACGTCACGACGGCCGGCCGGCATCCCGACAGTGACATCTTCCTCGACGACGTCACGGTCTCGCGCCGGCACGTGGAGTTCCGCCGCGACGGTTCGGGTTTCACCGTCTTCGACGTGGGCAGCCTGAACGGCACGTACGTCAACCGGGAGCGGATCGACTCGGCAACCCTGGCCGGCGGCGACGAGGTGCAGATCGGCAAGTTCCGGCTGGTGTACCTGACCTCGCTCACCCGCAACGGCGGCCGGTCATGAACGCAGCCAGCCTGCCGGCCCGGGGGACGCTCTCGATCGGTGAGGTGCTGTCCCAGCTGCGTGCCGACTTTCCGGACGTGACCATCTCCAAGATCCGGTTCCTGGAGGATCAGGGCCTGGTGCAGCCGGACCGCACCCCGTCCGGTTACCGCAAGTTCTCCGGCTCCGACGTGGCCAGGCTGAAGTACGTGCTGAGCCAGCAGCGTGATCACTACCTGCCGCTGCGGGTCATCAAGGACCAGCTGGAGGCGATCGACCGCGGCCATGGCCACGGCCCGGTGCCGGCCAACTCGGTGCCGCGCGCGGCGCACCCGGCGATCCTGGACAACGCCCCGACGCCCGAGCACTTCCGCTCCTCCGCCGCCGCGATGAGGTTGAGCCGCGAGGAGCTGCTCAACACCGCGGGCCTGCGCCCGGCCCAGCTGGCCGAGCTCGAGCAGTACGGCCTGATCAGCCAGCGGGCCGGCGGCTACTACGACGACGACGCCCTGGCGATCGCCCGGGTGGTGGCCGAGATGGCCCGCTTCGGGATCGAGGGCCGGCACCTGCGTGGCTTCAAGTCCGCCGCTGACCGCGAGGTGGGGCTGTTCGGCCAGGTCGCCGGCCCGATGGCCAAGCAGCGCAGCGGTGACGGCCGGGCCCGGGCCGAGGAGACGGTGCGCGAGCTCGCCGCGCTGTCGGTGCGCTTGCATGCTGCTCTAGTGCAGATTGGGCTCCGAGAGATCGTCGGCTGAGCGCGGGAACGGCTAGGCTCGAAGGGGTTCGCGTTCACGTCTCGACGACAGCAGAGGAGGGCTAGGAGATGACTCTGCATCCGCTGCAGGTTGTCGGCGTGCGAGTCGAGCTGCCCGCCAACCAGCCCGTTGTGCTACTCAAGGAAGCCGACGGCGCCCGTTACCTTCCGATCTGGATCGGCGCGGTAGAGGCTTCGGCCATCGCCTTCGAGCAGCAGGGCGTCCAGACCCCGCGACCGATGACCCATGACCTGCTGCGGGACGTGATCGGGGCGCTGGGCGGCGTGCTGAAGCAGGTGTCGATCACCGAGCTCCGCGACGACGTCTTCTACGCCGAACTGCAGTTCGCCGACGGAACCACGGTCAGCGCCCGGCCCTCGGATGCGATCGCGCTGGCCTTGCGGACCGAAACGCCGATCGTCGGGGACGAGAGCGTGCTGGCCACCGCCGGCATCTCGATCCCGGAGGAGGACGAGGACGAGGTCGAGCGGTTCCGGGAGTTCCTCGACACCATCTCCGCCGACGATTTCGCCGGCTCCGAGGGTGGCGACGAGCCCCATCCGGGAGCTTCCTGACCCTGCCCGGGAAGTCTGCACCTGAACTCGACAGTTACTTTTTGGCGCGTAATCCGGCGAGGCGCATTGACCGGTGTAGCCACGGCGGCATACCTTCGGTAAATACCCACGGTGCAATTCGATGGGTGCCGCGCCTGGTTCGCACCGAATCGGAGCGGTTCATGCGATCGCAGTGATGTGCGCGGCAGGTAGGAGATCGATGTGCTGGACCACACGCCGGAGCAGGGCGAGCTCTTCTCCCAGCCAGGCATCGGCTCCGACGACTCCGTCGGCTATCGCGGCCCGACCGCGTGCGCCGCGGCCGGCATCACCTACCGCCAGCTCGACTACTGGGCGCGGACCGGGCTGGTAGCGCCCTCGGTCCGCTCCGCGGCGGGCTCGGGCAGCCAGCGGCTGTACTCGTTCAAGGACATCCTGGTGCTCAAGGTCGTGAAGCGGCTGCTCGACACCGGTGTGTCGCTGCAGAACATCCGGCTGGCTGTCGACACCCTGCGCGAGCGCGGCGTGGACGACCTGGCCCGGATCACGCTGCTGTCCGACGGCACCACGGTGTACGAGTGCACCTCCTCCGAGGAGGTCGTCGACCTGCTGCGCGGCGGCCAGGGCGTTTTCGGCATCGCCGTCAGCGGCGCCCTGCGGGAACTGGCCGGATCGCTGGCCAGCCTGCCGTCCGAGCGAACCGACGGCGCGGTGGAGACCGAGGCCGCCGACGAGTTGACCCGCCGCAGGCAGCGCCGGACCGCCACCGCCTAAGCCGGTTCAGGCCGCCGGGCTGGTAACCTTGGCGGTACCGCAACACGCACGGGAGAGTTCGCCCAGCTGGTCTGGGCGGCGCCGAAGGGGCAATTTCCCCGCCAACCTCTCAGGCTGCAGGACCGTGCGTGCAGGTAGCTCTGAAGGGCGCCAGCCTGACAGAGGGGGAGTAGTCCGGTCAGCTCGACCGTGACTGCTTCGGCCCTGTCTGACGTTGGAGTCACCTATGGACAACGCTGCCGTTCCCCGGCTCACCCCGTTCTCGGCCCGCCACATCGGCGTCTTCGACCCCGCCGACCAGGCCGTGATGCTCAAGGCCCTCGGGTTCAGCACCCTGGACGAGCTGCTGGCCGCGGCGGTCCCGCAGAGCATCCGGACCAAGCTGGCACTGGCGTTGCCACCGGCCAGTTCCGAGGCGGAGGTGGCCGCCGAGCTGCGCGCGCTGGCCGCTCGCAACACCCCACGGGCCTCGATGATCGGCCTGGGTTACTACGACACCATCACCCCGCCGGTGATCCGCCGCAACGTGCTGGAGAGCCCGGCCTGGTACACCGCCTACACCCCGTACCAGCCCGAGATCAGCCAGGGCCGGCTGGAGGCGCTGCTGAACTTCCAGACCATGGTGGGCGACCTGACCGGCCTGCCCACCGCCGGCGCCTCGTTGCTGGACGAGGCGACCGCCGCAGCCGAGGCGATGGCCCTGGCGCACCGCACCGCCGCCGCGGCCAAGAAGGGCGCCGAGGTGTTCCTGATCGACGCCGACGTGCTGCCGCAGACCATCGAGGTGGTCCGCACCCGGGCCAACGCGCTCGGGCTGCGGGTGCTGGTTGCCGACCTGGCCCAAGGGGGCGCACCGGCGGAGCTGGCCGACGGCTCGGTGTTCGGGGTGCTGCTGCAGTACCCGGGCGCGTCCGGCGCCGTGCGCGACCTGCGCGGACTGATCTCCGAGGCCCACGACGCCGGTGCGGTGGTCGCGGTCGCTGCCGACCTGCTGGCCCTGACGCTGCTGGTGCCGCCGGGTGAGCTGGGCGCCGACATCGCGGTCGGCACCTCGCAGCGGTTCGGCGTGCCGCTGGGCTTCGGCGGCCCGCATGCCGGCTACCTCTCGATCCGGGCCGGCCTGGAACGCCAGCTGCCCGGACGGTTGGTGGGCGTCTCCGTCGATGCCGAGGGCCGGCCTGCCTACCGGCTGGCGCTGCAGACCCGCGAGCAGCACATCCGCCGCGAGAAGGCCACCTCCAACATCTGCACCGCCCAGGTGTTGCTGGCGGTGATGGCCTCGATGTACGCCGTCTATCACGGGCCGACCGGGCTGCGGGCGATCGCTGCCAACGTGCACTCCCGGGCCACCCGGCTGGTTGCCGGGCTGCGGGCCGGTGGCGTCGAGGTGCTGACCGAGGAGTTCTTCGACACCGTGACGGCCCGGGTCCCGGGCCGGGCCGCCGAGGTGCTGGCCGCCGCCGACCAGCGTGGTGTCAACCTGCGGCCGATCGACGCCGACCACCTCGGGATCGCCTGCGACGAGGCCACCACCGACGCGGTGCTCACCGAGGTGCTGGCGGCGTTCGGCGTGACGGCGCCGCTGCCGGACGGCGCACCGGACATGCTGCCCGCCGAGCTGCGCCGCCAGTCGGACTACCTGAGCCACCCGGTGTTCAACTCCTACCATTCCGAGACCGCGATGCTGCGCTACCTGCGCCGGCTGGCCGACCGGGACTACGCGCTGGACCGGGGGATGATCCCGCTCGGCTCGTGCACGATGAAGCTGAACGGGACCACCGAGATGGAGCCGGTCACCAACCCCGGCTTCGCCGACATCCACCCGTTCGCGCCGCAGGGGCAGTTCGACGGCTACGCCGCGCTGATCGCCGACCTGGAGAACTGGCTGACCGAGCTCACCGGCTACGACGCGGTGTCGCTGCAGCCCAACGCCGGCGCGCAGGGCGAGTTCGCGGGTCTGCTGGCGATCCACTCCTACCACCGCAGCCGCGGCGAGTCCGGCCGCAACGTCTGCCTGATCCCGGCCAGCGCGCACGGCACGAATGCGGCCTCGGCGGTGCTGGCGGGGATGAAGGTCGTGGTGGTCGCCACCAGCGGCACCGAGGGCGAGGTCGACCTGGAGGACCTGAAGGCCAAGATCGCCCAGCACGCCGACAACCTGGCGGCGATCATGGTGACCTACCCGTCCACCCATGGGGTGTTCGAGGACCACATCGGCGAGGTCTGCGAGCTGGTGCACGCCGCCGGTGGCCAGGTCTATGTCGACGGGGCCAACCTGAACGCGATGGTGGGGCTGGCGAAGCCCGGCAAGTTCGGGGCTGACGTCTCGCACCTGAACCTGCACAAGACCTTCTGCATCCCGCACGGTGGCGGAGGCCCCGGCGTCGGGCCGGTCGCGGTCCGCGAGCACCTGGCGCCGTTCCTGCCCAACCACCCGTTGCAGCCGCTGGCGGGTCCGGAGACCGGGCCCGGAGCGATCGCGGCCGCGCCGTGGGGATCGGCCTCGATCCTGCCGATCACCTGGGCCTACCTGCGGTTGATGGGGCCGGACGGCCTGGTCGCCGCCACCGCCGCCGCGATCCTGTCGGCCAACTACATCGCGGCCCGGCTCAACGAGCACTACCCGGTGCTCTACACCGGTGTCCGCGGCCTGGTGGCCCACGAGTGCATCCTTGACCTGCGCCAGATCACCAAGGAGACCGGAGTGACGGTCGACGACGTGGCCAAGCGGCTGATCGACTACGGCTTCCACGCCCCGACGATGTCGTTCCCGGTGGCCGGCACCCTGATGGTCGAGCCCACCGAGAGCGAGGACCTGGGCGAGATCGACCGGTTCATCGACGCGATGATCGCGATCCGGGCCGAGATCGAGCAGCTGCGCAGCGGCAGCTGGTCTGCCCAGGACAACCCGTTGCGCAACGCCCCGCACACCGCGCGCTGCCTGGTGGAGGAGTGGGACCACCCCTACAGCCGGGAGCAGGCGGTGTATCCGGCCGGGGTGGACCCGATGTCGAAGTACTGGGCGCCGGTGCGCCGCATCGACGGGGCCTACGGAGACCGCAACCTGGTGTGTTCCTGCCCGCCGGTGGCCGACTACGCCTGAGTCGGACTACGCCTGAGTCGGACTACGCCTGAGTCGGCCGGGTGCATCGAGGACTGCGGCCGGGCACGGCCACGAGCTGGGGAGCACGGCCGCGAGCCTTGGAAGCCGGCCGGGTGCCTCGAGGACTCCGACCGGACATGAGACTGCTCACCGGCCATGGCCGGTGAGCAGGTATGAACGGCTGCCGCGCGAGCGGCAACGGGCTGGCTGGCCTCAGGCCACCCGGTGCAGCGCGGCGGCGGTCAGCTCCGCACGCCGGGCCTGGATGCAGTGGCCGTCCGGCAGGATCTCGCCGGAGTCCTCGAACAGGACGATGCCGTTGCAGAGCAGGCTCCAGCCTTGCTCCGGGTGGCAGGCGATCACGTGCGCGGCATCCCGGTCCGCGCCCGCCGCGTCAGGGCAGCGGGGCTCGTGGGTACACGCTCCGCGCACGGCCGGATGGGCCGGTACAGCGACCCGATCGAGTGCCACCGGGTTCTCGATGTGACTCATTGACTGCGTCCTAGCTTCGAAAGTGTCTCTGTCGTGTCTATCAGACTCTGGTTGGTGCACGTTCCATGCTCCCCGCTTCCGAGAGCGATTACAGCGTGATTCGTGCGATGCCTCACAACCGTTCCCTAATTGAAATCTTAACAGGAAAGCAACGTTTCTGGTGCTTCACATCACATGACAAACCTAATTTTCTGCTCAAGATGTACGTCCATCTCAAGTCCGGCCAGCGCGGTCCTGAGCCTCGGAGAGGACCGGAGGAGCCGGCATCCAGTCGGCCAGGACCGCGGGAAAGCCGGCACCGGCCGCGGCCGCGATGACCTTGGCGTCATCGTCGACGAACAGCTCGACCTGCCGGGCCCGGAGCTTGTTCAGCTCCGCCAGCTTGAGCACCGGCGCCGGCCGGTAGTCCCGCTCGCTCCGCATGATCAGCTCGGTCACCGGCAGCCCGTGATCGGCGAGCCAGCGACGGGTCACCGCCCGCAGCGAGCGGGGGCGTCCCGTCAGCCAGACGACCTCATGGTCGGCAACGGCGGCCAGCACCCGGTCGATTCCCCGCTCCAGGCCCGGATCCTCGGCTGCCGCGGCGAAGAACGCCGGCCAGTCCTTGGGCCGCCCCTCCACCAGGTGCAGCCGGTGCCGGACGTCGGCCACCACGCCGTCGATGTCGAACACCGCTATCCCCACACTTATCAGAGTAGGCGGACGGCCGCGCTGATACCGGCAACAGGTCCTGTCGGGCAGCTGTCGCAGAACAGTCGACCCGGAGTTCCGGCCGGTGGCCGGTAGAGTCTTGTGAACGTGGAGTTTCTCAACGGCCTGCAGCCGTCACACGACCTGACCTACGAGGACGTTTTCATGGTCCCGCGGTCCTCCGACGTCGCCTCGCGCTTCGACGTGGACCTCTCGACCACCGACGGCAGCGGCGCCACCATCCCGCTGGTGGTCGCGAACATGACCGCGGTGGCCGGTCGCCGGATGGCCGAGACGGTGGCGCGTCGCGGCGGGATCACCGTGCTGCCGCAGGACATCCCGGTCGACGTGGTCACCGAGGTGGTGGCCTGGGTGAAGCAGCGTCACCTGGTACACGAGACGGCACTCACCCTGGGGCCCACCGATACCGTCTCCGATGCCTTGGCGCTGCTGCCCAAACGTGCCCACGGCGCGCTGGTCGTCGTGCACCAGGGACGCCCGGTGGGGGTCGTCACCGAGCGGGACTGCGCCGGTGCCGACCGGTTCGCCCAGCTGTCGCGGGTGATGTCGACCCGGCTGCTGACGCTGGCTGCCAAGACCGGGGGCCGGGAGGCGTTCGACGTGCTGGCCGACGAGCACCGCAGGCTGGCACCGGTGGTCGACGACGACGGCCTGCTGGTCGGCGTGCTGACCCGGACGGCCGCCCTGCGCTCGACGCTGTACGAGCCGGCCGTCGATGCCGCCGGCCGGTTGCGGGTCGCCGCGGCGCTGGGCGTCAACGGTGACGTGCGGGCCAAGGCCGAACGGCTGCTGGCGACCGGCATAGACCTGCTGGTGATGGACACCGCCCACGGGCACCAGCACCGGATGATCGAAGCGCTGACGGCGGTCCGCTCCCTGGATCCGGGCGTACCGGTGGTGGCCGGCAACGTGGTGTCTGCCGCCGGCGCCGTCGACCTGATCGAGGCCGGGGCCGACATCGTCAAGGTGGGCGTCGGTCCGGGAGCGATGTGCACCACCCGGATGATGACCGGCGTCGGGCGTCCGCAGTTCTCGGCCGTCCTGGAATGCGCCGAGGCGGCTCACGCCCGCGGGAAGCACGTGTGGGCCGACGGCGGCGTCCGGCACCCGCGCGTCGTCGCGCTGGCGCTGGCGGCCGGCGCCTCGTCGGTGATGGTCGGCTCGTGGTTCGCCGGCACCTATGAATCTCCTGGTGACCTGAAGATCGCGGCCGACGGCCGGGCCTACAAGGACAGTTTCGGAATGGCCTCGGCGCGCGCGGTGGCCAGCCGGACCTCGGGGGAGTCGGCGTTCGACCAGGCCCGCAAGGCGCTGTTCGAGGAGGGCATCTCCTCCGGCCGGCAGTTCCTGGACCCGGCCCGGCCGGGCGTCGAGGACCTGATCGACGCGATCATCGCCGGCGTCCGCTCGTCGTTTACCTATGCGGGCGCCCGGACCATCGCCGAGTTCGCCGACCGGGCGATCGTCGGCGTGCAGAGCACCGCCGGCTATGCCGAGGGCCGGCCGCTGCAGTCCGGCTGGTGAGCGCGGGCTGGCGAGGGGCGGCTGGCGCGCGACTGCCGAGGCGGATCGATGGTGCCGGGCCGTCGATTGACGGGTGCGGCGGGCCGACTCATGCTGGGTCGGTGAAGTCCACCTCCGGTCAGCAGCGCGCCGGTCAGCAGCGCGCCGGTCAGCAGGATGGCCGGCAGGACGGCGGCCGGCAGGACGGCGGCCGGCAGCACGGCCATCGGCATCTGTCCGGCCAGCACCCGCACGGCGGTGCCGACGCCGACCGCCGGTGGCTGTCGGCCGCGCTGGCGGTGATCGTCGCCTTCCTGGTCTGCGAGGTGGCGGTGGGCCTGGCGGTCGGGTCGCTGGCGTTGCTCACCGACGCCGGCCACCTGCTCACCGACGCCGGAGCGCTGGCGGTGGCGATCCTGGCTTCCAGATTCTCCCGGCGTCCGGCTCGCGGTGCCTACACCTACGGCTTCACCCGGATCGATGCCGTCTCGGCCCAGGCCAACGGCATCACGCTGCTGCTGCTCGCCGCCTGGTTCACAGTGGCTGCGGTACGGCGGCTGTTCGACCCGCCGGACGTCCCGGGCGCCGCCGTGCTGGTGGTCGCCCTGATCGGGATCGCGGTGAACCTGCTCGCGGTCGTGCTGGCTGCCAAGGCCGACCAGGCCAGCCTCAACGTCCGCGGCGCGCTGGCGCACCTGATCACCGACCTGTGGGCGTTCGTGGCCACCGCGGTCGCCGGGCTGGTGATGCTGCTGACCGGCTGGACCAGGGCCGACGCGGTGGCCTCGCTGGTGGTTGCCGGGCTGATGGTGCAGAGCGGGGTCGGCCTGGTGCGCTCGGCCGGACGGGTGTTTCTCGAGGCCGCGCCGAACGGCACCGACCCGGCCCGGATCGGCCGTTCGATGGCCTCGGTGGCCGGCGTCCGGGAGGTGCACGACCTGCATGTCTGGGACCTGGGCGCCGGTGAGCCGGCGCTGTCGGCGCACCTGGTGATCGATGCCAGCCATGACTGCCACGAGGTGGCCCGCGGGGTGCGGCGGGTGTTGGCCCAGACCCACCGGATCGACCATGCCACCCTGCAGGCCGATCACCAGCACGGCGACCGGCCGCTAGTCGGCGACGACTGCGCCCTGGACGGGCACGGGCCGGGTTACGTCGGCGATGCCCTCGACCACTGAGCCGTCCTGCACTGAGCCGTCCGGCACTGAGCCGTCCGGCACTGAGCCGTCTGGCACTGAGCCGTCCAGATAGGTACGCCAGAGCCGGGCGTAGTTGCCCTGGGCGGCCAGCAACCGCTGATGGCTGCCGTCCTCGACGATCCGGCCGTCGTCGAGCACCACGATCCGGTCCGCGCGTGCCGCGGTGGTGAGCCGGTGCGCGACGGTGACGGTGGTCCGGTGCCGGCTCAGCCGGTGGGTCGCCTCGGTCACCAGCGCCTCGCTGGCCAGGTCGAGCGCGGCGGTGGCCTCGTCGAGGAGCAGGATGTCGGGCTCCACCAGCTCGGCCCGGGCCAGCGCGATCAGCTGGCGCTGCCCGGCCGAGAGGTTGCGGCCGCGCTCGCCGACCTGGTGCAGGTACCCGCCGCTGAGCCTGGCCACCATCTGGTGCGCGCCGACCGCCCGG
>NZ_DASVQG010000174.1:0-19210 GCF_036389215.1 Jatrophihabitans sp.
TGAAGTACGCCGCCGCGTTGATCCCGTTCGCCGGCTCGCGGACGTAGGCGCCGCTCACCACGATCGGCCCCCGCGGCGCGGCGGTGGCAGCGGCGGCAGCGGTGTCAGAGGCTGCCGCCAGCGGTTCGGAGCCCCGGATCAGGCCGGCCAGCCCCGCCCCGGTCAGCAGCATCGCGGCGACCAGGGTCAACGGAAGGCGTTTCACGCCATACATGATCCCTCAGCCAAGCCATGGCTTCGCTGTGAGAACCCCGACGGCGTTCCGCAGCATCCGGCCGCGGCCATCTCAGAACACCTTGACCCGGGCGACCGCGACGGTCGAGTCGAACTCCGACGTCTGGACGGCCAGGTGAAACTCCCATAGCCCCGCGGCCGGCAGCAGTACCTCGGCGGAGGTGTAGCTGCCCGGCCCGGCCGCCCGCAGCTTCAACGGGATCGGCCCGAGCTGCTGGGCCGGCAGGCTGGCCGTGGCAGTGATGCCGGTCGGGCGCGGGCCGCCGGTGAGCCGCACCGAGATCCGGACGTTGCCGTGCACCCCCGGCGTGACCTCGACCGACGCCTGGGTGTCGGCGCTCACCTGGACGGTGGCGTGCTGGGGCTTGCTGTGCTCGGCCGCCAGCGCCACCTTGCCCGGCGGCTGGAAGATCAGCACTCCGGTCACGGCGAGCACCAGGGCGCCGATCACCACCTCGCACAGCAGGGTCCGGCCCAGCCCGGCCGGCAGCTCTCCCCCGGACGGCAGCCCTTCCCCGGTTCTCAGCTCTCCCCCGGCCGGCAGCCCTTCCCCGGCCGGCAGCCCTTCCCCGGCCGGGGGCTCTTCCCCGGAGCGCGCTCCGATGGCCGCCGGCACGGTGGCAGTCGCCGGCACGGCCACGGCGACCGGCCGCGTTCGCAGGACCGCCCGCCGGGCCAGGTAGCCCAACCCGAGCACCGCGACGAACAGCACCACCTTCAGCAGCACCAGCTGGCCGTAGCGGGTGGTGGTGATCGCGTCCAGTGCGCCGACCTCGCGCCAGGCCTGCAGGCCGCCGGTCACCGCCAGGGTGGCGATGCAGGCCATCGCGACCCGGGAGAAGATCGGCAGCCCGGCCGACAGCTGCGCCCGGTCGAGCTCCGCGTCGTCGAAGTCGGCCCGGCCCGAGCCGGCGTGGCTGAGCGCGGCCACCAGCAGCACCACCAGGCCGCCCAGCCAGATGATCATGGCGCTCAGGTGCAGGCCGTCCACCAGCACCCACAGCCAGCGCGGGTTCGCCGACCGGGAGTGTCCGGTCGCCGCGAACGTCACCACGATGCCGGCCGCCACGACAGCCGCCGCCTCGGGCCCCCCGCTCGGCCGGCGCCGCACGTCCTCGTCGAACAGCGAGCTGAGCACCATGCCGAGGATGCCCAGCAGCAGCACCCGCAACGACAGCAGCTGGCCGGCATTGCCGTGCAGGCTGGCATCGAGCAGGCCGGTGTCGGCCACCGACGAGAGCCCGCTCCCGGCGGCGTACGGCCCCTCGAGCAGGTACTCGCTGACGGCGCCGAGACCCGCCACGGTCCACCCGGTCCAGACCAGCCGGCGGATCGAACGGCGGCTGGCGCCGGCCGGCCACAGCGTGAACACCAGCCAGCTGCCGCCGACCATCCCGATCCCGGCGAAGCTGAGCCAGTGGCTGAGCGCCAGGCCGGTCGACACCGCGCCGTCCACCGGCGCCGATGCCGACCCGGACCCACCGCCGGCATCCAGCGGGCCGTCGCCCACCACGTACCGGACGCTGCCGGCCACCGGATGCGAGTCCGCGGAGATCACCCGGAAGCTGACCAGGTAGTTGCCGTTGCCGAGCCCCGACCGCAGCGCCACCGTCACCGAGCTGTCGTTCCCGTCGGGATGGGTGACGAGCCCGCTGTCGACCCGCCGGCCGGCCGAGTCGACCACCCGCAGGTAACCCGGCTGCAGGCCGACCTGCTCGTTGAACCGCAGCGTCACCGTTGCCGGCGACTGGGCGAGCCTGCTGCCATCGGCCGGGTCCGAACCCACCAGCACGGTGTGCGCCGACGCCGGTGCGGCCAGCAGCAGGCCCAGGACCAGCGTGGCAAGGACTGCGCCGAGGACTGCTGGCAGGGCAAGCAGCCAGCGCCTCACGCGGCCCTCCGGTGGCGACGCGGCAGTGCCCGCGACAGGCTGTGCCCGTCGGCGCGGGCAACCGGCCGGCCCGGCCTGGGCACCCGGTCGGCGCGCGCCAGGACGGCCACCAGCACCAGCCCGAGCACCACACCGGCATGGCTGCCCAACCGGGCGCCGGTGACCGCGCCGGCCAGCAGGTCCGGCACGCTGAGCACCGACAGCACCGCCACGAAGGCGAGCAGGATCGGCACGGTGCCGGCCGCCCGGGCCGGGCGCAACGCCACGGCCAGCAGGGCGGCGCCGACCGCGACGTTCCAGGCCGCGCTCTCGTGCGCCTGGTGTGCCCCCATGTGCATCGCCGCGCCCATTCCGATGTTCTCGCCCCACGCCCCCGGCACCGCCAGCGCCCACTGCAGGACGGCCAGCAGCATCAAGCCCAGCTGCACCAGCCGCCGCCGCCGCAGCAACCGGGCCGCCGGCAGCGCGACGTCGCGCAGGACCGGCTCGCTCAGGTCCGGCGGGGTCACCCCGGACACCCGCAGCAGCCGGCCCGCCCGGGTGGCGGCGGCCAGCCAAGTCGAGCATTCCTGGCAATGTGCCAGGTGATCGTCCAGCACTACCCTCGGCATGCCTGGATCCTCGCCGTCCAACCTGGCCGACGCGGCTTCCCGGTAGGGATCACAGCTCATACCCAGCACAGTCGGGTGCACTGGTTGTTCAGTTCCCAGCCTGTGGCGCCGGTCACGGCATTAGGGTGCAGCCACCAGGTGGGCCATCCGTCCGAGCCGGCACGTCGAATGCCTGAATACGTGAGAGAGGAGGTCACCGGTGCCACCGCCAGAGCAGGACTTCGACCCCGTCACGCTGTCGGCGCTGCGGGCCCGAGCCGGTGACTCCGAGGCCGCGACGGCGTTCGTGCGCGCCTGCCAGGGCGACGTCTGGCGGCTCTGCGCGCACTTGGGCAGCCCCCGGGACGCCGAGGACCTGACCCAGGAGACCTTCGCCCGGGCCTTCGCCTCGCTGCACCGGTTCGCCGGCCGGTCCTCGGCCCGCACCTGGCTGCTCTCGATCGCCCGGCGGGTCTGCGCCGACGCGATCCGCACCCGCCGGCCGAGCACCCCGGTCGCCGACCTCGAGCTGCCCGGACGCAGCCGGGACCCGGCCGACACGGTCAGCCTGCGGCTGCTGCTCGACAGCATCGACCTGCCGTTCCGGGAGGCGTTCGTGCTCACCCAGGTGCTGGGACTGGCCTACGCCGAGGCCGCCGACGTGGTCGGCTGCCCGGTGGGCACCATCCGGTCCCGGGTGGCGCGGGCCCGCGATGCGCTGGTGGCCGGTCTCGGCGAGGGCAGCTCCCGAACCGCTCGCGGCACCGGCTGAGCGTCAGGACACCCCGCGCGACCGGACCTCCGCATGTGCCTGGCGCTCGGCGACGAACGAGGCGAACGGAATGGTGCCGGCCAGCATCACCAGGCCCAGCTTCAGCCAGCGCCAGCGCAGCCGGATCCCGAGGTCCACCGCGGTGACCAGGTACACCATGAACAGGAAGCCGTGCGCGGTGCCGATCACCGACACCGGACCGGGATGGTGGGCAAGGTACTTCAGCGGAATGGCCACCACGACGAGCAGGACGAGCAGCGTCCCGGTGACATAGGCCAGGATCCGGTAGCGCAGGAAGGCCCCGGACAGCCCGCGCTGGCTGGTGGTGGTGCTGGTCACTCGGTGGCCTCTCGGTCGGCGGCGTTCAGGTGCGCCAGGTAGGCGTTGAGTCTGCGCCGCTCCGGGTCGGTCTCCACGGCGGGGCTGGACGGTGCCTGGGTGTAGCCCAGGTACCGGCTGGGCGGGGCGGCCGGCGGTTGGGCCGGGCCGGCATCCTCAGCCGGGCGCAGGTGGTCGCTGACCACCCGGAACCACATCAGCACGGTGAAGCCGACGAAGGCCCACCACTGCAGGGCGTAGGCGTAGTTGCGCAGGTCGCCGTGGTGCCGGATCGCGGCGCGCCACTGCCAGTGCCCGAGCCAGATCATCGCGGCGCAGGCCGCAAGCGTGATCGCGTGCAGCAGCAGCCACTTCGGCCGCAGCAGCGTCAGCTTGCTCGGACGTCCGGACACGCCATCACGGTACGTCCCGCGGATAGGGCCAGCCACGGCACCGGCGATTGCCCGGCTGTCTGGTGGAGGCCCGAGCCGGCTCAGCCTTCGGACGCAGGCCGTCTCGGCTTCCAGGCGTACAGCTCCAGGGCGATGTTGTCCGGATCGCGGAATTCCAGGAGGTGGGCCATCCCGATGTCCTTGACGCCGGCGTGGGCTATCCCCAGCTCGTCCAGCAACCGGGCCGCGTTCTCCAGGTCAGCCACCCCGTCGACGAGGAAGCTGAGGTGATCCAGGCCCACCCGGTTCTCGTCGAACCGGTCTCCGGCCGGCGCCACCGGGCGAAGCCCGAGCAAGGCGTTGCCGACCTGGTAGATCACGCCGCCGTACAGGTAGCTCAACTGCTCGCGGGTTGCCTCATCCGCGTCGTCCGCGACCTCCAGGGCGATCGGCAGCCCGAACACCTGCTCGTAGAACGCCCGGGACCGGTCGATGTCGGTCACGGTCAGCCGGACGTGGGAGTAGGCGGTCGTGATCGGCATCCTCCGATCATGCCATCGGCCCGGCAGCGCAGACCATCGGCTTCGCAGGGCACCGGCGGCGTGCACCGCCGAGCGGGCGACTGGCAGGCTGGCGGGATGGATCCGGTGATCGTGGTGGGTGCGGGGATCTCCGGCGTCAGCTGCGCGCGGGTGCTGGCCGAGGCCGGCCTGCCGGTCCGGGTGCTCGACCGCGCCGGGCAGCCTGGTGGCCGGATGGCGAGCGAGCGGCACGCCGGGCGCGCGATCGACACCGGCGCCTCGTACTTCACGGTGGCCGACGAGCGGTTCGATCTGCTGGTGCGGGACTGGCAGCGGCGGGGGCTGGCCCGGCCGTGGACCAAGACCTTCGCGGTGTACGAGCACCGCACTTCCAGCCAGCACCGCACCTCCAGCCAGCACCGCACCTCCGGCCAGCACCGCACCTCCGGTCAGCACCGCAACGCCATCCGCCTCAGCACCGGCCCGCTGCGCTGGACTGCCACCGCCGGCCTGCGCACCCTGGTCCAGGATCTCGCCGACACCGCGGGGCTCAGCGTCGAACGGACCGGCGTGGAACTCGTCGAGTCCGGCCCGTCCGGCCTGCTGGTGGACTCCCGGCCGGCCTCGGCGGTAGTGCTGGCCATGCCGGATCCACAGGCCAGGGCGATCCTGCACCCCGCACTGGCGGCCGAGCGGGCCGGCCTGTCCGCCGCCTTCGAGCCGGTGCTGGTGCTCAGCGCGGGGTGGCCCGAGCCGATGTGGGGCGAATTCGACGGCATCTTCGTCAACGACGACGAGCGGCTGTCCTGGATCACCGATGACGGCAGCCGGCGTGGGGACGGGGCGCCGGTGCTCATCGCGCATTCCACGACGTCCTGGGCCGCGGCACACCTCGACCAGCCGCACCTCGACCAGCCGCACCCGCACCAGCCGCACCACCCGGACCTCGACCAGCCGGACCAAGCGACCCGGTCCCTGCTGGGGGCGCTGCGGGAGGTGCTCGGCATCGACGCGGCCCCGGCCTGGACCCACCTGCACCGCTGGCCGCACGCCAAGCCGGCGGCAGGGCGACCCGAGAGCTTCCAGCTGTGGCCGAGCCTGGTCGGCGCCTGCGGGGACGGCTGGTCCACCCGGCCCCGGGTTGAGGCGGCGTACCTGTCCGGCCTGCTTCTCGGTGAGGCGCTGGCGAGCCGGCTGGGCGAGTCCGGCGGCGGTCCGGCGCGGCGCTGACGCCCGGGGTGACGCCACTCGCCCTGAGTTGGCATGATGGGTTACATGCTTCTGGTCCGCGCGATCGCCCGTCCGCTCCTGGCCGCCCCCTTCATCAGCGGTGGGGTGAACACCCTGCGCAAGCCGGCCACTCGGGTCGCGGCCGCCGACCGGGTGGTGAACCCGCTGCTGAGCCGGGTGCCGCAGCTGTCCAACACCGAGCAGGTGGTCAAGCTCGATGCCGCCGCCAAGATCGTCGCAGGCTCGATGCTCGCCCTGGGCAAGCTGCCCCGGGTCTCGGCTGCCGTGCTGGCGGTCAGCCTGGTGCCGACCACGGCCGCCGGCCACCCGTTCTGGGAGGAGCAGGACCCGGTTCGGCGGACCCAGCACCGGGTGCACCTGATGAAGAACGCCGGCCTGCTCGGCGGCCTGCTGCTGGCCTCGGTCGACACCGCGGGACGCCCCTCGCTGGGCTGGTGGGCCCGGCGCACCCCCCGCGTGCTCAGCCACGCGGCCAGTGGGCTGCGCCGCGACACCGAGCTGGCACTGCAGTCGGCGACCCACACCGTCCGGGACAAGCTTCCCGTCTGAGGGCGTACAGTCGAGGGCCGGACAGGCAGCGTCCCTCTCTCAGCATCGGGTCGGCTATCTGCTCCGCCTGCTGAGAAATTTGCGAATGAACTCTGCGAATGAGGACGCCGTGACGGACACCTCTCCCACCGCTGTCAGCGTGATCTGATGGCTTCCGACGAGACGCTGCAGCACCTCGCCGAGGCCTTCGCCAGCCTGGAGCCGCACGTCATCGAAGCCGCTCCCGCCGAGGATGTGCTGAACTCGATCACCGGCAACGGCCTGCGGGTGGTGTCAGGTGCCGAGCACTCGGCGATCACCCGTGGCCGGCCCGGAGCCTTCAAGACGGTGGCCGAGACCAGCGACGTGCCGCTCAAGGTCGACTCGATCCAGTACGAGCTCGGCTACGGCCCCTGCATCGACGCGATCGTCGACAACACCACCTACGTCTGTCCCGACCTTGCCGAGGAGCAGCGCTGGGCCGGCTTCGGCCGGCGCGCCGTCGAGGAGGTCGGCATCCGCAGCATGCTGTCCTTCCGGATGTTCCTCGAGGACGACGACCTGATCGCCGGTCTCAACTTCTACTCCAGCGAGACCGACGCCTTCGACGAGAACGCCGTCACGACCGGCCTGCTGCTGGCCACCCACGGCGCCCTGGCGCTGTCGGCGCTGCGTCGCGGCGACACCGCCGCCCACCTGGCCCGGGCGCTGGAGAGCAACCGCGAGATCGGCGTGGCGATGGGCGTGCTGATGGCGCAGCACAAGATCACCCGCGACCAGGCGTTCAACCTGCTGCGGATCACCAGCCAGCACACCCACCGCAAGCTCTCCCAGATCGCCGCCGACGTCGCCGACAGCGGCACCCTGGAGCTTCCGAAGCTCCAGTAGCACTGGAGTACCACTAGGGCAGGATGTCCTTGGCCTTCTGCTTGATGCCCTGCTTCACCATGCCCCAGGCGTTCTCGTCCCCGCGCAGGATCGCCTCGGCGGTCGACTTGGCCTGGGCGAAGGTGGAGTGCGGCGGGATCGGCGGCACGTCGGGGTCGCAGCGGATGTCGAGCACGGTCGGCCGGGTCGCCGACAGCGCCGCCTCCCAGGCCGGCCCGATCGCCTCCGGGGTGTCGATGTTCACCCCGGCCAGGCCCAGGCCCCGGGCGAAGGCCGCGTAGTCGACGTCGGGCAGGGTCTGGGACTCGGCGAACTTCGGGGCGCCTCCCATCGCCCGCAGCTCCCAGGTCACCTGGTTGAGGTCGTTGTTGTGCAGGACCGCGACGATCAGCCGCGGGTCGGCCCACTGCTGCCAGTAGTGCGCGATGGTGATCAGCTCCGCCAGGCCGTTCATCTGCATGGCGCCGTCACCGGCCAGCGCGATCGCCGGACGGTCCGGATGCGCCCACTTGGCGCCGATCGCGTACGGCACCGCGGGCCCCATGGTGGCCAGCGTGCCTGACAGCGAGCCGCGTACCTCGCCGGAGAACCTCAGGTGCCGGGCGTACCAGTTGGCCGCGCTGCCGGAGTCGGCCGCCACGATTGCGTTGCCGGGCAGCCGGTCGGAGAGCTCGGAGAAGATCCGCATCGGGTTCACCGGGTCGGCGCCGGTCAGCGCCTGGCGTCCCAGGGTCTCCCAGGAGTCGGCGACGTTGCGCTCGATCTCCTCGCGCCAGGCCCGGTCGGTCTTGCGCCGCAGCAGCGGGATCAGCGCGCGCAGGGTGAGCTTGGCATCCCCCACCAGGTTCAGCTCGTACGGGTAGCGCATCCCGATCCAGGTGCCGGACCGGTCGATCTGGATCGCGCGGGCCTGCTCCAGCGGCGGCAGGAACTGGGTGTAGGGGAAGTTCGACCCCACCGTCAGCAGGGTGTCGCAGTCCATCATCAGCCGGTAGGACGCGGTGGTTCCCAGCAGGCCGATCGAGCCGGTCACCCACGGCAGCTCGTCGGACAGGACGTCCTTGCCCAGCAGCGCCTTGGCCACCCCGGCACCGAGCAGCTCGGCGACCTCGGTCAGCTCCTCGACACAGCCGCGAGCACCCTGCCCCACCAGCACGGCGACCTTGCCGCCGGCGTTGAGGATGTCGGCGGCCTGCCGTACCGCTTGGTCGTCCGGCTGCGGGGTGGCCGGTACCAGGCCGAGGCTGGACGGCACCTGCTTGAAGGCATGTTCGGGCGCGGTGTACTCCAGGTCGAAGACGTCGGAGGGAAAGATCAGGCAGGTCGGCGCCTGCTCGGTGAGCGCGATCCGGATCGCCCGGTCGATCAGGTTGGGAAGCTGCTGAGGCACCGTGCACATCTGCACGTAGTCCGAGCAGACGTCCTTGAACAGGTTCAGCAGGTCGACCTCCTGCTGGTAGGAGCCACCCATCGCCGAGCGTTCGGTCTGGCCCACGATGGCGACGACCGGCACGTGGTCGAGCTTGGCGTCGTAGAGCCCGTTGAGCAGGTGGATCGCTCCCGGCCCGCTGGTCGCCGCGCAGACTCCCACCTGCCCCGAGAACTTGGCGAAGCCGACCGCCTCGAACGCGGCCATCTCCTCATGCCGGGCCTGGACGAACTGCGGGTCGTTGTCGGCGCGTCCCCAGGCCGCGAGCAGGCCGTTGATCCCGTCGCCGGGATAGCCGAAGACCTGCCGGACGTTCCATTCGCGCAACCTGGCCAGCAGGACGTCGGCCACCGTGTTCGCCATCTACCGAGGCTCCTTCCGCCTGTCACTGGCCTACCTACCCCATACCCTGTCCTACTCCTCAGCCTGTCGGGGTACCACGTGGCGGTGGCCGACTGCGGGCCGGTGATCACCGAACCCCTTTGCACAGTGGTCATCGAGGACTCGTTCTGCGACGGCAGGCCGCCGCTGGATCTGGTGGGGGCAGGTTTCGTCGACGATGTCGCGCCGTACGAGCTGATCAGAGTCGGCTGCTCACGGAATCCATTGTGCGCTGGGCCATCCGGGCTCGCCGGCCGGCTAACGGACCACGGACAGAGGCGATGACCGATCCGGTTCTAGCCCAGTTCCTCGAGGGGTTGATGCGCGAGGAGATCGCGCCGCTGCTTGCCGGCGGAGGAGCGCAAGCAGCGGGTGGAGGACCTGCCCGAGGCCGGCGTGGCCACCATGGTGCACTCCTGGCACGAACTCGCCGAGGTTATCCTCGGCCCGCTGATCCAGCGGTGCCGAGGCTAGCCCTCTTCGATCACTTTCGGGAGCAGCGGCACCCTGAAGCTGCTGTTCAACTAGGAGCGCTGCCTGCTCAACGCCACCGGGTGCCGTCGCTCCCCTCCTGTCTACCGCAGACTCACCGTGAGAGCAACGTTCTGTTGTTGCTCGATCACAGCCGGTCATCGGGCTCGCGTCGGCTGAGTAAGCCCTTCGGCTTCTTCGACAGTGCTCTGTGGCGACGGCCCGACCACGGCTCTTGCGGGCGGCTGGCATTGCGAGTAAGCCTGGAAGTCTGTTATCGGCGATGAGAGCCCGCACCAGCGACCTCTTGGTTTCCGCCGGCTTTACGCGGAGAAGCCGCGCCCTATCTGGTCCTGACGGCCCACCGGCCGGTCGGTGACTGTTGCCCGCCGGGAGACTCCCATGGCGCTGTCTGAGGAAGAGCACTCGAAACTGACCGAGGTCGAGCGCGAGCTGGCCGCTGACCAGTTGCTGGCATCGTTCTTCGCCTTCGCGGCGGCCGAACCGGGCCGTCCGCGGTCCGGCCCGGGCCGGCGGATGCGGTGCTCGCGGGCGCGCCGGCGCCGCTAGCACCGCACTGTCAGAAGCGCACTGTCAGGAGGCGCACTGTCAGGAGGTTCGCCGGCGCAGGGTGGCCGCCCCGAGCGCCAGCGCCGCCACGATGCAGGCCAGCACCACCGCGACGTCGCGGAACAGCACGGCATCGACGGTGCCCTGCCCCACCCGGGCCAGCCCCTCGACCGCGTAGGACATCGGAAGCAGGTTGCTCAGCCAGCGCAGCAGGTCCACCATCTCCGAGCGAGGCGTCAGCAGCCCGCACAGCAGGAACTGCGGAAGCACCACGGCGGGCAGGAACTGCACCGCCTGGAACTCCGTCCGGGCGAACGCGCTCACCAGCAGGCCCAGCGCCATGCCCAGCAGTGCGCTGGCCAGCGCCAGCGCCAGCACCCACCCCACGCCGGCCCGGGCGTCCAGGCCGAGCCAGCCGAACGCGATCAGCGACACCACGCCGACCTGGACGACGGTGGCGACGGCGAAGGCGCCCGCGTACCCGAGCAGCAGGTCCAGCTTCGCCAGCCGGGTGGTGAACAGCCGCTCGAGGGTCCCGCTGGTGCGCTCGCGCAGCATCGCCACCGAGGTCACCAGGAACATGGTGATGAACGGGAAGATGCCCAGCAGCGACAGGCCGATGCTGTCGAAGGTCCGCTGCGAGCCGTTGTAGACGTAACGCAGCAGGATCATCAGCACGCTCGGGACCACGACGAGCATCGCGACGGTGCGCGGGTCGTTGCGCAGCTGGCGCAGTACCCGGCCTGCCGTGGCGGCGGTGATCGCGGGGTTCACCGGGCCTCCTCCGAGTCCGTGGCCAGCCGCAGGAACGCCTCTTCCAGGTCCTCGGTGCCGGTCTGGTGCCTGATCGCCGCCGGGGTGTCATCGGCGTAGAGCCGCCCGTCGCGCAGCAGCAGCAACCGGTCGCAGCGGGCCGCCTCGTCCATCACGTGGCTGCTGATCAGGATGGTGCTGCCGCCCCGCGCCAGGTCGTGGAACAGGTTCCACAGATCGCGCCGCAGCACCGGGTCCAGCCCGACCGTCGGCTCGTCCAGGACCAGCAACGGCGGCGCGCCGACCAGGGCGCAGGCCAGCGAGACCCGGGCCCGCTGGCCGCCGGACAGCTGATCGACCCGGTCGGCCGCCCGGTCGGCCAGGTCCACCGAGGCCAGCACCTCCTCGACCCGGTCCGCTCCGGAGGTCAGCGCGGCGAAGTACCGGACGTTGTCGGCCACCGACAGGTCCGCATAGACCGACGGCGCCTGGGTGACGTAGCCGATCCGGGTCCGCAGCGCCGGGTCACCGGCCGGCAGCCCCAGCACGGTCACCGTGCCGGACCGGATCACCTGCACCCCGACGATGCTGCGCAGCAAGGTCGTCTTGCCGCCGCCGCTGGGACCGAGCAGCCCGGTGACCTGCCCGGCCGGCACGGCGCAGCTCAGGTCGAACAGCACCTGCCGCTTGCCGCGGTACACCACCAGGTTCTCGACGGCGATCGCTGGATCAGCCATGCACGACTCCGGCACTCCGATGGGCGTACGTTTCGCGCCGTACGCTACGCCGCCCGGGTGCGACTTCTCAGGACTGGAACCGGCGCGGATCGTCGCGGCGTCGGGTTGGCAGCGCCAACTCCGCGAGCCAGCTGAACACGGCGATCAGCAACCCGCCCAGCACCGCAGCACCGAAGCTGTCGACGTCCAGATGGCTGCTGAGCCCGGCGGTGATGCCGAGCAGCGCGGCATTGACGACGAGCAGGAACAAGCCCAGGCTCAGCACGATCAGCGGCAGGCTCAGAAGTTTGAACAGCGGCCCCAGGATCGCGTTCACCAGCGAGAACAACACCGAAATCCACAGCAGCGCGCCGAACTCGCCGTGCACCTCGATGCCGGGCACGATCTCGGCCACCACGCCGATGACGACCGCGAGCAGCAACAGCCTGAGCACCCACCGCGCCAGCATGGCGCCTCCCCCCGTACCGCCGTCACCGAACCGCCCGTCGCCGAACCGCCCGTCGCCGAACCGCCCGTCGCCGAACGGCCCGTCACCGAACGGCCCGTCACCGAACCGCCCGATCAGCCTCCGCGGCTCTGATCCGAAACCTAGCCGGTCGGGGGTGCTGGGCTGCGTGTCGTCGGCGAAACTCCCGATCCGGCGGTTCAGAATCCGGAGCGTGAGCATCCGGCGATCCAACGGCCCGGCAAGCGCCCCGGCTTCCGACCCAGCCGATGGGGTGCCGGCGTGGCAACGCCGGACCGAGGGCGAGCAACGCTGGTGGGTGGCGCTCGCCATCCTGGCCGCGGTGATCCTGCAGATGCTGCTTCCGGACCGGTTCGTGTTGCATCCCCGCTACGTCCTGCCGGTCATCGAGCTCGCCGGGCTGCTCGTGCTGGTGATCAGCCATCCCGAGCGGATGTCGCGGCGCACCCGCGGGGTCCGGATCGGCAGCCTGCTGGTGCTAGCCCTGGTGGCGGCCAACAACGCGATGTCGGTGGTCCTGCTGGTGCACCGGATCACCACCGGTGGCCAGATCGGGGCGCTGGAGCTGCTGGCCGGCGGCGGTGCGATCTGGCTGACGAACACCATCGTGTTCGCCCTGTGGTACTGGGAGTACGACCGGGGCGGCCCGGCAAGCCGGGCACTGGGCCTGGCCGACACACCTGACCTGCTGTTCCCGCAGATGACCGATCCCAAGCTGGCGCTGAACTGGGAGCCGATCGTCATCGACTACCTCTTCGTGTCCTACACCAACTCGACCGCGTTCTCGCCCACCGATACCGTGCCGCTGTCACGCTGGGCAAAGGTGCTGTTCATGCTGCAGTCGGCGATCTCGCTGGTGACGGTCGCGCTGATCGCCGCTCGCGCGGTGAACATCCTGCCGGGCTCGTAGCACCAAGCTCCTAGCAGCAGCTCCCAGCGGCTCAGCCCTCGTAGTGGTGGCCGACCGCGGCCAGCGCCTTGTCGACGGCGGCCAGGCCCTGGCGCATCTCCTCGTCGGTGATGGTGCAGGGCGGCACGATGTGCAACCGGTGGTAGTTGGTGAACGGCAGCACGCCGTTTGCCTTGAGTGCGCCGACCAGCTCCGTCATCGCCGGTGACGTGCCGCCGTACGGGGCCAGCGGCTCGCGGGTGGCCCGGTCCTTGACCAGGTCCAGTGCCCAGAACACCCCCAGCCCGCGCACCTCGCCGATCATCGGGTGCCGCTCGGCCAGCTCGCGGAGCCCCGGACCGAGCACCTGCTCACCGATCCGGGCCGCGTTCTCGACGATGCCCTCCTCGGTCATCGCGGTCATGCTCCCCACCGCCGCCGCGCAGGCCAGCGGGTGCCCGGAGTAGGTCAGCCCGCCCGGGAACGCCCGGTCGGCGAACGTCCGGCAGATCTCCTCGGAGATGATCACGCCGCCGAGCGGGACGTAGCCCGAGTTCACGCCCTTGGCAAAGGTGATCAGGTCCGGCACCACGTCGTAGTTCTGGACGGCGAACCAGCGGCCGGTCCGGCCGAAGCCGCACATCACCTCGTCGGCGATGTAGACGATCCCGAACCGGTCGCACAGCTCCCGCACGCCCTGCAGGTAGCCCGGCGGCGGCGGCATGATGCCGGCGGTGCCGGGGATGGTCTCCAGGATGATCGCGGCGATCGTCGCCGGGCCTTCGAAGCCGATCACCTGCTCCAGGTGCTCCAGGGCGCGCTCGCACTCCTCCGCCTCGGTGCTGGAGTGGAACGCCGAGCGGTACAGGAACGGGCCGAAGAAGTGCACCGCGCCACTGGTGCCGAGGTCGTTGGGCCAGCGCCGGGGGTCACCGGTCAGGTTCACCGCGGCCTGGGTGCCGCCGTGGTAGCTGCGGTAGGTGGAGAGCACCTTGTTGCGCCCGGTGTGCAGCTTGGCCATCCGGACGGCGTACTCCACCGCCTCGGCCCCGGCGTTGGTGAAGAACACCTTGGCCATGTTCGCCGGCGCCCGCTCGACGATCATCCGGGCGGCCTCGCTGCGGGCGGCATTGGCGTGCTGCGGGGCGACCGTGCAGAGCAGGTCGGCCTGCTCCTTGATCGCGGCGACCACCTTCGGATGCTGGTGCCCGATGTTGGTGTTCACCAGCTGCGAGCTCAGATCCAGCAACTGGTTGCCGTCGCCGTCGGTGACATAGCTGCCGGACGCCGAGGTGATCACCAGTGGTGTGAGGGCGGCCTGGGCCGACCAGGAGTGGAAGACGTACTGGCGGTCGAGTTCGTAGGTGTTCATAGCGGTCATTCTCGAAGTCCCGTCCGGCGCTGCGGCCTTATAGGTTGGCGGCGGCGCAGCCGCTTCGGCGACGGGCAACCCTCTGCCGTGATCGTAGGCCGTGATCGCAGAGAGCACGCCCGCCGCGGTGGCAGGTGCGCCTGGAGGACAAGCTATTCGAGGAGGCCGAGATGTACTACCAGTTGTATGTGGAATCCGCGCGCCGCGTGGAGGAGCTGGTCACCCCGCTCGACGACGCGACGCTGGACACCCGAACCCCGGCCTGCCCGGAGTGGACGGTGCGCGAGATGCTCGCCCACCTCGCCGGTGGCGCCGCCTCGTTCGGCACCCCGTCCTACGTGGGCCTGGGGACCGACCCCTGGGCGGCCGAGCACGTCGAAAGCCGCCGGGGTGCCTCACTGGCGGACCTGCTGACCGAGCGACGGGTGTGCACTCCCAAGCTCGAGCAGCTGGCGCCGGAGGATCGCAGGTGGCTCCAGGTGGTGCACGACGCGCTGCACCATGAGAGCGACATCCGCGCCACCATCGGCGCGCCGAGGCTGCCGATGGACGCGGTGGTCGCGGCCTTCCCGCTGATCGACGCGGTTGCCCCGTACAAGCTGGCCCCGGTCGGCACGGTCACCGTGGAACTGGACGGCCACGCCAGCACCTACGGCGAGGGCGAGCCGGATGCGGTGGTGCGGACGTCGCTGTTCGAGTTCTGGCGCGGCGTCTTCGGCCGGCGCAGCGACGCCCAGATGCGCTCCTGGGTGGTCTCCGGCGACGCCGCCGCCTTCGCCCGCGCCCTGCCGGCCTTCGGTCCCCGGACGACGGACCTGGTCGAACATGCCTCAGAGGCGGAGGCGATGGCCGAACCGGGCGTCAGGAGCGGTACTCCTTGAGCAGGCCGCGGCTGATGATGGTCTTCTGGATCTCCGAGGTGCCCTCGCCGATCAGCAGGAACGGCGCCTCGCGCATCAGCCGCTCGATCTCGTACTCCTTGGAGTAGCCGTAGCCGCCGTGGATCCGGAAGGACTCGCTCGTCACCTCGGCGCAGTACTCGCTGGCCAGCAGCTTGGCCATCCCGGCCTCGACGTCGTTGCGCTGGCCGGCGTCCTTCAGCCGTGCCGCGTTGGTCATCAGCAGGTGCGCGGCCTCCACCTTGGTCGCCATCTCGGCGAGTTTGAAGGCGATCGCCTGGTGCTCGGCGATCTTCTTGCCGAAGGTCCTGCGCTGCTGGGCGTAGTCGATGGCCAGCTCGAAGGCCCGGATCGAGATGCCGCAGGCCCGGGCGGCGACGTTGACCCGGCCGACCTCGATGCCGTCCATCATCTGGTAGAAGCCCTGGCCGCGCTTGTCCGGGCCGCCCAGGATGTCCCCGCCCGCCACCGCCACGTCGTCCATGATCATCTCGGTGGTCTCGACGCCCTTGTAGCCCATCTTCTCCAGCTTGCCGGGGATCCGCAGCCCCGGCCGGGTCTCGCCGAAGCCCGGCTCCTTCTCGATCAGGAAGGTGGTCATGTTGCGGTAGACCGACTCGGCGCCCAGCTCATCCTTGACCAGGGTCGCGACCACTCGCGACCTGGCGCCGTTGGTGAGCCACATCTTCTGGCCGTTCAGGCGGAAGCCGTCCCCATCGGCAGTGGCCCGGGACTTGATGGCGGCGACATCGGAGCCGACGTCCGGTTCGGACATCGAGAACGCGCCGCGCACCTCGCCGGTGGCCATCTTGGGCAGCAGCCGCCGCTTCTGCTCGTCGGTGCCGTGCTGGGCCAGCAGGTAGGCGACGATGAAGTGGGTGTTGATCACGCCGGACACGCTCATCCAGCCCCGGGCGATCTGCTCGACCACCAGGGCGTAGGTGAGCAGCGATTCGCCGAGGCCGCCGTACTCCTCGGAGATGGTGAGGCCGAACAGCCCCATCTCGGCCATGCCCGCGACGATCTGCTCCGGGTACTCGTCGGCATGCTCGAGGTCGTGGACGTTCGGCAGGATCTCCTTGTCGACGAACTCCCGGACGGTGGAGAGGATCTCCTTCTGGATGTCGCTGAGACCGGCTGTCTGGGCGAGACGAGCCATGATGGCGATACCTCCGGGATCGGCGGGTGCGCGGTGAAGTTACCGGCCAGTATCCGGGCCGTAAGCCTTATGAGGCCAGCAGGACCCCGGTGACAAGGCTCTCAGCGGGTGCACCGAGCCGTCCACGCTATCCGGTCGCCGTGGTGTCGCATCGTCGGCGGCCTGGTGTTGGAACCTTCGCATCGTTGGCCGCCCAGCCGAGCCTTCCCCGGCGAGTCACCCTGCTACGCGGCCAACGATCAGCCCGGACGCACCTCTGGCCACGATCAGCCGGACGGCCCCGGGCGCACCGCGGCCAACGACCAGCCGGGGACGCGCCGCCACACAAACGCGCCGCCACACAAAGCAGCGAGAACCGGCTCAGCCTTCCGGCGGGGTGAACACCGAGGTCCGGGACAGCCCGGCCGCCCGGCCCTTGGCGGCGACCACCAGCGCCATCTTGCGGGACGCCTCGTCGATCATCTCGTCGCCGATCATGGCCGAGCCCTTCGCCCCGCCGGCTTCGGAGGTGTAGTAGTCGTAGGCGTCCAGGATCAGCTCGGCGTGGTCGTAGTCCTCCTGCGACGGCGCGAAGATCTCGTTGGCGGCCTCGATCTGTCCCGGGTGCAGCACCCACTTGCCGTCGAACCCGAGCGCGGCCGACCGTCCGGCCACCCGGCGGAAGCCGTCGACGTCACGGATCTGCAGGTACGGCCCGTCGATGGCCTGCAGGTCGTGCGACCGGGCCGCCATCAGGATCGACATCAGGATGTGGTGGTAGGCATCGCCCACGTCATAGCCCGGCGGCTGCTCGCCGACCACGAGGGTGCGCATCTTGATCGAGGCCATGAAGTCGGCCGGGCCGAAGATCAAGGTCTGGATCCGCGGCGAGGCCTGCGCGATCTCGTCGATCGCCAGCAGGCCCCGGGCGTTCTCGAGCTGGGCCTCGATGCCGATCCGGCCGACCGGCAGGCCGATGGTCTTCTCGATCTGGGTCAGGGTCATCTCCAGCCACTGCACCTGCGCCGCGCTCTGCACCTTGGGCAGCATGATCGCGTCCAGGTTGGCACCGGCGCCCTCGACCACCTCGATGACGTCGCGATAGGTCCAGTGCGTGGTCAGGTCGTTGACCCGGACCACCCGCAGCTTGCTGCCCCAGCCACCCTCGTTCAGCGCCGCCACGATGTTCTTGCGGGCGCCGGGCTTGGCCAGCGGCGCGCAGGCGTCCTCGAGGTCGAGGAACACCTGGTCGGCCGGCAGGTCCTTGGCCTTCTCCAGGAAGCGCGGGTTGGAGCCGGGCACCGCCAGGCAGGACCGGCGCAGTTGCAGCGTTTCGGGCTGGGCGTCAGAGGCGTCAGAAGCGGTCATAGCTGCTGAGGATGCCACCGGCGGCCACCCGCTCGCAGGACGATGTTCGCGGGCTCACACCGCGCGAGGCGCCGCCGGCGAGCCCAGGTCTGCCCGGCGCGGGTCTTCCGTTCCTTTGATACCATACATACTATTTGTTCCTACCTTCTGGAGGACTTATGAAGCTTGGTGCCCGTTCCCGGATCGTCATCGGCGCGGCCGTGCTCGCCGCCGGAACCCTGCTCGGGCCGAGCGCTCCGGCATCGGCGACCTACCCGATCTGCCAACCGGACACCTGCGACATGCTGATCGAGTACTACTCCGACGCCACCTTCACCGTGCGCGTCGGCGAGTACGAGGACGGCCCCTGCGGGTACGTGAACTGGGGCGAGATGACCCAGTACTCCAAGTCCTTCCGCAGATACTGCTAGTCCAGTCCGGGCCGGCCCCAGCCTCAATCCAGGTCGGGCACCGGCTCGGCGGTCCGGGCGCGGGAGCGCACCACCACGATCAGGCCGACCAGCAGCAACACCAGCCCCGGGATCGCGCTGGCCGGCGGCCGCTGGTGCAGCCAGACCGCCGCGATCAGCGCGGCGCCGGGAACCTCGATCAGAATGGTCAGGCTCATCAGGGTGGCGCTGACCGAGCGCAGCACCACGTTGAACAGGCTGTGCCCGAGCAGCTGGGCGCAGCCGGTCACCGCCAGGATCAGCAGCCAGGCCCGGCCGGAGTAGCCGCCCAGCGGCTGGCCGCCGGCCAGGCAGGCCACCAGCAACCCCAGCGCGCACACGCTGTAGCAGATGGTGGTGTAGGTGGCCGTGGACATCTCCTGGCGGGCGCTGGCGCCGGTGGTCACGTAGGCGGCGGCGAAGATCGCGCCCAGCACCGCCAGCGCGTCGCCGGTCAGCGCCTGCGCCGAGACCGCGAAGTCCGCGCCGGCGATCAGGGCGGTGCCGGTGATCGCCAGTGCCATCCCCAGCCAGGCCAGCCGGGGCAGCCGGCGGCCGGCCACCGCGGCGATCAGGGCGGTGAACACCGCCTGGGTGGCGACCAGGGCGGTGGCCGAGGCGACCGAGGTCAGCTTGACCGAGGGCACCCAGGTGCCGAAGTGCAGGGTGAGAAAGACCCCGGCAAGCGAGGCCACCGCCCACCCCCGGCGGTCCAGCGCGGTGAATTCGGCCCGGTTCCGCAGGCCGGTGAACAGCCCGGTGCTGCCCGCGCCGAGGGCGTTGCGCCAGAACGCGATGGCCAGCGCCGGCGCCGCGGTGGCCGCCATGATCGGCCCGGACGCCGACACTCCGGCCAGAGCCACCGCGAGCAGGCCGGCGTCGCGAGCCGGCGGCAACACCAGGGACTCCGGGGGCTGCTCGGTC
>NZ_DASVQG010000175.1:0-34754 GCF_036389215.1 Jatrophihabitans sp.
CATGGCGGCCCGCAGATGCTGGTTGCCGCCGAGGGCGGGCCGATCACCGTGGCGGGCCTGCTGCCCAACGCCTTCGGCCCGCAGGACCTGGCCGCTCTGGACGCCGCCGCCAGGGCGGACAAGACGGCGAGCGAACCGGCACCGGGGTGAGGCGGTGATCAGCAGCCGGCTGGAGCTCGGGTCGGCGGCGGTCATCGACGATCCCTACCCGCACTTCGCCGAGTCCCGGCGCCGGGCCGCCGTGCAGTGGCATGACGGGACCGGCATGTGGCTGGCCTTCGGGCATGCCGAGGCGAACGCGGTGCTGCGCAGCCGTGGCCTGGGCCGGATCTGGACGCCGCGCTGGCCGGACGTGCCGATGCCCGGTTTCGAGCTGATCCACCGCAACTCGATGCTGGAGAACGAGCCGCCGGTGCATACCCGGCTGCGCAGGTTGGTGGCCTCGGCCTTCGCCCGTGGCCACGTCGAGCGGTTGCGCCCGCGGGTCGCCGAACTGGCCGAGGGCCTGGCCGGCACGCTGGCCGGGGCCGGCCGCGGCGGGGTGGCCGTGGACCTGATCGCCGGCTTCGCCGAGCCGCTGCCGGTGCAGGTGATCGCCGAGCTGCTGGGCGTCCCGGAGTCCGATCGGTCGCTGTTGCGGCCGTGGTCCAACGCGATCGTGAAGATGTATGAGTACCAGGTCAGCCCGGCGCAGCGCGACGCCGCCGAGGCGGCAGCGGGGGAGTTCGTCGGCTACCTGCGCGAGCTGGTGCGGCGGCGCCGCGGCCGACCGGAGGCCGACCTGATCAGCTCGCTGATCGCCGAGACCGACTCCGACGGTGCCCGGTTGAGCGAGGACGAGCTGGTCACCACCTGCACGCTGCTGCTCAACGCCGGGCACGAGGCCAGCGTCAACGTGGTCGGCAACGGGGTGCTGGCGCTGTTCGCCCATCCCGGCCAGTGGCAGCGGTTGCTCGCGGCCGAGGCCGCCGGCCAATCGCTGGTGGACAGCGGGGTCGAGGAGCTGATCCGCTTCGACTCGCCGCTGCAGCTGTTCGAACGGACCGCGATCATCGACACCCGGATCGGTGGGATCACGGTCCGGGCCGGGGAGAAGATCGCGGCCCTGCTCGGCTCGGCCAACCGCGATCCCGCCGTGTTCGAGGACCCCGACCGGCTGGACGTGGCCCGGGCGGACAACCCACACCTGGGCTTCGGTGCCGGTATCCACTTCTGCGTCGGTGCGCCGCTGGCCCGGGTGGAGCTGCAGACCTCGCTGCGCACGCTGCTGCGCCGCTTTCCCGCGCTCCGGCCGGCGACGGAGGATCTCGGGGCGCTGCGCCGGCGCGAGTTCGTGATCCGGGGCGTTTCGTCGTTGCCGGTGCTGCTGAGCTAGCGTCGTCCTTCGCCCCGCCCACAGGCAGATACCGCTAGCGGTATCGACGTTACCGTGAGCGGTATGAAGACCAGCTTCGACATCTCCGAGCCGCTGCTGCGCGAGGTCCAGCAACTGGCGAAACAGCGTGGCACCACCACGAAGAGCCTGGTCGAACTGGCCTTGGCCAAGTTCCTGGCCGAGGCCGCGACGACGACTACGAACTTCACGCTCCGGGATGTCAGTTTCGGCGCGGGCGGCATGACGGCGGAATTCGCGAACGCGGGGTGGGAACGGATCCGAGACGAGATCTACCCGGTGCCAGAACCGTTCCGCTCTCAGCTTCGATGATCGCCGTCGACAGCAACGTGCTGGTGTACGCCCACCGTCCGGACAGCATCCACCATTCCGAGGCGGTGACGGCCGTCCGGTCACTGGCCGAAGGCGGCTCGTCCTGGGCGCTGCCCTGGCCCTGCTTGCACGAGTTCTACGGGGTGGTGACCGATCCTCGATTGTTCGCCCGGCCAACGCCATCGGCCATCGCCCTGGACCAGATCGGCGCGTGGGCCGAGTCACCGTCCGTGCGGCTGCTGGCCGAATCGCCCCTGCACCTGCACACCCTCAGCCAACTGCTGGGCGCATCCAAGCTGGCCGGACCGGCGGTGCACGACGGGAAGATCGCCGCGATCTGCCTGGACCACGGGGTGCGCGCGCTGCTGACGATGGATCGGGACTTCACCCGGTTCCCGGCGCTCACCACCCGCAGCTTGCTCGCGTGAGAGGCTTTCCGCCATGCCGCCCAGCCCTCCGGAACCGTTCGACGCCGTCAGCGTGATCCGCACGAAGCGCGATCGCGGGCGCATTCCCGACGCCGAGATCGACTGGGTGATCGACGCCTACACCCGGGGCGTGGTCGCCGAGGAGCAGATGTCGGCGCTGGCCATGGCGATCCTGCTCAACGGCATGGCAGCGGACGAGCTGGCCCGCTGGACGCAGGCGATGATCGCCTCCGGCGAGCGGCTGGACCTGTCGGCGGTCCGCCGGCCCACCACCGACAAGCACTCGACCGGTGGCGTCGGTGACAAGATCACCCTGCCGCTGGCGCCGCTGGTGGCTGCGCTGGGCGCGGCGGTGCCACAGCTGTCCGGGCGCGGCCTCGGGCACACCGGGGGCACCCTGGACAAGCTGGAGTCGATTCCCGGCTGGCGGGCGAACCTGTCCAACGCCGAGTTCCTGGCGCAGCTGGACTCGGTCGGCGCGGTGATCTGCGCCGCGGGGGACCAGCTGGCGCCCGCGGATCGCAAGCTGTACGCGCTGCGCGATGTCACCGGCACCGTGGAGGCGATCCCGCTGATCGCCAGCTCCATCATGAGCAAGAAGATCGCCGAGGGCTCCGCCGCCCTGGTGCTCGACGTCAAGGTCGGCACCGGGGCGTTCATGAAGAACCGGCAGGACGCCCGAGCCCTCGCCGAGACGATGGTGGCGCTGGGTACCGCGGCCGGCACCTCCACCGTGGCCCTGCTCACCGACATGGACACGCCGCTCGGCCTGACCGCCGGAAATGCCCTGGAAGTGCGGGAGGCCGTGGAGGTGCTGGCCGGAGGCGGGCCGCCGGATGTGGTCGAGCTGACGGTGGCGCTGGCGGTGGAGATGCTGGCCGGTGCGGGCATCACCGGCGTCGATCCCGCCGAGGCGCTCGCCGACGGCAGGGCGATGGACGTCTGGCGGGCGATGATCGCCGCCCAGGGCGGTGACCCGGACGCCGAGCTGCCGGTCGCCGCCGAGCGGCAGGTGCTGGCCGCCCCCTCGTCCGGAGTGCTCACCCGGCTGGACGCCTACGCGGTCGGGGTCGCGGCCTGGCGGCTGGGTGCCGGCCGGGCCCGCAAGGAGGATCCGGTCTCGGCCGGGGCCGGCGTGGTGCTGCTGGCCAAGCCCGGTGACCGGGTGCGGGCCGGGCAACCGCTGCTGGAGTTGCACGCCGATGACCCGGCCCGGTTCGAGCGGGCGCTGCAGGCCCTGGACGGCGGCTTCGACATCGGCAGCGATGCCGGCTTCAGCCGGGGGCCGCTGGTGATCGAGCGTGTTGGAGCCTGAGCCGGCTGAGCTGCCCGAACCGGCTGAGCGGGCCGGGCCGGTTGAGCGGGCCGGGCCGGTTGGGTACCCGATACCGCAGGACGCCCGCCGGCTGAGCGTGCCGGCGGCCCGGCTGCCGAAGTGGCTGGACGGCTTCGCCGACCGGCACGGCAGCCTGCGGACCTGGCTGGTGCCTGATCCCGCACTCGGGCAGGGCTCGCCCGAGCAGGACGGCTCGCCGGAGCGGGTGGTGATCAGCGCGGCAGACGGCTCGACGGTGTGGATCGAGGTGCCGTTCCGGCCCTGGCAACCGGAGGCGTCCCGGCCGCTGACCTCGCTGCAGCTGCACCTGAACCAGCCCCGAAGGATCGGCGTGCTGCTGGTGCGCCGGGGCGGGTACGCCGCCGGGGTGTTCGACGGCTCCGAGCTCGTGTCGTCCAAGGTGGGTTCGGCCTACGTCCAGGGCACCACCAAGGCCGGCGGCTGGTCCCAGCAACGCTTCGCCCGGCGGCGAGCCAACCAGGCACGACACGCCTTCGGCGAAGCGGCCGAGGTGGCGGTGCGGATCCTGCTGCCCGAAGCGAACCGGCTGGCGGCGCTGATCTGCGGCGGGGACAGGGCTGCCGTCGAGGCCGCGCTGTCCGATCCCCGGCTGGCGCCGCTGCTGCCGCTGCGTAGCCCGCCGTTCCTCGCCGTGCCCGATCCGCGGCTGAAGGTCCTGCAGGCGACCCCGGAGCAGTTCCTCGCGGTCAGCCTGGCGATCCACCCCTAGCCGGCGTCCTGCTGTCGCGGCGCATCGCATCGTCGAGGTGAATGGCTTGTCGTGAATGGCTTGTCGTGATTGGCAGACAGTGGTTAGCTCTGCCAGGTGGTGGCGTCGGGTTGCGGCCGCTGCTGCAATTCGGGGGAATGCGAGCACGCCAATGATCTGTCGTCCCATCGTGGTTTCGGCTGCGGCGCTCGTCGTGTTCCTGGGCCTCGCGCCTGAGGCAACGGGGCAACCGAGCGCAAGCCCGACGAGCGGCGGCACGGGGGGCCACGCAGCGATCAGATCGGCACGGTCGGCACTGACCGTTGCCAATGCGATCACCTTCGACGAGTACCCCCTGGACACGGCGATCACCGATCAGTACGCCGACCGGGGTGTTGTCTTCGGGGGCGACACTCCGTTCATCACTACGGACGACGACAATCCCACATCGCCTGTGCTGAGCGGCAGCCCGCGGTTCACCGGTGACATAACAATGAGAATCGTTGAACCTGGGACGCAGCTACCCAGTACCGCAAATGGCATTCAGCTGGATGTTGGCTATATCAACAATTCGAATTCGGTGGAGCTGGACTACTACGCCGCCGACGGGAGCCCGCTCGGATCCGCTCGCGCCAATGCGGAAGGTATCAACACGGTACGCCTGCCCGCCCGCGGGATCGCTTCGGTGCGGATCAGTGCGGTTCTTGACGAACCGTACGGTTTCGCCATTGACAACGTCGAGATCAACACGAACAACGCGCCACTCAGCGCCCCGGGCCGCATGGTCGCGTTAGGTGACTCCTTCACTTCCGGTGAAGGACTGGTGCCCGAGAAGAACCTCTACTACGACTGCGGCACCGACATGCATAAAGGCACGTACTTCCAGAACACCAACCTGGGGAACGGCGTCGTCCATCCGTATTGCGACACGATTACCAAGGCCGCTCCGCCGCCTGACTACTACAAGCGCCCCATCGTCACGTACGAGAATCTTTGTCATCGTCACGGCCGCGCGTGGCCCAACCAGGTGCGGCAATCGCTGGGCATCAACGCCCAGGACTCCATTTTCCTGGCCTGCTCCGGCGCCCGAACATATAACGTCGGCTACTTGGACAGCGGCAACGTGGCGCAGTACCCGAAGTCACCCAACGGCGTCGCTGGCGGCCATGTCCAAGCCGTCGATGCGGCCAACTTCCTCGACAAGAGCGCGGTGCCGGTCGGACTGGTCACCCTGGGTGTCGGCGGCAATGATGAGGGTTTCAAGGAGTTGCTCACAAAATGCATGAGACGGACATGCCTCGACGATGTCGATGACCCTTACTTCGCCCAAGACGCGCTGACCAAGATCGACAATATCGTGTACCCGAGGCTGGTCACGACATTCAGCAACGTGAGAGCAGCGTTCCCCGATGCGGCTGTCCTGACCTATGGATATCCCAGTGTGCTCAATCCGTCCTTGAGCTGCATCGGTTTGCACGGCCCGCTGTATGAGCTGGATGAGAGTGAGCGGACGTGGGCGGAGGAAACGCTGCTGCCGGCTCTCAATCAGGCTGTCGCCGATGCCGCGGCTACGGCCGGGGTGACGTATATGCCGATCGAGCAGGTAACCCGAGGACATGAGATCTGCACTTCGGATCCATGGATAAACGGGCTTCGTCTCGGCAGCGACAACTTCTTGCACATCGCGACCGAGTCATTCCATCCGAACCAGAAGGCCCACGACGCCATCGCCAAGTACTTCCTCGCGCATTACACAGATGGCAAAGCTCATCTGACCTTCGCCAACCCCGCGCCTGACCCGACCATCGCACCGCCCGCAAACAGCGTGCACGTAGTCGTGGGCGGCGTCGACGGCCAACCGATCGGGATGTGTGGCGTGACATGCCTGCAGCCGGCATGCGCCTCGACAAGTTGCCAACTCAGCGTGAATGTCTCAGACCTGTCACCGAACACCGTGGTGCACGTCGGCCTCCATTCAGACCCCGTGGACTTGGGTGATCTGCTCACCGATGACAACGGCCACGCCCAGGGGACCTTCAACGTGCCCTCGAGCGTCCCGGACGGAATCCACACGATCGAGGTAGCCGGGGTGGACGCTGACGGCATACCTCAGCTAGCCGATTCGGAAGTGACACTGGCGCGGCAGGATCTGCCCTTGCCGAAGCTGTACCAGGACTTCGTGCCGGTGCGGCCGGAGCGGTTGTTGGATACCAGGGCGGGTGCTGGGCAGCGGGGTTACACCGGTGCTCGGCCGGTTGCCGGGGCGACGGTGCCTTTGACGGTGGTGGGGGCGGGGGCTGCGGCAGTGCCCGTTGATGCGGCTGCGGTGGTGCTGAATGTGACGGCTACCAACGCGGGCACCGGGTATGTGACGGTGTGGCCGTGTGGCAGCGCCCGGCCGTTGGCGTCGAACTTGAATCTGGTCGCGGGCCAGACCAGCCCGAACTTGGTGACGGTGCCGATCGGCAGCGGTGGGCAGGTGTGCCTGTTCACCTCCGGCGGTGCTGACCTGATCGCCGACATCGCCGGCTATCACCCCTGACGTCGGCCGGAACCGACAGCGGTCCTGCAAGGACTGGTGACAGCCTCCGAATCTGACTCACCGGGTAAGAACGCCGGTCCATCAGGCATCATGTGCCGGTGGCCCAGCGCGGTGTGATCAGGCACCAGGGCAGGCTGCTGTCCTACCAGGACCTCGGCCCGGTCGATGGCCCGGTGGTGCTGCTGATCCACGGCATGGTCTCCGACAGCACCACCTGGGCCCGGGCTGCCGAGCGACTCGCCGAGCGGGGTTACCGGGTGCTCGCGCCGGACCTGCTGGGCCACGGTGACTCCGACAAGCCGGCGGACGGGTACCAGCTCGTCGATTTCGCCGACAGCCTGGCGACGCTGCTCACCGAACTGGACGCCCGGGAGGTGACCGTGGCCGGGCACTCATTCGGCGGCGCGGTGGCGATGCGGCTGGCCCATGACCAACCGGAGCTGGTGCGGCGGCTGGTGCTGGTCTCAGCCGGCGGCCTGGGGCGGCGGGTACATCCGGTGCTGCGGGCTGCCACCCTGCCCGGCGCGCACAGCCTGGTGCGGTTGGTGGTCAACTCCCGCACCGCCGCCCTTTACAGCCGGCCCCGGCTGCACCGCTCGCTGCGGCTCAGCCCGGACGTGGTGGCCAACCTCGGCCGGGCGGGCCGCGGACTGGCCTCGCCGCCGGGCCGGGCCGCCTTCTTCCTGACCCTGAAGATGGCGATCGACCCGTTCGGGCAACGCGGTTCGCTGCTGGAGCTCGAGGATGTCCGACTGGACCTGCCCACCCTGATCGTCTGGTCCGAGCGCGACCCGGTGGTGCCGGTGGCGCACGCGCACGAGACGCACGCCCACCTGCGCAACAGCACCCTGGAGATCTTCCCGGGTTCCACCCACCAGCCGCATCACCATTCCGCGCAGCGGTTCGTCGAGGTGCTGTCGGACTTCATCGCCGCCACCTGAGCGGTCCACGGTCAGTCCTTCGCCTCCGACCAGCGCCCGATCAGTCCTTCGCCTCCGACCAGCGCCCGATCACGCTGACGTCGGCGACGAAGCGCACCGAGTCATCCGGTGCCCAGCGCGCCGCGGCCTCCTGCAGGCAGTCGGTCAGCAGCTGCCGGACCGCCGGCCCGTGCTCGGCCGGCACCTGGACCAGCAACTCATCGTGCAGGCAGAGCACCACCCGGGCCTGCAATCCCAGCCCGCGGGCCCGGACGGTCACCGCCCAGGCCTTGAACAGTTCGGCCGCCGCTCCCTGCACCACCGCGTTGCGGGCGTACCGGCCCCGGCTGGCGACGGCCGAGCGTTCCTGCTCGGCGTCCAGGTTGGGCGGCGTCGGCCACATCCGCACCAACCGGCCGCCGTAGGTGCGTACCGATCGCCCGGCCCGGCCGGCGTCATAGGCCTCCCGCAGGTAGCGCATCGCCACCGGGTAGGCCGACTCCATGCCTTGCAGCGCCTGGCCGGCGGCGCCGGAGGTCTGGCCGTACATCGCCGCCAGCACCGCGATCTTCGCGGTCGGCCGGTCGACGCCGAGCCGGCCGGCCACCGGGGCGTACAGGTCATCGTCCTGGGTGGCCTTGGCCAGCGACCGGTCGCCGGAGATCGCGGCGAGCACCCGCGGCTCGATCTGCCCGAGGTCGGCCCGGACGAACACCTGTCCGGCCGAAGCCGCCACCGCCGGCCGCAGGTCGGCTGGCAGGTTGTGCAACCCGGCCTGGGCGGTCATCCGCCCGGCGGCACCGTCGGAACCGCTCCAGGCACCGCGCAGCCGGGCATCCGGGCCGACATTGCGGGCCAGCCAGTCATAGCCGAAGGTGGTGGCGATCCGCTCGGCCTTGCGCCAGGCCAGCAGCGCCTCCACCACCGGATGGGCGCCGAGGAACCGCTCCAGCCGCCAGGACCGGGTGTCCGGGACGTCGATGCCGACCCGGGCCAGCATGGTGCGGACCTGGGCGGGGTTGCGCAGGTCTATCCCGTCGGAGCTGGGCAGCAGGTGCAACACCGCGCTGTCGCGGCGCTCGCGCAGCAGGCCGGCGTCCTCGGCGTCCCGCGGCCGGGGGCCGGCGAACGAGGCGATGATCTGCTCGGCGCGGGCCAGGTCGATCGGCAGGCCGTCCACGGTCAGCTCGGCGCACAGCAGCTCGGCGGCCGATTCCGAGCGTGCGGTGGCGAGCACGTCCCCGGCGGCCGGCACCGCGGCCAGCCGCCGCTGTTGCAGCTCGGTGGCCCGCAGCGCGGTCTGCGCCCACCTGGCCAGCCGCAACGGATCGCGTGCCCAGCCGCCGCCGGCCCATTCCGGGCGAAGGTAGAGATCGGGCCGGACCGGCTCCTCCGGGTCGGTGCCCTCGTCGCCGGCATCGCCGAACAGGTCGAGCTGCCCGGTGCCCGGTGCCGAGGCCGGGTCGAGATCGTGCAGGGCGGCCCAGATCAGCGCCGGGTCACCGTTCCAGCCGCCGAAGATCAACCGGTGCACCGCGACCAGGTCCCAGCAGGTTGCCACCCGGACGCCCGCGCGGGTCAGCTCGATCGGTGTCTGCTGGGACCACCACACCCAGCGCGGCCGGAATTCCTGCTCGAGCCGGGCCACCACCGCGGCGGGCTCAGGGGTGGCCAGCGCCCACCGGCCGCCGGCCGGCTCGGCGATGCCCAGCCCGCGATCGGGCACCAGGCTCAGCGCGAGCAGGCCGCCCCGTGCCAGGCCGCGCCGCCGCAGCTCGGCCGGCAGCTCCTCGGCGGTGTCGAGCTGGTGCGGCACCTGCCCATCCTGTCAAACGAGACCGGTCACCGGCCGCGGCCGGCCGCGCCAGTAGGTTTGATGGGAGCAGAGCCGGAACGCAGCGCCGAGAGGAACACCGTCATGACGATCAACGGTCAGCGATGGGATCTGGAGTACGGCGCCCAGCGGGCCTCGGTCGTCCAGCGGGGTGGCGCGCTGCAGACGTACACGGTGGACGGCATCGACATCGTGGACGGGTTCGCCGACGACGAACTGCCGCCGGCCTTCAACGGTGCCGTGCTGGCCCCCTGGCCCAACCGGATCCGCGACGGCCGGTGGACCTGGAACGGCCAGCAGTACCAGCTGCCGGTCACCGAGCCGTCGACCGGCGCGGCACTGCACGGCCTGGTCAGCGACGTGCTCTGGCAGGCCGACTCCGTCGGCACCGACGCGGTCACGCTCAGCGTCCCGATCGCGCCCAGCGCCGGTTATCCGTTCGAGCTGCGGGTCACGGTGACCTGGTCGCTGTCAGCCGACGGTCTGCGCTGCCAGCTCGGCGCGCTGAACACCGGGCTGGAGTCGGCGCCCTTCGGGGTGGCGACCCACCCGTTCTTCCGGCTGCCCGGTGCCCGGGTGGACGACCTGGACCTGACGCTGCCGGCCGGGCAGTGGCTGGAAACCGACTCGAACCTGCTGCCGGTGGCGCTGCGGCCGACCGGGAACTCGGAACTGGACTTCACCGAGCCGCGGCCACTGGGTGGGCTCCGGCTGGATACCGCGTTCACGGCGGTGATGCCGGACTTCCACGTGATCAGCTCGGCGGTGCTGACGTGCCGCGGATCCGCCGTGACCATCTGGGCGGAGCCGGACTTCACCTGGTGGCAGATCTACACCTCCGACTACTTCGAGCCGGACTCCGAGCGCTTGCGTCGCGGCCTCGCGGTGGAGGCGATGACCTGCGGGCCGGACGCGTTCAACTCCGGTGCCGATCTGATCGTGCTGGAGCCGGGAGTGCCGTGGTCGGCCGGCTGGGGTGTGCGAGCGCAACTCGGCTGAGCTACGTCAACCCGAATGGGCCGCCGGACCTTCGGCGCGGTTGGGGCTGGCCGTGCGCTGGCATAGCGTGGACCCAGCGCCGCTCCCACCGGCGCAAAAGGAGAACCGACGTGAGCAACCGGCTGGCCGATGCGACGAGCCCCTACCTTGCCCAGCATGCCGGCAACCCGGTGGACTGGTGGCCGTGGTGTGAGGAGGCATTCGCCGAAGCCCGCCGCCGGAACGTCCCGGTGCTACTGAGTGTCGGATACGCCGCCTGCCACTGGTGCCACGTGATGGCGCACGAGTCCTTCGAGGACGACGAGGTCGCGGCGGTGCTCAACGACCGGTTCGTGGCGATCAAGGTCGACCGCGAGGAGCGGCCGGACATCGACGCGATCTACATGGCTGCCACCACGGCGATGACCGGGCACGGTGGGTGGCCGATGACCTGCCTGCTGACGCCGTCCGGTGAGCCGTTCTTCTGCGGAACCTACTTCCCCAAGGAAGGGTTCCTGCGGTTGCTGGACGCGGTCACGCAGGCCTGGACCGAGCGGCAGGACGAGGTGCTGGCCACCAGTAGCAGGATCGTGCGGGCGTTGCAGACGGCGCTGGTATCGGGCGACGCGCGGGCGCTCGGCCCGACCGAACTGGAGCAGGCCGCTGCCCGGCTGGGCCAGCACTACGACCGGGCCAACGGCGGTTACGGGTCCGCGCCGAAGTTCCCGCCGTCCATGGTGCTGGAGTTCCTGCTGCGCCATTACGCCAGCACCGGCTCCGCTGAGGCCTTGGAGCAGGTTCAGGGCACCTGCGAGGCGATGGCCCGGGGCGGGATCTATGACCAGCTGGCCGGCGGCTTCGCCCGCTACTCCGTCGATGCCGAATGGATCGTGCCGCACTTCGAGAAGATGCTCTACGACAATGCACAGCTGCTGCGGGTCTACCTGCACCTGTGGCGGGCCACCCGGTCGCCGCTGGCCGAGCGGGTCGCGCACGAGACCGCGCAATTCCTGCTGCGCGACCTGCGCACCGAAGAGGGCGTCTTCGCCTCGGCGCTGGACGCCGACACCGAAGGCGTCGAGGGCCTGACCTACGCCTGGACTCCGCAACAGCTGACCGAGGTGCTCGGCGAGGCGGACGGCGCCGCCGCGGCCGGGCTGCTCGGCGTCACCGCTCAGGGCACCTTCGAACTGGGCAGCTCGACACTGCGGCTGCGTACCGATCCGCGCGACCGCAGGTGGTGGGCCGGCGTCCGTGCCCGGCTGCTCGCCGCCCGCAACGAACGCCCGCAACCTGCTCGTGACGACAAGGCGATCACCGCCTGGAACGGCCTGGCGATCGCCGCGCTCGCCGAGGCCGGCGTGCTGCTGGAACGGCCGGCCTACCTTGCCGGCGCGCAGGAGTGCGCCGACTTCCTGCTGAGCCGGCATCTGGTCGAGGGCCGGTTGCACCGCTCGTCCCGGGCGGGTTCGATCAGCGACGCGATGGGCGTGGCCGAGGACTACGGCGACCTCGCCGAGGGATTGCTGGCCCTGCACCAGGCCACCGCCGACCCGCGCTGGCTGGAGTCGGCCGGGCAGCTGCTGGAGGTGGCGCTGACCCGGTTCGGCGATGGCCAAGGCGGCTTCTACGACACCGCCGATGATGCCGAGACGCTGTTCAGCCGGCCGCGGGACGCATCCGACAACGCCTCGCCGTCCGGGCAGTCGGCAGTGGCCGGTGCCCTGCTCAGCTATTCCGCGCTCACCGGCTCGACCCGGCACCGGGAGGCCGCCGACGCGGCGATCGCTGCCGCCGGCGAGCTGGCCGCACGGGAGCCCCGGTTCGCCGGCTGGACCCTCGCCGTCGCCGAAGCGGCCTGCGCCGGCCCGCTGCAGGTGGCCATCGTCGGGTCCGGTCCGGTGGCCCACGGCCTGCTGACGGCCGCCCGCAACAGCACCTCGCCGGGGCTGGTCCTGGGCTTCGGCGAGCCTGACGCTGCGGGCCTGCCCCTGCTCGCCAATCGCCCGCTGCTGGCGGGGGAGCCCGCCGCCTATGTCTGCCGTGGATTCGTCTGCGAGCGTCCGGTCGGCACGGTGGCCGAATTGCTGGCGGCACTGAGCCGAGGTGGCGAGCGAAGCGCTTAGCCTGAATCCATGATGCGGACGCAGCCTCCCGGCTTTCGATGGCTGGTCGGTGGCTTCGCGCTGGTCGCCGCCGTGGCGTTCGGTTTCCGGTATCTCTCAGCCGCCGATCCGATGGACCTGCTGTTCGGCGCGCTCTGCCTGGTGGCAGCCGGCTACTGGCTGATCATCGACCGCGAGCCACCGGCCGACGGTCAGGTCGAGAACGTCTCGCACGTCGGGAATCTGTCCGGTGACGAGGACCCGGGTCACGGGCCGGGCCACGATTGATCCGGTGGCCGCACGAACTGATCGGTGGCCGCACGAACTGATCGGTGGCCGCACAAAGTGATCCGGTGGCCGCACGAAAAGGTGCTCCGCAGGAGCCGGCAGTCCCGTACCGGTACCTGCGGAGCATCCCGTTGCCCCCGCGCTTTACTGCTTCCCCCGCGCTTTACTGCTTCCCCCGCGCTGGTAGTGCTTCCCCCTGCGTAGTGCTCTCCGTGCTGGTAGTGCTTCCCCCTGCTGGTACTGCGTCCCTCTGCGGTATTTAGTCCCCCCAAGTACCGCTTTGAGCTTCCCCGTGCGGATAAGTATGAGGGCCTTACGATAACCACACAATACGCAATTCAGTTACCAATCAATTACCGAGCGTGGTTAACGTAGCGGTTTTTCCGGGCATCTCATGCTCAGCTGAAGGTGAACCAATTCAGGTTGACGAAGTCTTGCCCGGAACCCGTGACGAACTTGAGGTAGACGGTGTGAGTGCCGGTGGTGCTGCTGATGCCGCCCGGTACCGTCCGCCAGCTCTGCCAGCCGCCGGTGTTGCCGACCGAGAAGGTGCCGATGGCCGGGTTGGTCAAGGCGTCGAGGTGCACCTCGATGATCCCGCTGACGCCGGAGGCGGCCCCGCTGGCAACCCGCGCGTTGATCGTGCGCAACCCGGTGGAACCGAAATTGACGCTGTTGTACTGCAGCCAGTCACCGTTGCTGATGTAACCGACATCCTGGCCGCCCCCGGTGTCGGCACACGCCTCGGTCGTCGTGCCGGCCTGGGCCGCGAAGGATTCCGCCTGGATCGTCGAGGTGGCGCCGGTTCCGCCACCGGAGGAACTGCCCTTGGTGTACGCGGCAACGTAGTCCACGAGCATCGGCTGGCCGGACACGGTCGCTGCGGTCGGGCCGCCACCGAACGCCGCCGGGAAACCGCCCCCGATCGCGACGTTGAGAATCAGGAAGAAGCCGTGATGGGTCGCGTTGTTCCAGGTGGTGGCATCGACCTGGGTGGCGCTGATGGTGAAGAAGTTCGCGCCGTCGAGGTAATAGCGGATCTGCTCGGGGGTGACCGAGCGGTCATACTCCATCGCGTAGGTGTGGAACGCGGTCTGGCACCCTGTGCAGGCTCGCTCGCCGCTGCCGATCCCGGTGCTCTCGTTGCACGGCCCGCCCGGGTTGGTGCCGCAGTGCAGCGTCGCGAACTCCGAACTGCGGCCGTTGATGTCCTCCATGATGTCGATCTCGCCGATGCCGGGCCAGTTCGTCGCACCGACCGGACGGGCCGCCTCGCCCAGCATCCAGAAAGCCGGCCAGTACCCCGCGCCGTTGCTGGTGGTGACGTTGGGCTGCTGGATCGAGGCGGCGACCCGCAGCACGCCGCCGGCCGGTGCGGCGAGGTCGGTGCGCTGGGTTTCCACCCGGCCGGACGTCCAGCGCCCGGCGGCGTCCCGGATCGGCTTGATCGCCAGGTGCCCGGCGCCGTCCTGGTAGACGTTGGCGGTGCTGTTGGTGTTGCTCTCGACCTCACCGGTGCCCCAGTTCGGCGCACCACCGGGATAGCCGGTGCCCAGGTCGTAGAGCCACTTCGAGGAGTCCAACGCCGAACCGGCGCCGGCGGTGAAGTCGTCACTGAACACGGTCGTCCATCCGGCGGGTGGCGCCGGCACGGCCGCGGTGGCGGCTGCCAGCAGGCCGGACGAGGTCAGGGGTAGCACCAACGCCAGCGCGCTGATCAGGACGGCCGGCCACCTGCGGCGGCTGGTTGCGGGGACGCCGAAGCTGAGAATCGACACGGGCAGAACCTCTCTGGGAAGGAGGTGCGGGGAGATCGGTATCCGAACTCCAGACCCCGTGAGAGCGCTCCCACGTCAGGGGTGCCTCGATCATAAGCACTGACAGCTATGTTCGGAAAGAGTGATTTGTAGTCCTGGCTTGAGTGACCGAGGCCGGCCGTGCTGCCTACGGCCCGCGCGCCTACTCCGAGATTGCTGACGCGCACGACCTGCGGGTCTAGGGTTGATTTGTGACTGTCCGCGGCGGCCTCTACTCGCTCTACGAGCGCCGGCTGCTCAAGGCGCTGGCCGGGCGTCCGGTGCCCAGGCACGTCGCCGTGATGCTCGACGGCAACCGGCGGTGGGCCCGGGCCGCCGGGCTGGAGGACGTCAACCACGGTCACGTGGTGGGAGCCAGCCACATCGACCACCTGCTCGCCTGGTGCGCCGAGGCCGGCGTCCAGCACGTCACCCTCTGGCTGCTCTCGACCGACAACCTGCACCGCGACCCTGCTGAGGTCGGCCCGCTGCTGCGCATCATCGCCAACGTCGCCGAGGAGCTGTCCGCGCCGGACCAGCCCTGGCAGGTCAATGTCGTCGGCGCTCTGGACACCCTGCCGGCCAGCACCGCCGAGGCCCTCAAGACCGCCGCCGAGCGCTCGGTGGGCAAGACCGGCATGACCGTCAATCTGGCGGTCGGCTACGGCGGTCGCCGCGAGATCGCCGACGCGGTGCGCTCGTTGTTGCAGTCGCAGGCGCAGGCCGGCACCTCCATCGAAGAGCTGGCAGAGATCATCGACGTCGAGCACATCGCCGAACATCTCTACATCAAGGGCCAGCCGGACCCCGACCTGGTGATCAGGACCTCGGGCGAGCAGCGGCTGTCGGGGTTCCTACTGTGGCAGTCGGCGCATTCGGAGTTCTACTTCTGCGACGCCCTCTGGCCCGACTTCCGCAAGACCGACTTCCTGCGCGCGCTGCGGGACTTCTCCGAACGGCAGCGCCGCTTCGGCAGCTGAGGGCGGTTGAGGCCAGTCGAGGCCAGTTGAGGCCAGGCCCAGGCAACCCGCACCCCGATAGGCGCCGGCTGCGGCGTGGCGCGAGGCGGCGGCCCTCCAGCCGCCGTAGCGTCCGTGACAGGCGCTCGGACCACCAGGCCGGCCGCCCGGGAGGTCCCTTGACGGTGGCTAAACGCCAGTGGGGGACGGCATCGCCCCCGTACCATGGGAGATGACCGAACCTCGACAGCGGCAGGCGTTGGTGCCACGCCTGCCCACGGTGTCGCGTACGCCACGATGCCGTAGCGCTCAGGAGCCCATGTGACCAACGCTCGCGCCACTTCCGCCACTGCCGCTGAGGCGGCTGGCCCGGTCGTCAAGACCTTCGTCCTGGACACCTCGGTACTGCTGTCGGATCCCGGCGCGCTGGCCCGGTTCGGTGAGCACGATGTGGTGCTGCCGCTGGTGGTGATCGGTGAGCTGGAGGGCAAGCGCCACCATCCCGAACTGGGCTGGTTCGCCCGCGAGACGCTGCGCGCCCTGGATGACCTGCGGATCAAGCACGGCCGCCTCGATGCGCCGGTGCCGGTGGGCGAGGACGGCGGCACGCTGCATGTCGAGTTGAACCACTCGGACCTGGCCCTGTTGCCGGCCGGGTTCCGGGTGGAGAGCAACGACTCCCGGATCCTCGCGGTGGCGCTGAACCTGGCCAACGAGGGCCGCGATGTGGTGCTGGTGACCAAGGACATGCCGCTGCGGGTCAAAGCGGCCGCCGTCGGGCTCTCGGCCGATGAGTACCGGGTGCATCCGGGCATCGATTCCGGCTGGACCGGCATGGCCGAGATCGACGTGTCCACCGACGTCATCGACTCGCTCTACAACGCCGACCGGGTCGATGCAGCCGAGACCGACGAGCTGCTGAAGGTGGCGGAGTTGCCCTGCCACACCGGCCTGGTGCTGCATTCGGCGCGCGGCTCGGCGCTGGCCCGGGTAACCGCCGACAAGAAGTTGAGGCTGGTGCGCGGTGACCGCGAGGCGTTCGGCCTGCGAGGGCGCTCGGCCGAGCAGCGCATCGCGCTGGACCTGCTGCTCGACCCTGAGGTGGGCATCGTGTCGCTGGGCGGGCGGGCCGGTACCGGCAAGTCGGCGCTGGCGCTGTGCGCGGGCCTGGACGCGGTGATGGAGCGCCGGGCGCACAAGAAGGTGGTGGTCTTCCGGCCGCTGTATGCCGTGGGCGGCCAGGACCTCGGCTACCTGCCCGGCAGCGAGAACGAGAAGATGGCGCCCTGGGCGCAGGCGGTCTTCGACACCCTGGGCGCGCTGATCAGCAAGAACGTCATGGAAGAGGTGCTGGACCGCGGGATGGTCGAGGTGCTGCCGCTGACCCACATCCGCGGCCGGTCCCTGCACGACTCCTTCGTGATCGTCGACGAGGCGCAGTCACTGGAGCGCAACGTGCTGCTGACGGTGCTGTCGCGGATCGGGCAGGGCTCACGGGTGGTGCTGACCCACGACGTGGCCCAGCGCGACAACCTGCGGGTCGGCCGGCACGACGGGGTGGCCGCGGTGATCGAGGCACTGCGCGGGCACCCGCTGTTCGCCCACGTCACCCTCACCCGGTCCGAGCGCTCCCCGATCGCGGCGCTGGTCACCGAGCTGCTGGAGGATGTCAGCCTGTAGGGCCGCGCGACTCAGCCGAGCGGCTCGCGAGCCCGGTCGGCGATGTCGCCGAGCGCCGGCAGGCCGTCGATGGATTCGGCGTTCGTGCTCTCGGGATAGGCCCGGTACGCCGCGGCGCCCTTCTTCTCCTGCCGCAGGTCCAGCACCGAGCGGTCGGCGACGAAGTCCATCAGCGGCACCGCGTACCCGCAGGAGTCGCTCACCCGGTCCAGGTCCACCATCACGATGGCGCGCTGCGCGACGGTCCGCTGCTTGCTGAAGTGGGGCCGCAGCGACTCGAACTCCGCGTCCTGACTCAGCACGACCCGGCCCTTGCCATACAGCCGGACGATGTTCGGCCGGCCGTCGAAGGCCGCGAACATCAGGGTGATCCGGCCGTTCTCGCGCAGGTGGGCGATGGTCTCCGAGCCCGAGCCGTAGTAGTCCAGATAGCCGACCCGGTACTGGTCGAAGACCGCGAAGGTGCCGGCCATGCCCTTGGGCGAGACGTTGACATGGCCGTCACCGCCCAGCGGCGCGGTGCCGACGAAGAAGACCGGCTGGCTCGTCAACCACGTCGCCAGCGTGCTGTCGATACCGTCGTAGACGTGCATCCGGCCTCCTGTCCTGCGGCTGTGTCCTCCAGCGCCGGCTGTTACGGCTGGCCGGCGGGGCGGGTCATCGACAGCACGTCGAGCACCTCGTCGAGCTTGTCCTCGGTGATCGCCCCGGACCGGACATGGCCGCGCTCGATCACCACCTCGCGGATGGTCTTGCGCTCGGCGAGGGACTGCTTGGCGATCTTGGCCGCCTCGTCGTAGCCGACGTAGTGATTGAGCGGCGTGACGATCGAGGGTGAGGACTCGGCATACTCCCGGCACCGCTCGACATTGGCCTCGATGCCGGCCACGCACTTGTCGGCGAAGACGTTGCTCACGTTGGCGATCAGCCGGATCGACTCGAGCACGTTGCGCGCCATCACCGGCAGCATCACGTTCAGCTCGAAGTTGCCGGCCGCGCCGGCGAAGGCGACCGCCGCGTCGTTGCCGATGACCTGGGCCGCCACCTGGCAGACCGCCTCGCACAGCACCGGATTGACCTTGCCGGGCATGATCGAGGAGCCCGGCTGCAGGTCGGGCAGGTACAGCTCGGTCAGCCCGGTACGCGGGCCGGAACCCATCCACCGGATGTCGTTGCTGATCTTGTTCAGGCTGACCGCGACCGTGCGCAGCACGCCAGACAGCTCCACCAGCCCGTCCCGGGCGCCCTGGGCCTCGAAGTGGTCACGCGCCTCGGTCAGCGGCAGGCCGGTCTCGGCGGCGATCAGGGCGATCACGTCCGCGGCGAACCCGGCCGGGGCGTTGATGCCGGTGCCCACCGCGGTGCCACCGAGCGGCAACTCGGCCACCCGGGGCAGGCAGGCCTGCGCCCGCTCGACGCCGTAGCGGACCTGGGCGGCATAGCCGGCGAACTCCTGGCCGAGGGTCACCGGGGTGGCGTCCATCAGGTGGGTCCGGCCGGACTTCACCACGGTGGCGAACTCGGCCGCCTTGGCCTCCAGTGCCGTAGCCAGGTGCCGCAATGCCGGGATCAGGTCCGAGACCACCCCCTTGGTGGCGGCGACGTGGATGGCTGACGGGAACTGGTCGTTGGAGGACAGCGGATCGTTGACGTCGTCGTTGGGATGCACCGAAACCGGACCAGCCGCGCTCAGCCTCTCCGAGGCCAGCGACGCCAGCACCTCGTTGGCGTTCATGTTGGAGGAGGTGCCCGAGCCGGTCTGGAAGACGTCGATCGGGAACTCGGCGTCCCAGTCGCCCCGGGCGACCTCGGCCGCCACCGCGGCGATGGCGTCGGCCTTGGTCTTCTCGAGCAGCCCGCGCTCGGCCCGGATCCGGGCACCCGCGCCCTTGATCAGGGCGAGTCCCGCGATCAGTTCCCGCTCGATCGGCTGACCCGAGATGGGAAAGTTCTGCACCGCCCGCTGGGTCTGAGCGCGCCATTTGGCCTGGGCCGGAACCTGGACCTCGCCCATCGAGTCCTTCTCGATCCGGTAGGGCCCGCCAGCGGAATCCGGCGCCTGCCCGTGCGGTGCGTGCGAGCCGTCCGGGTACTGCGGGCTCGGGTGCTGGATGGACTGCTCAGACATCAGCCGGTGGCTCCCCTGCGTGCGGCGTCACTGCCGTGACGACATCTCCTGCGCAGAGCCTAGCCAGCAAGGCCGGCCGCAAGCTTGTGGCTGTGGCCGGACTAACGCCCGGGCGGGCGGTTACTGCTCGTTCTGGGGCTGGCGCCAGCCCTGGTCACCGGCCTGCTGGGCGCCGGCCTGCTGGGCGCCGGCCTGCTGGGCGCCCTGGTAGTCCCAACCCTGCTGAGCCGGCATGCCCTGACCTGGCATGCCCTCACCCGCCTGACCCGGCATGCCCTGACCGGGTCCCGCCTGAGCCGGCATGCCCTGACCCGGTCCCGCCTGACCCGGCATGCCCTGACCCGGTCCCGCCTGACCCGGCTGGCCGTAGCCCAGCTGCAGCGCCGTCTGCTTGGCGGCCTCGGTCACCGGAACCGCCACCACGGCAGTCGCGTACGCGCAGATCTCACTCCAATTTCCGCCCAGCTCAGTAGTGTCGAACCGCATCGCGACGAGGGCGTTGCCGCCGCGGGCCTGGGCCTCGGCGAAGAGCCGGGTCATCGCCTCGTTGCGGCTCTGCAGCACGTTGCGGGTCATGCCCTGCAACTCGCCACCGACCAAGGACTTGAAGCCGGCTCCCATCTGGGAGAAGGCGTTGCGCGAGCGCACGGTCACCCCGAACACCTCGCCGCAGACGCGCTGGATCTCCCAGCCCGGAATGTCGTTCATGGTGACGCAGAGCATGATGCCTTCTTCCTGGGTAGCGCCGCGTGGGCCGTTTCCTGGGTGCGCCGGGCGGTTGAGGGTGCCAGCCTAGTTGCGGTCGAAGTCCACCGAGGCGTACGCGCGAAGTTTGGACAGCTGGTGCAGGGACTCGACCACCCGGATGGTGCCGGACTTCGACCGCATCACGATCGAGGAGGTGGCCACCGCGCCGCGGTCGTAACGGACCCCGGAGAGCAGCTCGCCGTCGGTGATGCCGGTGGCGCAGAAGAAGACGTCCTCACCGGCCACCAGGTCGGCGGTGGTGAGCACCCGGGACAGGTCGTGCCCGGCGTCCTTGGCCTTCTGGCGTTCCTCGGCGTTCTGCGGCCAGAGCCGGCCCTGGATCGCCCCGCCCATGCACTTCAGCGCCGCGGCGGCGATGATCCCCTCCGGGGTGCCGCCGATGCCCAGCAGCAGGTCGACGCCGGTCCCGGCCCGGGCGGCCATGATCGCGCCGGCCACGTCGCCGTCGGTGATGAACTTGATCCGGGCGCCCGCTGTCCGCACGGCTGCCACCAGGTCGGCGTGCCGGGGGCGGTCCAGGATCACCACCGTGACGTCCTCAGGCCTGCCGCCCTTGGCCTTGGCGACCTTGGCGATGTTGGCCTTCACCGGCGCGGTGATGTCGATGACGTCGGCGGCTTCGGGCCCGGTGGCGATCTTCTCCATGTAGAACACCGCGGACGGGTCGAACATCGAGCCCCGCTCGGCCACCGCGATCACCGCGATCGCATTGGGCATCCCCTTGGCCATCAGGGTCGTGCCGTCGATCGGGTCCACCGCGACGTCGCACTCCGGGCCGGTGCCGTCGCCCACCCGCTCACCGTTGTAGAGCATCGGGGCGTGGTCCTTCTCGCCCTCGCCGATGACGACCACGCCGTCCATCGAGACGGTGCCGATCAGGGTGCGCATGGCATCGACAGCCGCGCCGTCCCCGCCGTTCTTGTCACCGCGGCCGACCCAGCGAGCGGCGGCCATCGCGGCGGCCTCGGTGACCCGGACCAGCTCCAGGGCGAGGTTGCGGTCCGGTGCCTGGCGGCTGACGGCCAGTTCCGGGGGGACCAGACCGGCCGAGTCGGTGCGGTGCTCGGACGGTGCGGGGTCAGTCATTCGGCTGGCCTTTCTCGACGTCCGCGGCGGCGGTGGGCTTCGTGAGCAAGACCTTAGCCTCGGCGTCGACCGACCGCGCATCTGACAGGCTGCGCGGTCCAGGCGGCGATCTGCTCGTCGCAGGGGCACCGGAGCGATGGCTCGGACCCCTGCTTACCGGTTCCATTCGGCTACCGGTGACCATGGACGGGTGACCCGTCCGCTGAACCCGGCCGATCGGCAACGGCTGCGTACCCCGGCCAACCTGTGGCGGGCGCTGATCCCGCTGCTGGTGATCGCCGTGCTGCTGGTGCTGCTGAACCGCCCGAGTGGGCAGAGCTCCGACGGTGTGCACGTCATCGACCCGGCACCGGCGATCGCGGCCGCCCAGCAGCAGGCCGGCTTCCCGGTGCTGGCACCCAGCGGGTTGGGGGAGCGCTGGCGGCCGACCTCGACGGAGCTGGTGCCGGCCGGCCCGTCGGCACCGGCCAGCTTCCGGATCGGATATGTCAGCCCGGCCGGGAAGTATGCCGAGCTGTTCCAGAGCGCCGACGCATCGGACGCCGTTGCCGCCCACTACGGCCCGCTGGCCGCCGATGGCACGACGTCCATCGGCGGCGCCAGCTGGCAGCAGTACGACACCCGGGCCGGGCGGCGATTGCTGCGCCACACCTTCGGCAAGGTGACCGTGATCGTCACCGGCAGCGCGTCACAGCCCGAACTCGCCGAGCTGGCCGGTTCCGTGCACTGAGCTGGCCGGTAGTGCGGGTCAGCTGGCCGGTTCTGGCGGGTCAGCTGGCCGGTTCTGGCGTGTCAGCTGGCCGGTTCTGCGGGTCAGCCGCGGTCGTCGGTGGCCGCGATCGCCGCGTCCAGGCGTGCCCGGGCACCGTCGAGCCACCGCTGGCAGATGCCGGCGAGTTCCTCGCCGCGCTGCCACAGCGACAGCGATTCCTCCAACGGCTGCCCGCCGCTCTCCAGCGCCTGCACGATGTCGCGCAGTTCGGCGCGAGCCGTCTCGTAGCTGATCTCGGGTTCGGGGTTCTCGCTCATCGCAGGCAAGGTTAGCCGCCGCCGGTCCGGCTGCCGGTGACGTTGCCGGTGGCTCCGCCGCTGGTGGCGCTGCCGGTGGCGCTGCTGGTAACCCCGCTGCTCGCGACTACCACCGAGAACTCACCGTCGGCCACCCGAGCCTGCAGCAGCTGGTCCGGCGAGGTCTGGCTGGCGGCCCGCACCAACTCGCCGTCGGAGTTCCAGAGCACGGCGTAGCCGCGGTTGAGCACCGCCTGCGGTGACAGGCTGACCACCCTGGCCAGCAGCTGGCCGATGTCGGCCTCGGCCAGCTGCAGCAGGCCGCTCAGCGTGTTCCGGTTGCGGTGCACCGCCCGCTCGCACTCCTGGGCGCCTGCCGAGATCAGCCTGCCGACCGCCTGCCGCAGCCGTTGCGGAAGGCCCGCCATCAGCTGGTCCTCGGTGTCCAGCCGGCGGTGCACGCTGGCACGCAGCCGGCCTCGGGCATCGGCGAGCTGGTCCAGTTCGGCCTGCAGGTCGGGGACGATCCGTTTCGCCGCGTCCGTCGGCGTGGACACCGCCAGGTCGGCCACCAGATCCAGCAACGGTTGGTCGGTCTCGTGGCCGATGGCACTCACCACCGGGGTGCGCAGCTGCGACACCGCACGCAGCAGGCCCTCGTTGGAGAAGGGCAGCAGATCCTCGACGCTGCCGCCGCCCCGGGCGATCACGATCACGTCCACGTCGGCGCGGGCATCCAGCCGGCGTAGCGCGGCGATGATCTCGGTGACGGCGGTGCTGCCCTGGGTGGCGGTGTTCTCGATCGCGAAGACCGCGCCCGGCAACCGGCGCAGGGTGTTCTCCACCACGTCCCGTTCGGCGGCGCTGGCCCGCCCGGTGATCAGCCCGATCCGCCGGGGCAGGAACGGCAACCGCTGCTTGCGGTGTGCCGCGAACAGCCCCTCCGCGGCCAGCAGTTGCTTCAGCCGCTCGATCCGGGCCAGCAGCTCGCCCAGCCCGACCTGCCGGATCTCGGTCGCCCGCAGGCTCAGCGTGCCGCGCTCGGCGTAGAAGTCCGGCCGGGCCCGCAGCACCACCCGAGTGCCTTCGGCCAGCGGCTCCACCAGTACCGACCGGTGGCAGGTCACCTGGATGGAGATGTTGGCATCGACATCGCGCAGCGTCAGGAAGTACGTGGAGACGCCAGGTCGGCGGACGAACTGCGCGACCTGGCCCTCCACCCAGACCTCGCCGAGGCGGCCGATCCAGTCCGAGATGGCCTGGCTGATCCGCCGTAACGGCAGTGGCGCCTCAGGACTGGATTCCAGCTTGCTCACTCGTCGTCGGCAGCGGCTTCGTGGGCTTGCAGGATCTCAGCGGCCATCGTCGACGGATTGGGGACCGGAGAGGGCTTGGCCTTTCTGGCCGCCTCCTCCAGCGGTTCGTGATCAGGGGCCTTGCGGCCGGCCCGCTTGGCCGCCTTCTCCGGACCCGCCTTGGCCGGGCTGCTCTTTGCCGGGCCAGCCTTGGCCGGGCCAGCCGGGCTGCTCTTGGCCGGGCCGGCCTTCTTCGCAGCGTCCTTGGCGGGGCCGTCCTTGGCGGGGCTGACCTTTGCGGGGCCGCTCTTTACCGGGCCGGCCTTCTTGGCACCGGCCTTGGCCGGGGTAGAGGGGGCCCGGTCTGCCTGGGCCGGGTTTGGCGGCAGATCGGGAGCCGACACGGCTTCGGCCAGGCCGGGGGCGGGCGGGGTGGGGCCGGCAGCGCTCGGCGGCGTCGCAGTGACGTCAGATTCGTCATCAGCCGGGGTGAGGTCGGGAAGCAGCAGCACGGCATCGAGGGAGGAGTCGAGGGAGGAGTCGAGGACCGCCTCGGGCTCCGGCTGGGCGCCGGCGCCCACGGCGTCCCAGCGGCCCCTGTCCTCGTCGCCTTCCGCACCCTCGGCGAAGCCGGTGCTGGCGTAGTCGATCCGGTCGAATGCTGCCTTCGCGGGCTGGGCGTCACCGTTGTTGCCACCGGCGGGGGAGTCGTCGTCGAAGGTTGCCCAGCTGGGCGGTTCGGCAGAGCTACCCCGCAGCTGGCTGAGAACCTCGTCACCGCGGGCGGCCAGCATGGCGATGTGCTGCTGCACCTTCAGCGAGGCCTGCATGGCGCTGGATACCGCCATCACCGGAACGGTGGTGACAGCCTGGGGCAGCGTCTCGGGCAGCTTGCGCGCCTCGTCCACGGCGGTGGCGGCGAGGCCGAGGGCTGCTCTGATCGGGGTCGGGATTTTCGGCATACCCCCAGCCTGCACCACCGCACGGCGGTGCGCGAGCGTGGCCCCCCTGACGCGCGGGCCGCGGTCCGTGCCGGTCCCTGCCGGTCCGTAGAATCGGGACCATGTCCGACGCCGCGTCACCGTCCGTGCCTGCCAAGCGGGTCCTGCTGGCCAAACCCCGCGGGTATTGCGCTGGGGTCGACCGCGCCGTCCAGACGGTCGAGCAGGCCCTGGACCACTACGGCGCGCCGGTCTACGTCCGCAAGCAGATCGTGCACAACCTGCATGTGGTGCGCTCGCTGGAAGCCCGCGGCGCGGTCTTCGTCGAGGAGAACGACGAGGTTCCCGAGGGCTCGATCGTGGTGTTCTCCGCGCACGGGGTCGCGCCCGAGGTGCATGCCGAGGCAGCCAGCCGCAACCTGCGGGCGATCGATGCGACCTGCCCGCTGGTCACCAAGGTCCACCACGAGGCCCGCCGGTTCGCCGCCGAGGACTACGACATCGTGCTGATCGGCCACCAGGGTCACGAGGAGGTGGTCGGCACGACGGGTGAGGCGCCGGAGAGCATCACCCTGGTGGACGGACCGGCCGACGTGGCCAACGTCGAGGTCCGCGATCCCGAACGGGTGGTCTGGCTCTCCCAGACCACGTTGTCGGTCGACGAGACGATGGAGACGGTGGCCGCGCTGCGGCAGAAGTTCCCGCTGCTGCAGTCGCCGCCGAGCGATGACATCTGCTACGCCACCCAGAACCGGCAGGCCGCGGTGAAGGCGATCGCCCCGCAGGTGGAGCTGTTCCTGGTGGTGGGCTCGGTGAACTCCTCCAACTCGGTGCGGATGGTCGAAGTCGCCAGGGCCGCCGGCGCTGGGCAGGCCTACCTGATCGACAACGCCGAGCAGATCCAGCCCGAATGGCTGGCCGGGGTGAGCACCGTCGGGCTGTCCTCAGGCGCTTCGGTGCCCGAGGTGCTGGTGCGCGAGGTAGCCGAGTGGCTGGCCGCCCGGGGTTGGAGCGATCTGGTCGAGGTTGCCCACACCGAGGAGCGGCTGGTCTTCGCCTTGCCGCAGGAGTTGCGCCGGGACCTCAAGCTCGCTGCCAAGAAGTAGTGCGTGCCGGGACGTAGCTCCCTGACGAGAAGTAGCTCGCTGCCAAGAAGTAGCTCGCTGCCGAGAAGCAGTGAGCGTCGGGCGTAGCCGGGCGTTAGCGCCGGGCCATCAACCGGATGCCGGCGATCACCAGCACGACCGCGGTGGCCCCGGCGATGGCCGGAAAGCCGTAGACGATCCAGTTCGTGGCGGCGTCGATGAGCTTGCCGCGGTTGTGCAAGCCGCCGGTGCGCACGTAGAGCAGGCCCGCCGAGGCGGCGAAGTACACCAGCGGCGGCGCGATCACGACGTTGAACATCTGGCTGCGGCGGACCACCAGGATCGCGATCAGTGAGGCGAAGACCAGGCTGTAGTTGAACACGCCCCGGACCGCGCTCCCGCTGAGGGAGTCGATGAGGCCGCCGACCCCGGCGATGCCGATCAGCAGCAGGACCGCGAGCCAGCCCGGAAGCCCGGATTCGGGCCGGTGGCGCTGAGGCAGCCCGGCATCGGCGGATGACCCGTCGGCAGCTGTGGAGCCGTGGAACGGCTCGACGTACGGACGCTGCCCGGCGAGGCGGTGAGGGGCCTCTGGCTGGTCCGGCACGTAGGTCGCTCCATTCGCAGGTGACACGAGCCTTACGTTACCCGGCTCATCAACTCCTCGGCTGTCAGCGTCCGGGTGACCGCCAGGATCTGCTCCGTCTGGGCCAGCTGGCCGTCGGCAGCGGGATCGACCACCGACAGCTCGGCCAGCCGGCGAGCGCTGACCAGCACCCGGCCTTCCAGGGTTCCGACGGTGCTGTTGAAGCTGCTCACCGCGGCGTCCAGCGAGCGGCCCAGCTTGTCCAGGTGCGAACCCATGCTCGCCAGCCGCTGGTAGAGCTCACGGCCGAGCCGGCTGACCTCGGCGGTGTTGCGGGCCAGCGCCTGCTGGCGCCAGGTGTAGCCGACGGTGCGCAGCAGGGCCACCAGGGTGGTGGGAGTCGCCAGGATGACGTTGCGGCTGAACGCATGTTCCAGCAGCGCCGGGTCCTCGCGCAGCGCGGCGTCCAGGAACGCATCCGCCGGGACGAAGCACACCACGAACTCCGGCGAGGGATCGAACCGGTTCCAGTACGCCTTGGCACCCAGGTCATCGACGTGCCGGCGCAGCTGCCGGGCATGGGCCTTCAGCCGCGCTGCCCGGCTGAACTCGTCGCGCGCCTCCATGGCTTCCAGGTAACCGGCGAAGGACACCTTGGAATCGACGACGATGTGCTTGCCGTCGACCAGATTGACCACCAGGTCCGGCCGCAGCGCGCCGTCGTTGGCCGGCGTGCCCGGCGACGTGGGCTGAACCAGGTAGTCGACGTGCTCCACCAGGCCGGCTATCTCCACCGCCCGCTCCAGCTGCAGCTCGCCCCACCGGCCGCGCACCTGTGGCGCGCGAAGCGCGGTCACCAACTGGGCGGTCTCGGTACGCAGGCCGTCGGCCGACAGTCGCATCGCCGACAGGTGCTCATCCAGGGCCGAGGTCGCGGTGAGCCGGTCCCGTTCGGCGCTGTGCAGCTGGGCCTGGACCTGGTGCAGCGCGTCGCGGATCGGGCTGACCAGCGCCTCGATCGAGTGCTGGCGCTCGGCGAGGTCGCCGGCCGCCGCGCCCCGGGCGGCGTCCAGCCGCGCTTGCGACAATTCAGACAGTGCGCCCCGGGCGCGGCCGTACCAGTACCCGGCAGCCCCGCCGAGGGCCGACCCGAGCAGCAGGCCGAGCACCAGGATTGCGAATGTGGTCATGGACCCATGCTGATCCCCGCCTATGACAGTTCTGCCGCAGGCGCGCGGCGGCACCGGTGCGGGCGACCGGAACGTCAGGCGGTGTCGGCGGTCGGGTGGGGCCGGCGCCGCGCCGTAGACTGCACGCCCGTGGCCCTCACTATCGGCATCGTCGGACTTCCCAACGTCGGCAAGTCGACGCTGTTCAATGCGCTGACCCGTAACAACGTGCTGGCCGCCAACTACCCGTTCGCCACCATCGAGCCCAATGTCGGCGTGGTCGGGGTGCCCGATCCGCGGCTGGAGGTGCTGGCGAAGATCTTCTCCTCGGCGAGGATCATGCCCGCCACGGTGAGCTTCGTCGACATCGCCGGCATCGTCCGGGGCGCGTCGGAAGGCGCGGGGCTGGGCAACAAGTTCCTGGCCAACATCCGCGAGGCCGACGCGATCTGCCAGGTGATCCGGGCCTTCACCGATCCCGACGTGGTGCACGTCGATGGCAAGGTGTCACCTGCCGACGACATCGAGACCATCAACACCGAGCTGATCCTGGCCGACCTGCAGACCATCGAGAAGGCGTTGCCGCGGCTGGAGAAGGAGGCCCGGACCGCCAAGGACAAGCTCGTGGTGGTGGCGGCGGTGAAGGAGGCGCAGGCGGTGCTCGACGCCGGCCGCACCGTCTTCGCGGCGGGCGGTGCCGGCTTCGACCTGCAGCCGCTGCGCGAGCTGCACCTGATGACCGCCAAGCCGTTCCTGTACGCGTTCAACGTCGATCCCGGTGAGCTGGCCAACGAGGACTTCCTGGCCTCGCTGCGGGAACTGGTGGCGCCGGCCGAGGCGGTGTTCCTGGACGCCAAGACCGAGGCCGAGCTGACCGAGCTGGAGCCCGACGAGGCGCTGGAGCTGCTGCAGTCGATGGGGGTGGAGGAATCGGGTCTGGACAAGCTGGCCCGGATCGGCTTCCGCACCCTCGGCCTGCAGACCTACCTCACCGCCGGGCCGAAGGAGTCCCGCGCCTGGACGATCCCCAAGGGCGCCACCGCGCCGCAGGCCGCCGGAGTCATTCACACCGACTTCGAGAGGGGATTCATCAAGGCCGAGGTGGTGTCCTTCGACGAGCTGGTCGCCGCCGGGTCGATGGCCGAGGCCAAGGCGCGCGGCAAGGTGCGCATCGAGGGCAAGGACTACGTGATGGCCGACGGCGACGTGGTGGAGTTCCGCTTCAACGTGTAACTGCGGCTCGATCTGGAGTGGCGCACCCCGCCGCGGATCCCGACGCCCAGCCTGCTACCGGTCGAGCGCTGATTGGAGGCCGTCGAGTAGCACCTCCAGCCCGAAGCCGAACTCGTTGCCGTAGTCGTAGCCGGGTTGGAGCACGTGCTCGACCGTCAGCTGGAACAGGTGCGGGAAGTCCTCGGCCGGGAAGCTCTGCATGATGGCACCCGTCATGGCGGCGAGTTCCGACTCGTCGCGGAAGGGCAGGTTCACTTCTTGCAGCACGAAGCCGTGGACGTAACTGTCGACGGCCGAGATCGCGTGGGCGGCCATCGCGACCGAGAAGCCGGCCACGCGAAAGGGCCGGATGCCGGCTTCCAGCTGACGGAGGGTGGCCGGTCCCGGCGTGGTGCGCGATGCCATCAGGCTGACCGCCCAGGGGTGCCTGCGAAGCACGTCCCGAGTGTTGCGCGCGCGCTCGCGGGTCACCGCTCGCCAGTCAGCCGGCTCCGCTACCGGAGCGGGGATCTCGCCGGAGACGAGGTCGACTAGGCCGTCGAGGATCTCCTCCTTGCCCCGAACGTGGTGGTAGAGCGAGGCAGCCTCGACCCCGAGTTCGCGCGCCAGCCGGCGCATGGTCACCGCGTCGATGCCCTCGGTGTCCGCCACGGCGAGCGCGGCGCCGAGGGCACGCTCCCTGGACACCGGAGCGCGAGTCGCGTCCGCCGCCGGCCTTCGCCCCATTACTTGCTCCTCTTCCCTGTCCGGAACGAGCCACTGCGACGGCTAGACAACCTAACAGCGTTAGGTTACCGTCAACCTCACCAACCTAACACTGTTAGGTCAGGTTCCACCGCAGGCTCTCCGTCCCCACGAAAGGTTCTCGACATGAACAGAAAATCAGCCGGCCGAGTGGTGGGCGGGCTCATCCTGCTCGGCTTCTTGCTGTACGGGGGCGGGAGCTTCCTGGTCGCCTCGGCGACCAGCGGCGTCGACCCGCTGCCGCGAGGCGCAGACCAGCAGGCGCAGCTCTCAGTGGGCGTCGTGCTCATGCTGCTCAACTCCTTTGCCGTCGCCACCATCGGTGTGGTGGCGTTCCCCGTTCTCCGGCGGCATCACCTGCCCACCGCCAACACCTACCTGATCACCCGCACGGTGGAAGCAGTTCTGCTGGCGGTCTCGACGCTGGGCGTGCTGGCGCTTCTACCGCTGGCCCGTGAGAGTGCCGACGCCGACGCCAACGCCGAGGGTGGCGCGGGACCGGCGCTTGCCGCTGCCGGGCGGGTTGCGCAGGAGACCAGCCAGTACGCGTACTGGCTGGCGATGGTGGCACTCGGCGCCGGCAGCGTGTTCTTCTGCCGGGTGCTGCTGCAGGCACGCCTGCTGCCCCGACTCCTGGCGGCGTGGGGAATGTTCGGTTACGCAGTCTTCGCACTCGGCGGGCTGCTCGAGGTCGCGGGCTACCACGTCGGCCTGGCCCTGTCCGTCCCGGGAGGACTCTTCGAGGTGGCCGCCGGTGTCCTGCTGCTGGTCAAGGGATTCGGCGGGAACGATGCGGCGGGTGACCACGATGCCCTGGGCTACCAGGGGCGGGGCCGTGTCCGCGGCCTGGTGGCCTCCGGTGCTGGTGCGTAGGCACGCGTCGATGTCCTCATCCGCCACCCGACACTTCAACGAATGACGTCGCAGGACTCGGCTGTCCCGCAGGGCCCCCTGTGACCTTGCTGAGCAGTATCGGTTTGGGTCTCGCGATCAGCCGCCTCGACAGCGCGGACGTCCCACGCTACTGGCTGAGCACGTTCGGCATAGTTGAACCTCACCCCCGCGCGCCCACAGGAGACGAGACCCGTCGATGGCCTACTTCGAGCGAACCGGCGAGACGACCTTCCGGCCGACCGAGCACGTCAGCGGAGCGTGGAACACGGCGGAGCAACACATCGCACCCGCGCTCGGCCTGCTCGCGCACGCGGTCGAACTTGACCATGACGCCCGGCGCGGCGACCTGGTCATCGGCCGCCTTTCCTACGACATCCTCGGAAAGCTCCCCGTCGAAGAGGTCGAGGTCGAGGTCAACCTCACCCGGCCCGGACGCACCATCGAACTCGTCGAGGCCGTCCTCGAACACCGCGGGCGCCCTGCCGTACTGCTGCGGGCGTGGCTGATGCAGCCGAACGACAGTCCTGACCTCCAGGCCACGCCACTTGCCTCGATTCCGCCACCGGAGGCCATGCCGGCGTGGTCGCCCACCACGGTGTGGCCCGGCGGCTTCATCGCCTCGGTGGAAGTACGCCGCGCACAAGCCGAGCCCGGCCGCGCGGCCTTCTGGGTGCGCACGCCACTGCCCCTGATCAGGGACGAGCAGGTCAGCCAGGTCGCCAGCACGGCAGGTCTTCTCGACATCGCCAACGGCATGACCGTCCGCGTCAGCCCCCGAGAGGTCGCCTTTCCCAACCTCGACCTGACTGCCCATCTCTTCACCGAGCCACGCGGTGACTGGGTCGGGTTCGACACCAGTGTCACGTTCGGGCCGAGCGGAATCGGCCTGACCACCAGCGTTCTCCACGACGCGCACGGCCCGATCGGCACTTCGTCACAAATCCTCAGCATCCGGCCCCTCCTTCGAAGTTAGCCGGCACACCGGAGCGCCAAGGCGTTCCGACCGGCCGAGCGCGTCGGGCACTCTGGAAAGGTGCAGACGTTCCTGCCCTACCCGAGTTTCCTGGCCACGGCGCAGGTGCTGGATCGCCAGCGGTTGGGCAAGCAGCGGGTGGAGACCCTGCAGATCCTGCGGGCACTGGAATTGCCCGAATACGGCTGGCAGAACCACCCGGTCGTGCGAATGTGGCGGGGATGTACCCCCGCACTGGTGCGATACGGGCTGGACTGCGTACGGGTCTGGACCAGCCGCGGCCATGCGGACTCGACTGCCGGGAAGATCGCGGAATTCGCGCCCTGGGTTCGCGAACTGACCCAGGATGACCTGCGGCGCGACTCGCTGCTGCCGACCTGGCTGGGCGATGAGCGGCTGCACCGCTCGCACCGCAGCCAGCTGATCGCCAAGGACCCGGAGTTCTACCGGCCGCTGTTCCCCGAAACTCCAGCAGGCCTCGACTACTTCTGGCCGGAGCCCGATCCGGTTCCGGCCGGCTCGGCCACCGAGTCACACGGGTTCCTCTGGGTGCTGCGCCCGGAGTCCGAGCATGCGCTGGGCCGGGCGGTGCTGACCGGCGTGGTCGGATTCGGCGAGGCTGCCGGCGTACCGGCCGACGCCTCTGCCGGAGACCTGGCGGCATTGCGCGAACTGCAGGCCAGCCCCTCCCGGCGGCCGTCACGGGCATTGCGGGCACTTGCTGAATTCGTCGACGGGGTTCGGCCCGGCGATTACATCGCGGTGTTGGTATCAGGCGGCCAGTCGCTGCTCGTCGGCCGGGTAACCGGGCCTTATACTTTCGCGCCGCGTGATACCGCTGGATTGGTGCACCGGCGCACCGTCGACTGGGAGCGGATATACCCGCGCTCAGCGATGCCACGGCCGGCGGCTTTGCAGGATGTGCGACCGCTTTTCTCGGTGGCCTGGAACCCGGACCCGGCGGGTTGAGCAGCCGGTCGCTTTCGTCACCAACGCTATGCAGGCAGTCAATGGCGGCCACGTTCTCCCGAGCATGCCGTTCGGCTTGCGCGCGTGCCCGCCGCAGCGGGATCGAGGCGGTTTTCCACGCCAGCCACGAGTGATCCACGTCGGCCCGGTGCGGCAGCGATGGCGTATGTCGCCCAGCACACATGGACGGACTATCCTAAGTCCCGGCGTAAGTTCGGGTTTAATCACCCTAAAAGGACGTCAGAGTAAAAGAATGTGCTGTGTCGGTTTGACTGCGCACTTGATCATGATGGACGATGCGTCCATGGCAAAGACAGTGGTCACCACAGATGACATCGACGGCTCTCCCAACGCCGAGACCGTGACCTTCAGTTTTGACGGTCGCAGCTTCGAGATTGATTTGAGCAAGAAGAGCCGAGCAGCGCTGGAAAAGGCGCTGAAGCCGTATATCGACGCGGGCAGGCCGGTTGGTGCTCGCACCACCCGTGGCGGCGGCAGCAGCGGCGGCCGTGGTCGCGGGCGCCGGTCGGCTTCGGTGGACCTCGCCGCGGTGCGGGCCTGGGCAGCGGAGAACGGCATTGCGGTATCGGACCGCGGCCGCATCAGCGGCAGCGTTCTGGAGCAGTACCAAGCCGCTCAGTAGCGCCCGGCCCGAATACCCCTCCCGCGGCTCTCGCTGCCCCCGGCGTCGGCCGCGGGAAAGTTGGCCGCAGGAAATTCTCGTCCCGGTGTCGATTCGGCCTTGGCCCGTTCGTTGTCTGGATAGAGGATCGGCAACGGGCCGGTTCCTGCTCACAGGGGAGAGCGCGATGAAGCAGTATCTGTTGTCGGTGCACATGGTCGAGGGTGCGGAGATGCCCCCGCCGGAGACCGTCGAGCGGATGTACGCCGACGTCGATCAGTACAACGCCAGGCTGCAGGCCGAGGGCGCGTGGGTGTTCGCCGGTGGCTTGCACCCGGCCGACACTGCCACCGTCGTACGGATGCAGGACGGTGAGCTGCTGACCACCGACGGACCGTTCGCCGAGACCAAGGAACACCTCGGCGGGTTCTGGGTCATCAAGGCTCCCGACCTGGACGCGGCGCTGGCCTGGGCGGCCGACGCCACCAAGGCCTGCGGCGCGCCGGTCGAGGTCAGGCCGTTCCAGGACGAGGCCGCGGACTAGCGTCGGCAGCGATGGCTGTGTCGAGACCGGTCGCGGTTACCGAGATCGAGAGCCACTTCCGGTCCGAGTACGGCCGTGCGGTGGCCACCCTGGTCCGCTCCTTCGGCGACATCGACGTTGCCGAAGAAGCGGTTCAGGAGGCCTTCGTGGTGGCCCTGGACCGGTGGCCGGAAGCCGGCATCCCGCCGAATCCGGCAGGCTGGATCATCACCACCGCTCGCAACCGGGCGATCGACCACCTTCGACGCGAAGCGTCCCGCGAGAATCGCCATGCCGAAGCTGTCCTGCTGCATCTCAGCCATCAGCCACCCGAGCCGGTGGGACCGGTGACCGACGACCGGTTGCGGCTGATCTTCACGTGCTGTCACCCGGCACTGGGCCGTGCCGCGCAGGTGGCGCTCACCCTCCGGTTGCTGGGCGGGCTCTCGACGCCGGAGATCGCCCGTGCGTTCCTGGTGCCCGAGGCGACCATGGCGCAGCGCATCGTCCGGGCCAAGGCCAAGATCCGGGCCGCCGGCATCCCGTACCGGGTGCCGGCCGAAGCGAAGTTGCCTGAGCGGTTACGTGCCGTCCTCGCGGTGGTCTACCTCATCTTCAATGAGGGATACAGCGCCTCCAGCGGTGATGTGCTGGTACGCGAGGACCTCTGCGCGGAGTCCATCCGGCTGGCCCGGCTGCTGGCTGAACTGATGCCCGACGAGCCGGAGGTACTGGGCCTGCTGGCGCTGCTGCTGCTCACCCAGTCCCGTCGGGCGGCGCGCACCGCGGCCGACGGGTCGATCGTGCTGCTGCCCGACCAGGATCGCCGGCGGTGGGACCGGGCCCTGATCGAGGAAGGTCATCAGCTGGTCCGGCGCTGCCTGCGCCGCGGCCGGCCCGGTCCCTACCAGCTGCAGGCCGCGATCAACGCCGTGCATTCCGACGCCGCCACCGCTGCCGAGACCGACTGGGATCAGATCCTGCGCCTGTACGACCAGCTGATGAGCTGCACCCCCACGCCGGTGATCGCGCTCAACCGCGCGGTGGCGCTGGCCGAGGTCCGCGGCCCGGCAGCGGCGCTGGCCGCGATCGAGGGACTGGAACTCGGCGGTTACCACCTGTACCACGCCACCCGAGCCGAGTTGCTGCAGCGGCTGGGCCGCCACGACGAGGCGATGGATGCCTACGACGCGGCTCTGGCAGTCACCGCCAACGGCGCCGAGCGCTCGTTCCTGCAGCAGCGGCTCAGCGCTGCCGGCGAGGCCGCCCGACGCTGAACTCAGTCGTCCTGGATGGCCCGCAAGGTCTCGACGTCCCGGGCGGCCTGCTGGCCGGCCCAGACCATCGCGCCGACCAGCGCGCCACCGAGCAACCCCCACACCGCTCCCATCACGCAGTTGGTGGCAATCGATTCGCCGGTGCGCATCAGCGCCACCAGGGCGCCCGAGAT
>NZ_DASVQG010000176.1:0-12528 GCF_036389215.1 Jatrophihabitans sp.
CACGGCTCGTCGAAGAGTCGGCAGCAACGAGTGGCTCGAACTCGTCCAGTAACCGCCGGGATGCCTCGAAGAAGGGACGCCCGACCATCGATCCACTCACCGTGGTGATGCCCTGCCCGCTGCGATGGGCGGCGGCCACCACGCGGTGCGCATGCTGGAGCTCCGCGGGCTTGGGCGAGAAGACCTCGTTGATCACCGGTACCTGGTCAGGGTGTAGCGCTATCTTGCCGCTGTAGCCGAGTGCCCGCGCGCATTCAGCCTCCCGGCGCAGCAGTGCGAGGTCGGTCAGGTCGAACAGCGGCGAGTCGATCGCCTCGATGTTCGCCGCGCGGGCAGCGTTGGCCAGCAATGACCGGGCGTAGACCAGCGGCTCCCAGGCCAGTTCGATGCCCAGTGCCGCGGCGTAGTCGGCGGATCCGAAGATGATCCCCCGCAGCCGGCCGGAGAACGTCGTGATGTCGCGGAGGCGCTCGAGCCCGCGTGGGGTTTCCACCACGGCCAGCAGCTCCAACCCGGGACATTCGCCGCCGAGCACCGCCTCGACGATCTCCAGGTCGCGGGCGGACTCCACCTTGGGCACCACCACGATGGTCGGTGTGACGGAGTACTCCCGCAGGGCCAGCAGATCGCGCAAGCCGGCAGCCTCGGTGACGCTGTTGATGCGCACCGAGCAGCGGGTCGACGGGTCGGCCATGGTGAAGAAGGCCACGGCCTTGCGCCGCGCTTCCTCCTTGCGGGCCGGTGGGATGGAATCCTCCAGATCCACCTGACAGACGTCGGCACCGGAGTGATGGCACCTGGCGTACTTGTCCTCCGCGGTCGCCGGAGTGCTCAGCATCGAGCGGCAGTAACGGCTATACAACTCAGGGCTCCCGGTTCACATCGATCAGGATCTTGCCAGCGGTAGCCCGGGTGGCTAGTGCCGTATGCGCTTGCCCCACCTCGGCGAGTGAGACGGTTCGGTCTATCCGCGCGACCAACTGACCGCGTTTGGCCAGGTCGAACAGCTCGTCGGCGATGCCGGTCAACAACTGCCGGTCCTCGACCACGTGCCGCATCCAGAACCCTGCGCAGCCGATGGACCGGCCGACCAGCGCTTCTGTCGACACCTCGACGGGCCCGCACCGGTCGGCGGCCTGCCCGCCACCGGCCCGCCAGCCGATCGACACCAGCCGGCCGAACGGTGCCAGCCCGTCCAGAGCCGCGCGGGTCAGCTCGCCACCGACGGAGTCCAGGAACAGGCCCACTCCGCCGCTGGACGCCTCACGCAGCTGCGCGCCGAGATCACCCGTCCCTGGGTCGAGCACCCGGTGGGCGCCGAGTTCGGTGACCAGCGCTCGCTTGGCGGCGGTGGAGGCCAGCCCGATCACCGGGTTCGCGCCCAGGGCCAGGGCCAGTTGGATCGCCAGGTGGCCCACGCCGCCAGCCGCGGCCGACACCGCGACGGCCTCGCCGGCGCGCAGCCGCCCAGCCAGCATCAGCGCACCATAGGCCGTGCCGCCCTGCTCCAGCAGCGCCACCGCCTGTTCGTCGCTGAGGTAGTCGGGCACCTCGACGGTGTACCGGTCCTCGGCAACCACCACCTGCGCGTAGCCGCCGCCCGCGCGCAGCAGTACGGCAACCCGCCGCCCGTCCCGGCGGCGGTGACCCACCGCGTCGACGCCGAGCACGGCGGGCAGTGCCAGCGGCTGGACGTCGCCGGCTCGCCGCTCGAGGTCGTCGTAGTTCACCCCGGCAAGCGTCACGTCGACCAGGCTCTGCCCAGCGGTGGGGACGGGCTCGGGCACCTGCTCGACAGCCAGCACCTCGGGGCCGCCGGTCGAGCGCATCAGGACTGCTTTCATGCGCTGCTCATCTGAGCTCCGGCCGGAGGAACCGTGTCGTGGGCGGCGTCGACCTCCGCTTCGGTGAACAGCGTGCGGAGCCGGCGTTCCAGCGCCCGGGCGCCGGTGAGATTCTCGGCGACCATGCAGTACGTCACCGTCTTGTCGGGCGTCACGTCCGAGGTGAGCAGGACGCCGGTACCGGTGTCCCTGTCGAATGCCAAGCCGGCGTCGTCGAGCCGCTGGACGGCGGCCTCGAACGAGGGCACCACCCAGTCATGCTGCTCCAACGTCACCCGGCGGCCCTGATGCTCGGGCTTGAGCAGCCGGCGGTGGACCACCAGGTTCAGGTGGGTGCACCCGCTCAACCGGGCGTTCCATTCGGTGATGAAGATTTCTCCGGTCGGCGTCAGCACCGCGTCGATGGAGACATAGCCGCGGTAGCCGATCGCATGCAGAACGCCGGACAGCTGGAGACAGGCCCGCACCAGTGCGGCTCGGGGGGCCTGGCCCAGGCCCTGCGCGGGAATGACTTCGGCGATCTCGACCGGTGACATGACGCATTCCCCCACGCCCAGCAACTCCGGTCCGTCGTCCTCGATGGCGCACTCCCCGAACAAGGTGTCGCACCCGATCAAGTACCGCTCGATCACCACCTGATGCCGGCCACCTGCGCTGAGCCAGTCCCAGCGCCGGGCGAAGTAGTTCCTCACCGCCGCGTCGTCGGCGAGCACCACGGCGCTCTCGGTGCCCACCACCGGCACACCGGCCACCGGGCTGAGAACCTCGTTGCCGGTCCCACCCACGGCGAACTCCCGCTTGAGGATCGCACTGTGACCCGCGGCGAGGAGTTGGGTGACCACGGCTCTGGCCTCCTCCGGTCGAGCGGTCGCCAGTCCGTCGATGATCGGCACTCCGGCCCCGGCAGCGAAGGCCCGAAATGCTGCCTTGCTGTTGAGGAAGGCATCTCCGCCTTGAGCGCTCAGAGCATGACCCGGCACGGCCAGACGCACCGCGGTGGCGAGCTGCGTCACGGGCACGTCCTTGTAGACGGCAAACACCCGGTCGACGCCCTGGTCCCGAACGGCGACGCGAACCTGCTCACGAAAATGCGGCTCGGCGATGCGATCGGGGGTCAGCAGGTCGATACCGAGTGCGCCGGGCGGTGGGCACAGCAACACCAGCGACCCGGGGTCCGCACCCGTCACCGCGGTGATGTAGGCCAGGTAGTGCGGCCGTGGTGGGTACGGCAGGACCAGCACGTCGCCAGATCCGGCGAACCACAGCAATCGCAGTGCGGCGAACCCGCCGTACAGGCGGTCCGCCGGGCTCAGCGCCGACAGCTCCCCGACCATCTCCTCGGTTCGGGTATTGCCCACGAACAACGTCGTCACAACGCAGACCTCGTTCGCGGCGGCAGCTGAGCGGCGTTCATTGCCGCAATATAGTGTGAAACCGTTGAACGGGACAATAGCCGTTTAGGTTTCAAAGATCATTTTGCGCGAGCCGGGTCTGCCGGTCCGTGCCCGCGCCCCTATCCGCCGCAAACCCGCCGGGCCGAGCGTAGCCGTGCGAAGCGGAGGGCGAAAAGATTGAGGAAACATTGAGTCGGAAGCTGACCCGGTACTGGCGATAAACTCTGGCGGCACGTCAGGATTGGCATGGATTGGCCCTGGACCCCGCAGCGTTCGCCCGAGGAGTAACGATGCCCGCACCCATCCGAGGTTTCCGAGCGGCGCTGTCGGCGGGCCTGGCCAGCACCGCCCTGGTCGCGGCCGCGCTCGTCGCCACGGTCTTCACAAGCGCCGCGCCGGCCGCCGCCGCCAGCACGCCGCCGCGGGGCGACGTGATCGCCAACCTCTTCGAGTGGAACTGGAACTCGGTCGCCAGCGAGTGCACCAACGTCCTCGGCCCGAACGGTTACGGCGGGGTTCAGGTCGCCCCGCCCCAGGAATCGGTCACGCTGGCCGGCTCCGGGCACCCGTGGTGGGAGGTCTACCAGCCGGTCAGCTACCAGGTGAACAGCCGGCTCGGCAACCGCACCGCCTTCGCGGCCATGGTCACCGCCTGCCACAACGCGGGGGTCAAGGTCTACGCCGACGCTGTGCTCAACCACATGACCGGCGGCACGGGCAGCTCCGGCTACGCGGGCACCACGTTCACCGGCAAGTACACCTACCCGGGTCTCTACGGGAGCCAGGACTTCCACCACTACCCCAGTGACTGCCCGAACTCCGACGGCCAGATCCACGACTACAACAACCAGGCCGACGTGCAGAAGTGCGAGCTGGTGCAGCTGTCGGACCTGCGCACCGAGAGCGGCTACGTGCGCGGCAAGCTCGCCGCCTACCTCAATGACCTGGGCAGCCTGGGGGTCGACGGGTTCCGTCTCGACGCCGCCAAGCACATCGATGCCGTCGACATCGCGGCGATCAAGGCGCAGCTGACCCGTCCCGCCTTCCTCTACCAGGAAGTCATGCCGGGCGGCGCGGTCAACCCGCCCGCCTACGAGACCAACGGCAGCGTGCTGGAGTTCACCTACGGCAAGAAGCTCAAGGAGCAGTTCCAGGGCAGCATCGCCAACCTGCAGACGTTCGGCCAGAGCTGGGGAATGGAGCCGAGCAACAAGTCGGTGACCTTCGTCGACAACCACGACACCGACCGCGACGGCTCGACCCTGAACTACAAGAACGGCTCCACCTACCAGCTGGCCAACATCTTCTCCCTCGCCTGGGGTTACGGCTCGCCGCAGGTGTATTCGAGTTTCACCTTCACCAGCAACGACCAATCGCCGCCGGCCGACGCAGCAGGCTTCGTCACGGCCACCGACTGCGGCAGCGCCGGCACCTGGCTGTGCCAGGACCGGCAGCAGGCGACGCTGGGCATGGTGGGCTGGCACAACGCGGTGGCGGGCAACGCGGTGGCCAACTGGTGGAGCGACGGCAACAACGTCATCTCCTTCAGCCGCGGCTCGGCCGGCTTCGTCGCGATCAACAACACCTACGCCGCGGTGACCCGCACCTTCACCACCGGAATGGCTGCCGGCACCTACTGCGACGTGATCCACGGAACCGCGTCCGGCACCACCTGCAGCGGCCCGCTGGTCACCGTGAGCAGCTCGGGCACCGCCACCATCACGGTGCCGGCGCAGGGCGCGGTCGCCTTCCACAGCTACAGCAGCGCCAGCACCAGCAGCGCCGTCGCGGTGACCTTCAACGAGAACGCGACCACCGCCTTCGGCCAGAACGTGTTCGTGGTCGGTGACCACCCGTTGCTGGGCGCCTGGAACACCAACCTGGCCCCCGCGCTGTCGTCGGCCGGCTATCCGGTCTGGTCCAGCACCGTGTGGCTGCCGAAGAACACCGCCATCCAGTACAAGTACATCAAGAAGAACCCGGACGGCACGGTCACCTGGGAAGGCTCCAGCAACCGCACCGTCAACACCGGGACGGCGGCGACCCTCACCCTGAACGACAGCTGGCGCTAGCCATGTCGTCAGTCGGTGCGGTGCTGGTGACCGGTTGCTCGTCCGGGATCGGCCGGGCCACCGCCGCGCTGCTGGCCCGCCAGGGTCACACCGTGTACGCCACGGCCCGCCGGGAGCAGGACCTCGCCGACCTGAAGGCGGCCGGCTGCCGGACGCTCTCCCTCGACGTCACCGACGAGGACTCCCGGCGGGCAGCCGTCGACACGGTGGTGTCAGAAGCCGGTGCGGTCGGCGCGCTGGTCAACAACGCCGGTTACTCCCAGTCCGGCGCGCTGGAGACGCTGGCCCTCGACGACGTCCGCCGCCAGTTCGAGACGAACGTCTTCGGCCTGCTGCGGATGTGCCAGCTGGTACTGCCCTCGATGCGGGAGCGGGGCCGGGGACGGATCGTCAACGTGTCCTCGATGGGCGCGAACTTCACCTTTCCCGGTGGCGGCTCCTACCACGCCACCAAGTACGCCGTCGAGGCGTTGTCCGACGCCCTCCGCTTCGAGGTGGCCGGCTTCGGCATCGGGGTCACGGTCGTTCAGCCAGGAATCATCAGGACATCCTTCAGCGAGCGGGCCGTCGCGGAAGTCCCTTCGCCGGGCGAGCAGTCCGGGCCGTACGACGAGTTCAACCGCAGCGTGGCCGAAGCCACCCAGGCGGTCTACGAGCGCGGGGCACTGGCCAAGCTGGGCGGTGAGCCGGAGGTGGTCGCCAAGGTGATCGCCCGCGCTCTCACCGCCCGGCGGGCTCCGGTCCGGGTGCGGGTCACGCCGTCGGCGCACTACCTGGTCACCCAGCGCCGGCTGATGCCCGACCGGGTGTGGGACCGCTTCCTGCGCACCCAATTCCCGACCCCATCGTCAGAGCGATCTGCGCGTTGATCGCGGCAGTGAGCCGGCCGGCGGTTTGATCAGCTCCTGCACGGTGGGTCATTCGCTGCGATCGCCTTACCCCGTAGCCGGCGCACCGGCCTGCATCGACACCGGACCGGCGCCGTCCCTGATCGACACCAGCACTCCGAGCCCGGTCGGACCGTCAGCACCGCCGGCACTCCCGGCGGCGTCGTCGAGATCGTCGAGGCGCACCGTCGATGCCGTGCCGGTGTCACCGAGGCGCGAGGCGATGAGGCCCTTGACCAGAGCGCCAACCGCCGCGAGGCCGGCCGTCGTGCCGGCGATGAGGATCTTCTCCCAAGCTGACCACCCGGTCACTGCCGGGTCGAGATCGACCCCGGCCGCTGCGTAGGCGAGGGCCGCGGCGCCGAAGAACGCTTCGAGAAACGTCCACAGCACTCGCTCAGTGAGATCCTTGACGTACTTGCGCACGGCGGGGTTCATGCGACGGCCCCGCCCAGGCTCTTGTACTGGGCAATCGAGATCGGCTTCTTGGCCGTGGTCATGACCGTGGCGAGCGCCGCCCTGTCAGCCGGCGTGCTGACGTGTGTGAGGGAGAAGCCGTCGCAGATGAACCAGCCGGGCCAGCGCAGTTTGGCCCGCTCGCATTCCTTCGAGTCGACCTGTACGAGAAACAGCATGCGGTTTCGCCTCCGGCGAGTAGTGGCCCCTCCGGGAGAGGGAGCAGGGGGTGCTGGTGGTTTCGGCGGGGCCACGCCGAGGTCGGCGACGGCCTGGGCCAAGGTGCGGTTGATGACGTTGTGGTCGCACCGGCCGAACGGGGCGGTGTCGCGGGGCCAGCCGGCCGGTACCGGCCAGGTGTCCGTGCCGTCGGTGTACTGCCAGCCCCAGCTGCCCGGATTGCTTGAGCTGTACTCGGCTGTGAACCGCTTCAACCAGGCCGGCGGCCGGGGCCAGCAGTTGGCCCAGTCGCCGCTGTTGGCGTACCCGGCGACCCGCTCGCTCGATCGGGCGTAGGTCGCCAGTATCCCGGCAAGCTCGTTCGCGCTGCCGGAATGGTCGCCCGGACCGGCGAAGTAAGGACCGGACTCGACGTCGACCATGAAAGCCAGCCGGACGTTCGGAACCGGACCGAGCACGGTCTTGATCCGCGCCACGATCGCGGCCTCTTGTCCAGGGATGAGCACCACGTAGGCGAGGGCGAACGCGAGCCGGCCCGAGTCGAGATCAGGCTGTATCCGCGCCCAATTCGTGATCGCCTTGTAGTCGAGCCGCCAGCCGTTGTCGACCCGGAAGGACACCGCGTCCCTCGGGTAGGCCGAGCTGTAGTGGGGCTGGTATTCGGACACGTCGCACAAGGTGACCGTCATTGATGTGCCTTCCTGTGGCGTGCTCAACACGTGCCGAACGGGTGGGCGTTGCCAGCGGCCTTGACCGCCTTCAGTCCTGAGAGATGAAATCCAGGCAGGCGCCGACCACGTACGCGCTCTGCTGGAGCTGCGGCACCGTCGGTTCACTGCGCAGGTCAGCCGAATCCGGCAGGGCGAACAGCTCCGTGTCGCCCAGCCGGGCCAGATTGAGCAGGCTCAGTGACTCATGGAAGGCCGCGACCACATCGGAGGTCACGGCGTCCACGAAAGCCACCGAGGGCTCAGCGCTGAACGTGACGGTAGGGGTGTTGCTGATCAGCAGGCTGACCAGCCGCCCGAAGTTCCCGCCTGAGCCGAGCGGTCCGAGGTCGTAGCTCGGCGTGCTGAGAAAGCGGTAGCCGGTGACGTCCTGCTGGCCGTTGCGCCAGTTACGCCACGCCTGGGACAGCGGGTCGGCGTCGTACCAGCCGGTGTTGGTGGCCTGTTGCCAGGCTGCGGGCTGTACCGCCACCAGCTGGCAGCCGGTGTAGCTGATGGTCGCGGTGCTCCCGTTGCCGGCCGGAACCTGGACGGTCACCGTCGGCTGCCCCGATTGGAGGCCGTTGGACAGGGTGGCCAGCGGGTTGTCGATGCCGTACCCGACCTGGCAGCCGGCAGAGACGGCACCGGTGTCGGGGTCGACCGTGAGCATGCCGCCGTTGGCGCCGGTCGGCTGGTACGTAGCCTGCTTGAGACGGCTGAGAACCTGGTTGCCGTAGCTTGCGGAGGCGACCGCGCTCTGGTTGTGCGCCGTCACATCGGCCGAGCTGATGCCGTACTCGATCTGGGACAGCAATTGGGCGTAGGCGTTGGGATAGCCACCCGGCCCGGACAGCATGGCCAGGCCGGCAGCTGCGCCGGGGCTGACCCGGGCGCTGACGTAGCCGAACGTCGCGTTGTTGAAGACCTGATTGGCATTCTCGTAGTACCAGGGGAAATTGCCCTGGCTCGGGCTCTGCACCGGCGTGATGCTGGTGTGGTACATCAGCTCGATCTGCGCGTTGATCGCGGCGGCGAGTACCTGGTAGGACGTGCCGCCCTCGGCAGCAGCGGACGGGAGGGAGCAGGCAGCGCTGCTCCCTCCCGTCGACCCGGCTGCCGCGCCTGACCTTGGAGGCTCGACAGTCGCATTCATCAGGACGACGGCGTTCCGGTGACCAACCAAATACACGGGCTCACGCCAGGTGCGCCGGCGCGGGCGCGTTCGAAGTCGTCCAGACTCGCGAACAGCGCGCTCCTGATCACCCGGACGATCTCGCGCTGCTGGGGCTCGCTACGAGGGCTCGGCGGCAGCAGCGCGGTTACGGTGCTGGCCACCAGTACGGTGGCCAGCGTGCTGGGATTTCCATACACGCCATTGACCTGAACCTGCAGGTTCATCTGATGGGCCGGGGCCCCGGTGTAGCCCTGCAGGTCGACCCTGGCCCCTGGGTGGCCTGCGACGGTGGTCAGAGTGCCGGCACCACCCCACAGGCCGGCGTAGCTGAGCTGGCCGATCGCGGCGAACGCGTCGTCGTGGACGGCCGCGACGCTACCGGCATACGGTCTCGGCATGGCGGCGCCTCGCTGCATCTGGACGCCTCGCTGCATCTGGATAGGCATGGTCGTTGCTCCTGTTGCTCAGCTGCTCAGCCGGTGGTGCCGGGATTGGCAACCGCGGCGCCGATCACGTACGCGGTCTTGAGGGCCTGGGGCACGCCGGTCACCTCGGGCGAGGGGGAGAACGTCACGGTGAAGGTGCTGTTGTCAGCGCTCTGGCTGTGCGAGCTGCCGCCGGCGCTCTGGCTGACGCTGCCCAGCGGAATGAATCCGAAGAGCGTCAGGCTTCCGCTTGCCTGCTCGTCCCAGGACTCGGAGAAAGTCTGGTAGTCGGCGTTGGTGTAGGTGATGCTGACGGTCGGGTAGTTCGAGATCAGCAGGTTGGTCAGCAGGCCGAAGTTGCCGCCGCTTGCCAGCGAGCCGAACTGATACGGCGGGGTGTTGAGGAACTTGAAGCCGGTCACGTCCTGGCCTACGTTCGCGACTGCCTGGCTGATCGGGTCCGCCGAGTAGAAGCCGACGTTGGTGGCCTGTTGCCAGGCGGCCGGGCCGGCCGACACCATCGAGTAGCCGGCGTAGGTGATGCTGACGCTGCAGTCGGTGCTGGTGCCCTTGGTCTTGGACATGTCGTAGCTGACGTTGGCCGCGGTGGAGAACTCGAGGATCGAGCCGATCGTGAAGCCCGCCTGACCCTGCATGGTCACCTCGAGGTCGCTGCTGGAGGATTGCGAGGTGGTCATTTCGATGGAGATGGTCCGGCCGATGTTCTGCAGGTCGTTGTTGATCGAGGCGATCGAGTCGCTGATCTCCCAGCCGTCGTTGTAGCCGGCCAGCACCGATCCGTCGTTCGGGTGGAAGGTCTGCATCCCGCCGTTGGATTCCGACGGGTGCATCGCATTGTTCTTGAGCTGGCGGAGCGTCCAGTCATTTCGCTGCAACTGGTCCTTGAGCCCGATCACCGGCTGCATGAGGTTGAGGTACGTCGTCACGTCCGTGATCACTGGGTCGGCACTCATCGGGGCGTTAGGCAGCAACGCCGTGAGATCCTCGGCGCTCGCCATCGCGGTCTGGCTGAGCGGCGGGGTGGCACCGCTCCACTGCGAGCCGAGCACGTAGCTGATCACGTAGTCCAGCTTGGTCGACACGCCGGCGTCGGTCATCTGGGCGGGCGTGATGGTGCCGAAGGAGGTCTCGTAGTCACTGACGATCGTGCCGGCCTCCACCGAGGCGTCAGACTGAGCCTTGTCCAGCTCGGCCTGATCCCCCGAGCTGAGCGAGAATTCCATGGCGTTGAGGACGGCCACGTAGGCGTTGGCGAAGCCGCCGGCGTCTGAGAGCGCGACCGTGCCGGCGACGTCACCGGGCTTGGCGAGGGCGTTGACGTACTGGTAGGTGTCATCGTTGAAGACCTGGTTGCCGTCCTGCCAGTTCCACTTGAAATCACCCTGGGAGGGGTACTGCACGGGGTACAGGGTGGACTTGAAGGTGTCCTGCACAGCCGCCATCGCCTTCTCTTGCAGTGCGCTGTAGAACTGTTGTCCACCTGTTGGGCTGGTCATCTGGATATCTCCTTGGGAAGGGAAGTGTGTCAGGCATAACCCTGACGTTCTAACGCCGATCTAACATCATCAAAAGTGATGAAGTTCTCGCATCTCTCTAACCACCTCAAAGAGCCCACACGCGCGGTACGTGAGCGTTAGGGCGGCCAGCTGGGAGGAGCTGTTCAGCTTGGCGAGAATCGAGCGGATGTGACTGCGAACCGTGGGCATCGACAGGTGTTCGCGATGGGCGATCTCGGCCGCGGTGCACCCCTGAACCAGGGCGACAAGCACCTGACGCTCCCGCGAGGTGAGTCCGGAGAATCGATCGGCCGCTGCACGCAAGGCATCCAAGCGTTGGGCGAACTGGCTGCTCTGCTCGAAGGAAAGTGGATTCAACAGCATCAGGTGCAGTCGTGCTGCCAGGTCGGTGAACGGCTGGTCGACATCCATGGCGGCCGCCGCCCCGGCGGTCACCGCCCGGATCAGTTCGGCGAGCCTGATACGCGAGCCCACCGCAAGATAGGCGGTGCCCACCGGTGGACGCCCGGCCGGCCCATCGGGCAGCACGCCTGCCTCATCAGCCACCAATACGAGGTGGGGAACCGGCGCGCGGTGTAGCCCGCCGTCGGCTGGCTGCCAGCTGTTCTGCTGGCTGACCTGCCAGCCCAGAGCCGTCAGGGCCGCCGCCAGCGCTGGCCGGAGAATGTGATGGCGGGAGATCAGCGAAACGGATCGGAGTGGATGTTCTGATGGCTGAGGAACGTTGGTGTCATAAGGCATAGCTGGCTTATAGATTGTGAAAAAACTAATCGGGGATGACGACACCCCCGGCACTGGCACCAAGTCTGGGATGTGCTGGATGTCCGATACGCGATACCTGCCAGGCCGGCATTCAATACCTAAACGGAGGCCCGTTCTTACGGCAGTACTTGCCAACAGCTTCCAGTATCACCGCCCCCATCGGCAGCTCTTTCTGGGCATCGAACCATCCACCAGAAAGGGAAGAACGTTGCAGGCAATCAAGCGAGTCCTGGCGGTCACTGCCGCGGCCACCCTCACCGGTGTCGCCGCTCTGCTGGCGACTGCCGCTCCCGCGTCGGCTATCAATCCCTGCGATGCAGGCGATCCGCCGGCCTACTGCTACGACGACTACGACCCGGCGCCGCCGACCCCGGCAGCACCCACCAACCTGAGCGCGCCGTCGGTGCTGCAAACCTCGGTCACCCTGCAGTGGACCGACAACGCGTCGAACGAGACCGGGTACCAGATCCGCCGGGTGGTCAGCGGCACCACCACCAGCTACTTCAGCGCGGCTGCCAACAGCACCTCGTTCACCGACACCACAGCCCCCGCTGCGCGCTACATCGAGTACTACGTCTCGGCCAAGAACTGCACCAGCACCTGCTCGGCAAGCTCCGCTCCCCGGGTGGCGGTCCAGACCCACCAGCAGCCGGCCAACCCGACCGGCGGGCTGTCCACCAGTTCGGCCTTGGGCTACTGGGGTTACTACTCCATCACGGGCTGGACCATCGACTACGACACCACCGGCCCGCTGCAGGTCTCGCTGGTGCTCGACGGCGTGGTGACCTCCACCAAGACCGCCGACGCCGCCTATTCAGGCCTGAACGCCAGCAACCCCGGTTACGGCGACAACCACGGCTACAACTTCTACACCGTCAAGTCCACAGCCAAGGGCAACCACACGGTGTGCGTCCGGGCCACCAACGTCGGCGGCGGCAGCGACTTCGATCTGTACTGCGGGTCGTACTCGGTCGCCGGTCCGCCGTCCGCGGCGACCAACCTGACATTGACCAACACCGGCACGTCGATGGTGATCGGCTTCACCGACAACGCCAACGACGAGACCGGCTACGTGCTGCAGCGCAG
>NZ_DASVQG010000177.1:0-6048 GCF_036389215.1 Jatrophihabitans sp.
TCCGTCGTTCGGCGGGCGGCTTCGGGCCGGCTGCGCCTCAACCGCATCACCGGCAGTACGGCGATCTGTGTCGTCATACCCATCAAACGCGGACCGAAACGGAACTGTTGCACATTCGGCCAGGCGCTGAAGCGTCACCGCCCGGCGTGCTGTTCGGCTACTCACGGCAAGCTTCTCATTATTCGGGCACATCATCGCCTTTCAGGTCGAGAATGACCAGGTGAGCAACTACGACCACGACCCGGGCCGCGTCGACTGGCTCGACCTCGGACCGGACCCGGATGAGGGCCGCAAGCCGGCGGATCCTCGGCGCCGGTACCTGTGGTACGGCGCGGCCGCCGGGCTGGTGGTGGTGGCGCTGTTGCTGACCCAGACGCAGCACGGCACGAACCGGGCGGCGACGTCGCCCCGTTCGCCGTCCGCGACCGGCACGTCGAGCGCGCAGTCGCGCACCCTCTCCTCGAGTCCAGTGTCTTCCGGATCGTTCGTCGACCCGCCGCCGACCTCGGTCAGTGCATCCCCGGGTGGGCTGTCCGGCGGCTTGACGACCGGAGCGCGGCTGGCCCCGGCGAAGGTCACCAACCTCGGGCATCCGCTGCTCGACGTGCCCGCCGACTGGGAGCTGTTCGCCTGGGGCCCGGACGTCGTCGTCCGGATCCAGCTCGCGCTCGGGCGGATCACCACCACCGCGGTGCCGGTGTCGGGCCGCAACGCTCCGGTGGTGTTCCTCGTCGGCTCCGACCGCGTCCTGGTCCGCTCGCTGGACGACACGACCGGTTATGTCGTACGCGATGGAAAGCGGGCCGCGGAGCTGCCGCTGTCCCTGCAGCACGGGGCGTGGATGCTGCCGGGCCCCGACCAGCAGCACCTGTGGCTCGACCTGCCTGGCACTGAGCAGTACGTGCTGGCGCTGCTGACACTGGACGGCAGCCCTACCGGGGTCACGATCGAGGTTCCGGCCGGTACCGGCGTGCAGGGTCCCGATGGTGCCGGTTACCTGTTGTTGGCAGGCATCGGCGGCGTCTATGACGTCCGGCCCGGCAGCGTCCACCGGATCACCACCGGAGTCCTGCTTGCCGGCGGGCCCACCCGGTGGCTCACCGTCGAGTGTGATGACAGCCTTTCCTGCGCCAACGTCGTCATCGACAGGCGCAGCGGCGCTCGCCACAGCTTGGATACGCCGGTCTACTCCCTCGCGCCCAACTCCGGCACGATCTCACCCGATGGCAGGACCGCGGCCATGCTGCTGCTCCACGACGGCATCAGCTCGGGCGGCATCCATTTGCTGGACCTCGACTCAGGCGCCGACCGCTCGATCGATGTGACGCCCCCGGGAGGTGAGAACCAGATGAGTCCGCAGTTGGTCTGGTCGCCGGACAGCCGTTGGCTTTTCGTCACTGACGCCGGCGGCCGGGTGATGATCATCAACCGGGCCACCGGCGTGGCCAAGCCGCTCGGGACGCGGCTCCCGCCGCTCACTCAACTGGCCTTGCGGCACGGCGCCGGCTAGAAGGCACCGCCGAACTCTCTGTTTGCATTGTCATGGAGTATAGGCTGGGACGCGCGGCAACGAACTTGGGCAGCTGGCCCGGGTAGCGCGCTCGCACTGCCGAACGGGGCAGTGGAGGATAATGACGTGGTGAACGAACGGGACCCGGATGCGGGCACGGAGCACTGGCTCGATCTCGGCCCGGACCCTGACCTGGACAGCGACCCGCGCCATCCCGGCGGCTGGCGGTGGTGGTCCCTGCTGGTCGCCGCGATGGCGGTGGCGGCGCTGCTGTTGACCCAGAACCAGCGCGCCACCCATCCGCTGCCCGGTACCGACCCGGCCGGGGCCAGCGTTACGCGATCCGCTTCAGTGGCGGCCCGCCCGTTGCCCGAGTCGCACTCGCCGCCCCGGCGTACCGGTTCGCCGTTGTCCGGGCAATCGTTGTCCGGGATGTTGTTCGGGGCATCGCCTGCTCCCACGGCGGTGGAGCCGGCCGGGGCCCAGGCAAGCGCCGTCTCGGTCACCGATCTCGGCCATCCGTTGCTCGCGGTTCCCGCCGGCTGGGAGCTGTTCGGGCAAGGCCCGGGGATAGTCGTACGGATCGAACTCGGGCGCGGCCGGGTGACCCGCACGTCGGTGCCGGAAGTGGGCAGTGCCAGCCCGATCTTCTTCGTGGTGGGGCATGACCGGGCCATCGTCCATCCGATGGATTCGGTGCCCGGTTATGTCGTGCGCGATGGAAAGCCCGCCACCCAGCTGCCGCCCGCGCTCGACCAGGCCGCCTCGGCGCTGCCCGGTCCGGACCCGTGGCACCTGTGGGCCGAGACCGAGACCGGAACCGCGACGGCGTTGTCACTGCTCACCCTGGACGGCCGCCCGGCCGGCGTCCAGGTTCCCATTCCCAAGGACGCGACGGTGCAAGCCTCGGACCGGGCGGGCAACGTCCTGATGTTCGGCATCGGCGGGATGTATGACCTGCGCCAGGACGGCATGCACCGGATCACCGGCGGAACCCTGCTGGCGGTGGGTCCCACCCGTTGGCTCACCCTGGAGTGCGACGAGAGCTATCGCTGCGACAGCGTGGTGATCGACCGAGCAACCGGTGCCCGGCAGACCGTGAAGGCCTCGCTGGATGCCTATGAGCAGAACGCCGGCGCCATCTCCCCCGACGGCCGGACGGCGGCGTTGCTGCAACCCAACGGGATCGGCGCCAGCACCGTGCACCTGCTGGATCTGAGCACCGGCGCCGACCGCCTGACCGGCGTGACGACCAGCTCGGACCAGACCCTCGGGGGCCGGACGTTCGTCTGGTCACCCGACAGCCGCTGGCTGTTCGTCACCAACGGCGCCGGCCGGGTGCTGGCGATCGACCGCGCCGGCCGCGCCATCTCCCTCGACGTCCACGTCGGCGCGATCGACCAGCTCGCCCTGCGGACCACACGGCGCTGACGGTCGCCGCGGCGGTTCAGGGTGAGCTGAGGCGTGCGCTACTGCTGCCCGAATGTGTTCTTCACATAAGGGTGAATCGGTAGTACGGACAGCACAATCTGACGCTAGGGGCGGTGGAGCTTCGTCCTGATGCCTTCCGATATGACCACGTCAGGCGCTACGGTCCGACTCCTCAAACCGGCAAGCGACACGGGGGTGCGCTATGCGCAGAAAGATCATTGTGTTCCTGGTGGCAGCAAGCGTGCTGGCGTGCACGCTGTTGCTGACAACAGCCTCGCAGGCAACCACCACCTCCAGCGTCGATCTTGCGATCACCGGCAACACGGTCGCTGGGTACACCAAGGCTCAGCACGGTCAGGAGCTTCCGGTGGTGTTCACCATCAAGAATCTCAGCACGACGACCGCCGCCTCGGTCTCCTTCTACTTCACGCTCACGCACGCCACCGCCGGGGCATCGGACTACACCTGTCCGCTCATCTCCAATCACTACAACATCAATCCCGACACCCCGGCCTGTGAGCCTGGAGTGCTCGGTTACGGCAGGAGCACCAGCGCGGCCATCATGGTGAACCCGACGATCTACAGCGGCACCGTGACGGTCAAGGCGTGCGCCCAGGACCTCGACGGCTACAGCGATCCGGTTTCCAGCAATAATTGCAAGACGGTCAGCATCGCGATCGGTTGACCGCTGGCAGCGGGACCGGGGCAGCGCTGAGGAACGCTGCCGGTCAGCGCCGCCGAACGCTGCCGGTCAGCTGAGCGTGGTGTCGGCGTAACAGGCCATCGCGTCGCGGTAGAACTCGGCCAGGCCGTCGGCGATCCGGTCGTAATTCGCCTTGAAGCGCTCATCCTCGACGTACATCCGGCCCAGGCCCTTGAACGCGGCGGCGTCCGGGGTCCAGAACCGGCAGACGCCGTGATAGGCGGCGTCGATCTCGGCCTGCACGGCCGGGCTGTCGACCTGCTCGCCGGCCGCCATCAACTCCGCCATCCGGATCATGGCCGCCGTCATTTCCCGCTGCAGCTGCTCGGTGTCCTGCGCGGTCAGGCTGTCGGTGAACCGTCTGGACTGCTCGTACTCCTCGGGCCACCGCTGGCGGGCCTCGTCCTCGTAGGCCGATGGGTCAAAGCCCTCGAAGAGGTTCTCCGGCCGGTTGATCTGGGCCATGTCACTGTTTCCTTCCGCTTCCAACTGGTCGATGGTCCGCGCCACCGTCCGGGCGAGCACCGTGAGCCGGTCCCGCTCGTGCAGTAGCCGCTGACGGTGCTCGCGCAGCGCCCGCACCGGGTCACGCTGCCTGTCGAGGATCTCCGCGATGTCGGAAAGCCCCAGGCCGAGCTCGCGCAGCAGCAGGATCTGCTGGAGCCGCAGCAGTTCGGTCTGCTCGTAGTAGCGATAACCGTTGGCGCCGAGGTGTGCCGGTGGCAACAGGCCGATCTCGTCGTAATGCCGCAGGGTGCGCGAACTGACCCCCGACATCCGGGCCACCTCGGCGATCGACCAGGGCACCGTGCCAGCTCTCCCCTCCCGCGCTCGTGCTTACTCGCCTGCAGCCGTTCGGTTGCCTTGGCCGGCCTGGGCGCTGGTCTCCGACGTTAAACGTTGACGCCACGGCAAGGTCAAGCTCAGCCGGTGGCCGGCCTGACCGAGCGCACGATGGGCACCAGCCGGCCGGCCTGGTCCACCACCGCGATGTCACCCTGCTGGTCGGTACGGGCCACCGGCACCCCGAGCCGCGCCAGCTCGGCGAGCAGCAGCGGTGACGGGTGGCCGTAGTCGTTGCCCGCGCCGACCGAGATCAACCCCAACCGGGCGTGAACGGCCTGCAGGAAGGCCGGGTCGGAGTAGGCGCTGCCGTGGTGCGGCACCTTCAGGATGTCGGCGTGCAGGTCGGTGCCGGAGCTCAGCAGGTCGTCCTGGGCCTCGATCTCGGCATCGCCGGGCAGCATGATCCGCACGCCTGCCACCGTCGCCCGCAGCACCACCGAGGAGTTGTTCGGATCCGAGCGCGAGCCGGCGAACACGTGGCTCGGGCCCAGGACGTCGAGGTGGGCCTGGCCGGCCTCCACGCTCTGGCCGGCTTCGGCCTGCTCCAGGCGGACATGGTGGCTGGCCAGCACCGACAGCACCAGCCGGTAACCGGTGACCGGGTCGGTGAGCGGAGAGCTCAGCACCCGGTCGACCTCGCGCTCGTGCAGCACCCCGGACACGCCACCGACGTGGTCGAGATGATCGTGGGTCAGCACCAGTAACCGGATCCGGGTCACCCCGAGTTCGTGCAGGCAGCGATCCACCGGCACCGGGTCGGGGCCGGCATCGACCACGACGGCGCTGCCCTGCCCGGCATTGAGCACCAGCGCGTCACCCTGCCCGATGTCGCAGGCGACCATGATCCAGCCCGGTGGCGGCCAGCTGATCAGCACCGCCCGGCCGGGGATCTGGATCAGCACCCCGAGCACGGCCGCGACCCCCAGCAGCGCCCGGGCAGCCGGCCGGCGGCAGAGCAGCACCACCCCGGTGCTCAGCGCTGCCAGCAGCAGCCCACCGCGGACGCCGGAGGGCCAGGGCAGCGAGGCGCCGGGCAGCGACCCGAAGTACTCGGCGACCCAGACCAGCCACCGGCACGGCCAGCCGGCCAGCTGCGCCAGCAGCACCGCCAGCGGCAGCCACAGCACCGAGCTGAGCGCCGCCAGCAGCCCGAGGATGGTGGCGGCCCCGACCACCGGCTCGGCCAGCACGTTCGCCGGGATCGCCACCAGGCTGATCCGGCCGCTGATGCCGGCGATGATCGGCACCGTGACCAGGTGAGCCGCGGCGGCGACCGCCAGCGCCTCCGCCAGTCCTGCCGGCACCCCACGCCGGCGCAGCGCCTGCACCCAGCCCGGGGCCACCAGCAGCAGCGCCGCCGTCGCGGTGACCGACAGGGTGAAGCCGAAGTCGACCGCGAGGCCGGGCTGCCAGAGCAGCAGTCCGAAGGTGCTGGCGGCCAGCACCGGCAACGCCGAGCGCTGCCGCCCGGTGGCCAGCGCGACCAGGGCGATGCCGGCCATCACGGCGGCTCGCAGCACGCTCGGCGACGGGCGTGCCAGCACCACGAAACCGACCA
>NZ_DASVQG010000178.1:0-8680 GCF_036389215.1 Jatrophihabitans sp.
AAAGAGTGCGCGGTCGGCGAAGAACGACGATTCGGCTCGGACCGCGACTCCCGGATCCACCATCCAGGCCGTGGTGTGCAGCGCCAGGCCGTCGAACCGGTCCTGGTCGTCGGTGGCGGAGAAGCCGATCGATCCCTGCTCGAAGAATGCCGACGCGGTCGCCGTGTCGGCGAACAGCCGGCTTCCGATCAGCTCCGCGGTGACGTGCACGTCCAGGGTCACCGCCACACTGCCGTCCCGGGCGGTGAACGCCACGTGGAGGTCGTGCTCGGTCTCCACGACGTCGAAACGGGCCCGGTGAAGGGCGCCCGGGTAGATCCGGCCGCCCACCGCGGCGTTGACGAGGGAATCGCTGTCGCGGCGGGGGATGTACACACCCGTCCCCGGGCCGTCCGAGGTGTCCCACTCGACCGCGATCCGGTGCGCGGCGTTCTCGCTGGTCAACCCCAGCCGGGCCGGCAAACCGACCGGTCGCATTGAACCGAGCCGGATGAGACAGATGCCAGCCACCGCGTACCCGTTCACCAGTTGCGGGCGGAACGGTGCGGGCAACAGCGACGCGATCACCTCCGGGTCGACCCGGTAGTTGACCAGCAGGCGGCGTTGGACGGTACCGGCGAGCCGCGGCAGCTTCATGGGTCTCCTCTTGCAGGCTGGCATGAGGGTATGCCCTTCATGGTCGCTGCATGAGGGTATGCCCTTCATGGTCGCTGCATGAGCCGGAGCACGAGAGTGACGGCCGGCAGGTAAGGGTCGTCCGCATCCGTGCGCCTCAGCTCGGGCCGCGCCAAGTGGTCGGTGACCGCCCGGTAGATCAGCGCACGCAGCAGGTACTGGCCTCGCTCGGGATCGTCGCCGAGGACGTCGACGATGTCAGGTCCGGCACTCTCGAACACCAGGGCGTCAGCGACGACGATTGCGGCCGCGAACTGTGGCGGGCGCCGGTAGGGCGACAGATCGATGATCAGCGGAGGCCGGTCCGCGGCGAACAGCACGTTGCCCGTGAGGTCACCGTGGACAAGCTGAGGTACCCCCGACACCGGACGCAAGGCTGCGACCAACTCGGCAAGGTGCTTGACCCCGGCGTAGTGCCGGGCGGGCAGCTCGCCCCATGCGACACGGTCACCGATTGACCAGTTGTCGGCACGCTCTGCCAACCACGGTGGCACGGGCACGGCGGCGAGCGCCGCGTGCAGCTGGTGGCCTGCCTGCACGATCTGCTGCCAATGCCGGGGGAGACGGCGGCCGGGTTCCCACCGCCATGCCGTCCAACCCGACACCACCCAGCGGCCGTCACGGGCCGGCAGTGGCGGCGACACCCGGAACGCGGCGTGCCCGTCGATGGCGCGCAACACCTGGGACTGCCACGCCACCGCCGTCGGGCTCATGTCCGCCGGCTTGAGCACCGCCGGTCCCGCTCGCCACGACCGGCCTTGCCCGCCCGGCAACGGCGTGACCGGACCGGACAGCCCGAACTCGGCCAACACCTGCCAGGACGGCTCAGGACCATGCGTGCACATCCGCCTAGTATCGGCACACCGGCACACCGGCACACCGATCGCCGAGGGCATGCGGCCACGACTACGTTGTGTCAGCCGACCTCAGGAGTCGTGAGAATGATGAGTTGCCGGGTCGCTCGGGTCATCGCGACATAGCGGTCGACCGCCGCTTCGATGCCGCTGATGGCGCTGCGGAACGCTTCGGCTTCCAACGTCCCGGCTTCTGGTGGTCCGGCGTCGATGAGGACGACCAGGTCGAACTCGAGCCCCTTGGACAGCTCCGGAGTCAGCGACCGGACGCGCGGCTTGTCGTGAACCAGCGCCCGGACCGTGGCGTTCTCGCTGTCATGGGCGCCGATGACGCAGGCGATCCCGTTGGCATGCGCGGCGAGCCAGCTGTCGAGGATCGGGCCCAGTTCCGAAGCGGATCCGTGCACGACGGGGACGCCGCTGCTGCGGATGGAGGTCGGCACGTTGGCGTCCGGGAGGACGGCCCGGATGACCGGCTCGGCTTCGGCCATCACCTCTGCCGGCGTCCGGTAGTTGATGCTCAGACCGGCCACGGTGATCCGGTTCAGCCCGATCCGCTCGAGGCGTTCCGGCCACGACTCCGCAAACCCGTGCCTTGCCTGGGCGCGGTCCCCGACGATGGTGAAGCTCCGGGACGGGCAGCGGCGCAGCAGCAGCTGCCATTGCGCGTCGGTCAGTTCCTGGGCCTCGTCCACGACGATGTGCGCGAACGGGCCGGCGAGCAGGTCCGGGTCGGTGCCGGGCAGCGCGGTCTCCTCGACCAGGGTGTTCCGGGCATCCTGCCCGCGCAGCATCGACATCACCTGCATCTCGGAATCGTCGGCGGCGATCAGGTGCTCGACGACCAGGTCCATCTCCTGGCGTTCTCGGGCGGCGGCGGCCTCGTGGCGGCGTTTGCGCCGTGACGCCTTCGGATCGCCGAGTCGCTGCCGCGCCGCGTCCAGCAGCGGCAGGTCGGACACCGTCCACGCCTGGGCGTCCTTGCGTTGCAGCGCCCGGACGTCCTCGGCGCTGAGCCAGGGCGCGCACGTGCGCAGGTAGGCGGGTACCGACCACAGGTCTGCGACCAGGTCAGTCGCTTCGAGCAGCGGCCATGCCCGGTTGAAGGTCGTGAGCAGTTCCTCGTCCTGCAGCAGCGATCCGCGCAGCAGGTGCGGGGAGGCGTCGCCGTCGTACTTGTCCATCAGGATGGTGAGTAGCTCCTCCCAGATCAGATCGCGCGCCTCGTTGTGGGCGGTTCCGGGTTCTGGCGCCTCGAACGCCTCGGCCCAGTCCTCGGCGCTGAGCGGGATGTCCGACCATGGCGTCTCGACCGTCATCGGCTTGGTGGGTGGCTCCTCGTAGAACCGGACGGCCGCCTCGATCGCCGTCACCAGGCTCGCGGACGACTTCAGCCGCACCACGTTCGGGTCGGTCTCGACAGCTGCCGCGGCTCCCTCGGCGACGAGGTCGCGCAGGGTGCAGGTCTGCACGCCCTCCTCGCCGAGACTGGGAAGGACGTCGCAGACGTAGTCCAGGTAGAGCTGGTGCGGGCCGACGAACAGCACGCCACCGCTGTGCTGGCCGCTGTGCTGACCGAGGCGCGGGTCGGAGTAGAGCAGGTAGGCGGTGCGGTGCAACGCGACGACGGTCTTGCCGGTGCCGGGGCCGCCGTCGACGACGAGAGCGCCGGCCGATCCCGCGCGGATGATGGCGTCCTGATCGGCCTGGATGGTGCCGAGCACGTCTTGCATCCGGGCCGACCGGCTGCTGCCCAGGCTGGCGATGAAGGCGGATTGGTCGTCAAGCGCGGGGTGTTCCTCGAACCCGGCCATCCCGTCCGCGGTGAACACCTCGTCCCAGTAGTCGCTGATCCGGCCCCCGGTCCAGCGGTACCTGCGGCGGCGTGCCAGCCCCATCGGGTTGGCGTGGGTCGCTCCGAAGAACGGCTCAGCCGCGGGGGAGCGCCAGTCGAGCAGCAGCCGACGGCCCGTGCTGTCGGTGAGGCCGAGGCGTCCGATGTAGACCGGCTCAGGGTCGTCCGCGCTCACCATGTGTCCGAGGCAGAGGTCCAGTCCGAAGCGGCGCAGGGCCCGCAGCCGAGCGGTCAGCCGATGGATCTCGAAGTCCCGGTCCATCGCCCTCTGGCCGGTGCCGCCGGGTGCCTTGCGCTGGGCGTCGAGGCGGTCGGACAGGTCGGCGATCGACTGCTCAAGGCTCTGTGCAATGGCCGCGAAGTGCCGATCGTCGCCCGCGATGAGCTTCGGGTCGGCCTTGGCGGCGAGGTGGTCGGGGAGGTCGAACGCGCTGGTAGTCAAGGGATTCACGTCAGCAGCTCCGGTCTGAGGCCATCCGGCTCTGGCCTCGGCCCGCGATTCTGCGGCACGACCCGGGTCTTGCCGCAAGACCCGGGGTGCGCTATACGTTGGAAGTGGCGCAGGTGTGAGAAGGCAGCCTCACCGCGCCTTCTGCCACACCGAGACGTGCTGCCGGCTGTCGCTGGTGAACGGGTTGCGATGCCAGTCGTTCCAGCGGTGTAGCAAGGTCATCCCGGCGATCCGTGCCATCAGATCGAGTTCGGCCGGCCAGACATAGCGAAACGGTATTGAGCTGCTTTCCAGCCGGTCGCCGTCCCAGCGGTAGTGGTGCGAGACGAGCCGCTGCGTCACAAGGTCGTATTCGTCGAAACCGAGTTTCGTCGCCGCCACCGTGAACGGCCGTACGGTCTCGCCGGGTGGCAGCCGTTGCAGGTCCGGCACCATCACCTCGATCACGAAGCACCCGCCGACGTCCAGGTGCGCGGCGACGTTGCCGAAACAGGCGACCTGCTCGTCCTGGCTGGTCAGGTTCATGATGGTGTTGAACACAAGATAGCCGAGCTGGAAGCTGCCTGGCACTCTGGTGTGCGCGAAGTCGCCGAGCGTGACGCCGATCTGCTCGGCACCGGGCTTGGCCGCCAGCCGGGCGAGCATCGCGGAGGACAGGTCGATGCCGTGCACCGGCACACCCCGCCGGCTCAGCGGCAGCGCGAGGCGTCCGGTGCCGATACCGAGTTCGAGGGCCGCGCCGTCACCAGCCAGTTCGGCGAGTACATCGATGGCCGGCTCGATGGCCTCGTTGGCGAACATGTCATCCTGCGAGGTGTCATAGCGCTCGGCGACCTGGTCACCGAAGAAGTCGTCAGCCATGCAGGCATCCTTGCCGCTCAGCGCGGCTTCGCCCAGCGAATATGCCGTGTCCGGAGGGGAAGGGCCACCTTCCTCAAGGGAAGGGCCGCTTTCTTTCGAATTGACATAATGTTGATTATCGGCAGTAGCGCCATGCGGACCGCGTCGGGGCGATAGGCTGGCTGATGTGGCGAGGATGACACCGGCGGAGGCAACCGCTGTCAATGTCCTCGCATCCTACCTAGTAGGCGCGGGTCAGGAACTCCCGATCGAGGTGGCGCGCCTTGGCGACGTTGGCCAGCCGTGCGCACAACCGGTTGCAGACCGGCTGGGATGAAACCGCCGTACGACGCCAGTGGCCGCACGCATACCAAGCAGGCACTGATTGACCTAGCGTCCTGAACAGGCTTAGGGCGGATAAGGCAATCTCTAGAAATTAGTATATAAATGGCATACGGTGCATCAGCCCCTTCATTCGGTGGAGGTTCAGATGCCCAGTAGTGCTTCTCCTCGTCGCCGCATCGTGACCCTGGCCGCTTTGCTCGGCATGGCGGCTCTGGCCGTCACTGGTGTCGCGCTCACTACCGGTCCTGCTGCCGCCGTGCCCAGTCCGAAGGCGTCACCGTCCGTGCTGGCCGCGCAGTCGGCCGCCCGGCTGGTCGCTTCGCGGTCGGCGTCGATCCAGGCCAGCAAGGATGACGCCTACATCGCGCATGCGGTGATCTCGACCCGTGAGGGCCTGCAGTACGTTCCGTACGACCGGACCTACAAGGGCCTGCCGGTATACGGCGGTGACTTCGTCGTCGTCACCGACGCCGCCGGTCAGGTGCTGTCGACCTCGGTGGCGCAGGACCGGGTGATCAGCCTGTCCACCGCCGCCCGGTTGACTGCCTCGCAGGCCGCGACCGCTGCCCGGGCGTATGCCGCCGGTCAGACCTTCGACGCGGTTACCAGCGTCCGCAAGGTGGTACTGGCCATCGGCGCGCCGCGGCTGGCGTATGAGTCGGTGGTGATCAGCCACACCGGTGCCAAGTCCAGCAAGTTGCACGTGTTCACCGACGCCAGGACCGGTGGGCTGGCCTACTCCTATGACGAGGTCCACGAAGGCTCCGGGACCGGCAAGTGGAACGGCCCGAGCCCGCTGACCATCGACACCAGCCACCCGACCACCACCACCTGGACGATGACTGACCCGATCCGTCCGGGCGTCTCCTGCCGCAGCTACCCCGGCGGAGCGGTGCTCTCGGGCGGCGATGACGTGTGGGGCAACGGGGTGGGCACCAACATCGAGACCGCGTGCGTGGATGCCCTGTTCGCCCTCGAGACCGAGTGGCGCATGCTCGGCGCCTGGCTGGGCCGTAACGGCATCAACGGCTCCGGCGTTGGCTTCTCGATCTACGTCGGTCTCAATGAGGTCAACGCCTACTGGGACGGCACCCGGGTCCTGGTCGGTCACAACAACGCCGGTGAATGGCTCACCTCCCTGGACGTGATCGGGCACGAGTTCGGGCACGCCGTTGACAGCTTCACCCCCGGCGGCATCGGCTCCGGCGCGGTCGCCGAGTTCACCGGCGACGTCTTCGGCGCGCTGACCGAGGCCTACGCCAACGAGCCCGCTGCCTATGACGAGCCGGACTACACCGTCGGTGAGGAGGTCAACCTGACCGGCAACGGGCCGATCCGCAACATGTACAACCCCTCGCTGCTCGGTGACCCGAACTGCTACTCCGCCTCCATCCCGACCACCGAGACCCACGCTGCGGCCGGACCGGGCAACCACTGGTTCTACCTGGCCTCCGAGGGCAGCAAACCGACCAACGGCCAGCCGACCAGCCCGACCTGCAACGGAACCACCGTCACCGGCGTCGGCATCCAGACCGCCGGCAAGATCTTCTACAACGCCATGCTCGCCAAGACCACCGGCATGACGTACCTCAAGTACCGCACTCAGACGCTGAACGCCGCCAAGAACCTCACCCCCGGCAACTGCACCAACTTCAACAAGGTCAAGGCGGCCTGGAACGCGGTCAGCGTCCCGGCCCAAACCTCCGACCCCACCTGCATCACCACCGGCGGGGCGTCTTTGCGGTGATGCTCCCTGCACGCCGCAAGGATCATCGGTCGAGCGCTGATGCGTGAGCGCTGGCATAGGTAGGGAATGTCGATGTTGCTGCGAGTTCACCCGAGACCTAGGTCGGTGGTGAACTGGCGCGCGACGACAGCAGCCCGCTTAGGCCGTATGTTATAAACATGGACAACGACCCCAAGGACTATTTACGGTGAACTCCAGGAAAATGTTTGCGGACGTCACCTGCGGAGCTGTTGCAGTCGGCGTGCTCCTTACCAGTCCTCCCGCCGCCCTGGCAGCGGGGTCGATTCAGTTCACCGGCGGGTCCGCCTGCGACAGCACTGGCAACGGCGGTTTCGTCTGCTACTTCAACGTTACCGGCGGTACCACCCCGTATACGGCGACCTGGTCGTCGAGCAACGGATGGGCCACTGTCACTCGGACAACTGTCAGCCGGATCAACACCCGGCCGATCGAATACGAAATCGGTGGCTATGGTTCCTGCACCATAGGCACGAGCAGCTACATCACCCTACGCGTCAGCGACTCGGCCGGCCACGTAGCGACAACCACCGGTGCGCTGAACTGTACTGCGGGATCCGAGGCCTAAGCTCCGCGAACAGTTCGGCCGGCATGATGCTGGCTGCCGAAGGTTGGGACAGTCCTAGGCGCTAGCCCGTGGTCGCGTGGTGCCAGCCGGTTGGGGGGTCTTCGCCGATGAGTCCGTCCACTGCCTCGCGGAGCACTATTCTGCCGTGGGCTGCAGGAAAATCTGCCGGCGTTAGGACCACCGATCGGCAGACGTCGTCTGTGATGTGCGGCGCGCATCAGCCGGTCGAGCAACTGCTCGACCTAAGCATGGCAGCAAGTGAACGGATCCCGGCAGGTACTTATCTTTTCGTCAAGGCGGGCAGTCCCCTATTTTCACAGCATGATTCGTAGAAGCCGCTTGTTCGCGTTCCTCCTCAGCGTGCTGCTTGCCGCGGCGCTCATCTCACCGGCGACCGCACAGGCCAGCAGCGTCAACCTTTGGCACTGCTCACCGTTCGGCGACGGCTACACCTACCCGTGCACCACAATCCAGAACACGCCGTCCAGTGGCGTGCATGTGCTGGACCGGTCAACCGGAACCATCGTCACCTGGCACGACGGCACCAGCGTCGTGCTCTTCGAATGGGCGATCGACGACGGCACCTCGTGCGGGGTCAACAACGACAACTACGTGTGGCTGGTGTACTGGTACTCCGGCGGCTCCACCCACTGGGGCGTGCTGGGCGACTGGTGGTTGGCCACCGGTGTGTGGAGCGACTGGAGCGGCTACACCGACAGTTGGGGCACCCTCGGCAACTCAGCCCACTACCGCGGCCACGGGCAGGGCGCCTGCACCTACTTCGCCCCCTACGCCGGCTGGTAGTCCCACCGAGTAGCTGTTGAGCGCACCGGGGCTTGAGTAGGCGGTCACGCCTACTCAAGCCCAGCGCGTCTCGGTCGCGATCGAACTCCGCTTCTCGGGTGCCGATGCCCCGGCGGCCACCGGCGGCCGAGGGGCGTGGCCGGCACTGATGCAGCCGGTCGCCGCCAGGACGGCCGGAGCCGGGCGACGTAGAGTTCTGGCCATGAGTGCTGACGTCGTACGCGCGTGCGCCGAGGCCGCGCACGCCGCGGCCGGCAGCGTGGCCGCCGCCACGCCGGAGGCCATCGACGCGGCGCTGCGAGCGATCGCCGACCGGCTCACCGACGACAAGGCCGCGGACGCGGTGCTGGCCGCCAACGCCGAGGACGTGCGGACCAGCGGGCTGGAGAGCGCGATGCTCGACCGGCTCCGGTTGGACCGCGACCGGCTGGCCGGAATGGCCCACCAGTTGCGGGTGCTGGCCGAGGTGCCGCACCCGCAATGGTCCCGGGTGGTCCGCGAGCTGCCCGGCGCGCTGGTGGAG
>NZ_DASVQG010000179.1:0-12893 GCF_036389215.1 Jatrophihabitans sp.
GCTGACCTGCTGCGGACCCCTTTCCGGAGCGGGCCCCAGCACCTCACGCCACCGGCGTTGGAACTCGCGCAGGATCAGCTGGATCGGTTCCGGCGGCGTGCGGCCGACGCTGAACAAGGCCGGCGCGACCAGGTTCAGCAACGTGGCCAGTGGCAGCTCGTTCTCGCCGGTCCGTTCCTGTTCGGCTTGGTATAGCTGGGAAAACACGGCCCGGTAGCGGAGTGCGATCTGCTGCAGCAACCAGCGCGCACTGCCCAGCACGATCGCCAGCGGCTCGCCGAGGGCGTCCAGCACGGCCGAGCCGATCTCGATCCGCACATCGCGGACGGTGTCCTGATAGACCAGGGTTCGCCCGGCGTAGCTGCTGCCCGATCGACGGGTGCCGGCCTGCCCGGTGTGCCGGACGAACAGCTCGCGCAGTGCCTCGATCGTCGCCAGTACGTCCTCGGCACTGCCCGAGGCGGCGTCGACCGCATCCCGGGCGGCGACCAGTTCGGCCAAGGGTGCCAAAGCTGATTCGCGGACCCGTTGATCGTCGATCAGGCCGAGCTGATCAGCCAGGGCGCGCTCGGGCCAGGCGTCGATGGGCCCGCTCGGCGCCAGCGTGAGCAGGCCCAGCCGATCGAGTTCGGTGAGCTGTGGAAGCGCATCCTCCTCGCCAGCTGCCTCGCTCAGCAGGTCCCGGACGGTCCGGCTGCCGTCGGCGAACGCGAACAGCCGCGCCTGCAGCGGCGACAGCTCGCGGACGGCTCCGCTCGGATAGCGGACCGTGCGGTCCTCCAGGACCAGGGCGGTGTCCCGGCGTGGTCGCAACCACTCCAGGACGCCGGGCAGCTCGGCGATCGCTTCGCCCAGCTCGTCGATGCCCCAGCTTTCGAAGTAGGTGGTGCGACGGCTCAGCAACTCAGCGCCCGGGCGGACCGCGAGCGTGGCCTCCCGGCGATCGGCCCGGGCCCAGCCGACCGGGCCGAAGAAGCCGATGGTCTCGTTCTTCAGGGCGTAGCGCTGCAGGTAGCTGACAATTGTCTGCTCGTGGTTGCGTCCTCGGGCGTTGCGCGGCTCGCCGCCGAGCACCTTGTCCAGGCAGGTGGGGATCAGCGCCGGGTTCTGCCAGGCGATCGCCTCGCGGAACCGCGGGTCGCCGGCTGTCGCCCGCACCGCCTCGGACAATCGCTGAACCGCGGCGGCATGGGCCTGCTGGTACCGGTCCTCGGTCGCATCGTCGCAGGCGTCGGCAGCGGCGGCCAGCTCGGCATCGACCAGCGAGAGCACCAGTCGCGCCGGGAAGCCGGCGCCGCGCACCGCGACATCGGGCCAGATGCTCCATGACGAATCGCCGAGCTGAATGCGGTCGGGCGGGGTCACCGGGCATGCGGGAGGTAGAACCAGTCAGCCACGCTGGCAAACCTACCGCCCGGCGGGTGCCGCCGTGGGTGACCTCGCCCTACCGCGGCCTACCTCGGCCGTGGCAGCGATTACGCTTTCGCGAGTGATCGATCCACCGGCCGGGCCCGCGACGTTCGAGCAGTTCCTCGACTCGGGGCAGGTGCCGGTGTGGCTGGCGCAGGTGCTCAGCACGCTGTATGAGGAGCAGGATCCGGGCACCGCGGCTGAGTGGGGCCGGCGCATCGTCGAGCAGGCACCGGGTACCGGCCAGCTGCCGTTCGCTGTGGTGCACGACTGGCAGGCCCACACCGTCGTGCCGCTGATGGGAGCGGCAGAGCAGTCCGACCCGGCTGAGTTGTCAGACCGGGCCGCCGGGTTGCGGCGGATGCACGCCCGGGCGGCGGCGGGCGAGCGGTTCGGCGAAGCGGAGTGGCGGTCGGCGATCGAGCCGGTGCTGCGCGAGCTGTACCGCAACGCCTACGGCTACGCCGAGGCCTACGCCACCGCGCACGCCAGCGCCAGTGCCTACGCCAGCGCCAACAACTTCAGCCCCGACGGCGCGGTCAGGTTCGCCGACTCCTACGCAGCGGACAGCACCGCTGCCAACCGGGACTCCTTCGCCGAGTCCAACGCGGTCGCCAACGCCGCGATGCTGGCGGCGGCCTATGCAACGGGCGACGCCGACGCCTATGCCGAGGCGTACCCGTTCGCCCTGGTGCATGCCTGCGCACAGGCCTCGGCCAACCGGGCAGGGCCGGCCGCCGACCATGCCGAGGACCAGGCAGAGAACCGGGCCGAGGACACGGACCGGGCCGAGGACACGACCTCGGACATGGACCGGGTGGCACGCCGCCGAGCCGCCTATGCCCGGCTCGCCGACGGGTTGGCCGACAGCCTCGCCCGGCTGGGCTGACCCGCCGGCCAGCTTGGCCCGAACTGACTCAGCCGCCCGGCCTGGCCGAGTTGACCCATCCAGCCCGAAGCAGGCGGGCAGACCCGGGGCTCAGGCGGTGGGGCGGGTTCCGTTGATGGACACCCGCTGGCCGTAGCGGGCATGCGGGTAGTAGTCCCAGATCGCGTGGTGCTGGGTGCACCGGTTGTCCCAGAACACCAGGGTGTTGGGCTCCCAGCGCACCCGGCAGCTCAGGAACGGCTTGGTCGGGACCAGGCCGAACAGCAGGTCCAGCAGCGCCCTGCTCTCCTCGGCGGACAGCTGCACGATGTGGGTGGTGAACCCGGGATTGACGAACAGCAACTTGCGGCCGGTGTCGGGATGGCGCACCACCACCGGGTGCTCGCTCTTGGGGACGACGTAGTCCGCCGGCGGCTGGTATCCCTGCCACGGAACCAGCCCGTCGTGTATCGCGGTCAGTCCGTCGAGGAAGCCGCGCATGGCTGGTGACAGCATCTCGTAGGCCAGGTGCATGTTGGCGAACATGGTGTCACCGCCACTGCCGATGGCCGGTGGCTCGGTGAGGTAGAGCATCGAGCCCAGTGACGGTTCGGCGTCGGCGGTGCCGTCGGTGTGCCAGTCATTGCCGTCGACGAAGGTGGAGTTCTGATCGGCCCTGATGTCCAGGACCTCCGGGTCGCGGTCATCGTCCTCGGAGCGTTGCGCCCGGCGCAGCTCGCCGAAGTACCGGGCGAACCGCTTGTGGTCCTCAGGACTCAGCTGCTGATCGCGGAACACCAGCACGTGATGGGTAAGGAAAGCATGCCTGATCTCGGCCAGCTGCTCCTCGGACAGCTTCTGGGACAGGTCGATTCCCGACACCTCGGCACCGATCACCGGCGTCAGCGAGCGGACCGAGATCTGCCCGTAGTTCTCCGGTGGACGGGTGGTCAACCGCTCCGCGGCCGCGAGGGTGAATTGGTCCATGGCTCAACAGTCCCTTCGGTGGATCGTCAGTCGAGGGTGGTGCGGGTAGCGGGTCACAGCCCACGCTCCAGCAGATCGGCGAGGATCAGCCGGCCGAAGGCCAGGTTGCCGTGAATGGGGTCATCGGCCTCGCACAGCTCCGGCCGCTGGAAACCGCTGGCGTCGGTCACCCGGGCGCGCAGGTCGACCAGCTCCACGCCGAGCGCGGCGAGGGTACGCACCATGGTGGCCTGCGCCGCCAGGAAGACCCGCGGATCCGACATCGCCGGTACCCGTTGCGGAGGCAGCACCGCGAGCACCCGCAGCCCGAGGCCGCGGGCATGGCGGTAGAAGGCCAGCGCATCCCGGGCCATCACCAGGACGATCTCGTCGAACAGCCGGCTGGTCAGGAACCCCGGCGCGAACTCGCCGTCGGCCAACCGGTAGAACTGCCAGTTCTCGGTGGTGGCGAAGGTGTGGACGTTGAAGCCGAAGGTCGACACCAGCGGCACGCCGAGCTCGGCGATCGCGGCCACCCCCAGCTCGTCGAGGAAGCCGCGGTAGTAGCTGTGCGCCTCGGGCTTGCGGAACACCAGGTCATCCTCGCTGAGCTCCAGGAACCCGGCATTGAAGTCCCGGCCCGAGCCGATCGGCCCGCCGGCAAAGGGAATTCGGGCCGCCTTCGCCGCCCGTCCGATCGGGCCGGCGTGGGAATCGCCGAGCAGCAGGAACCTAGCGGGCGTTGTAGTAGTCGAGCACTGCGTCGTCACAGAGCTGGTCCCCTCCCTTCTCGGGTCGGGACTCGCCGTCCGGGCGCTCGGCCGGTCGCCGGCTCAGCGCCGCGGTGAACCGGCGCATCACGAACTCGACCCCCTCCGGGGTGACCTCACGCAGGTTCGGCTCGAAGAACGCTCCCCGGAACGGGACGCCGGTGATGAGTTCGAAGGCGGGGAAGTAGTCGATGTGCTCGTGCTCGAGCGCCAGCTGGCCGGCCACCGCCCGGAGCACCGACTTGGAATAGGTGTTGGCGGTCAGGGCATGGGTGGCGGTGGCGGTGGCGGTGAGCGGCACCGGTGACACGGTGAGCAGGATCCGCAGCTCCGGGTTGACCCCCCGGGCCAGCTCGACCGCGGCAATAATGTCCTGCTGAACCTGGGTGAAACTGTGGTTCCGGAACTCGTGCCGCTCCGGGTCGAAGGTGCCGCGCACGGTGCCGGGGCACATCGGGTAGACCACACCCGTGCCGCGCTCGTGCCAGGCCTCGGTCAGCCCGAGGGTGAACACCAGGCAGCCGGCCTCGGCAATGGCGTCCCGGATCGCGGCCAGGGTCACCTCCCGCGCCGCCAGCATCGCCTCGGCCGAGTCGTGGCCGGCCGGCTCCACGGACGGGCGGAACGGGTCGAAGTGACGGCCGTCCTCGACCCAGCTCTCGGTGCCGGGGGTGGCGGTGCCGGTGGCCCAGCCGAGCCACTGCCGCAGCATCGCCGCGGTGTAGATGTTGCCGGTGCGGAAGGAGAACACCCCGTACTGGCGCGCTGAACGCTCGGCCGCGGTCAGCCCCGGCGGCGCCGGCTCGGCATCGCGCCAGTTCATTCCCAGCTCCAGCAGGGTCCGCCCGATGTGGCGGGCGAAGCAGGACCCGGCGGTCAGGATGGGGTCGTCCTGGCCGAGCGCGAACTTCGGCGTCCACAGGTCGTCGACGGCCAGCATCTCGGGCTCGGCCACCGCCGTGCGCCAGAACGAGCGGGCCGGCAGGGACTGGTAGGGATTCATGACGGCCCCGGCCCGGTGGCCGACCAGCCGTGCCCGGTCGTCGACGGGGCTGCCTGCGCCGCGGTGTCGGCGAGCAGGGCCGCGATGCTCTGCTGGTGGGCGTAGAGGAAGAAGTGGTCACCGGGGTAGCAGCGCCGCTGCACCGGCTGGCTGGTCTCCCAGGCCCAGCCGTCGGCCCGGCCGCTCTCGACGTAGGGATCCGCATCGCCGAGCAGCAGGTGGATCGGCAGGTCCAGCGGCGGCTCGGCCCGGTAGGTGTAACGCTCGTTGAGGGCGAAGTCGGCGCGCAGGCCGGGCAGCACCAGCTCCATCATCTCCCGGTCCGCCAGCATCTCCGGCGCGGTGCCGTTGTACTCGCGCAGCGCCTCGATCAGTTCGGCGTCGCCGAGGTCGTGCAACCGGCGGCGGACCGAGCGGGTGCGCGGGCCCTCGGCGCCGGACACCCACAGGCTCGCCGGGCCCGGCCGGCCGGCCCGGCGCAACTGGCGGGTCACCTCGAATGCCAGCAGCGCCCCGAGGCTGTGGCCGAAGAAGGCGAACGGCCGGTCGGCCAGACCCGCGACCGCCCGGGTCAGCCGGGCAACCAACTCATCCATCTCGGCCACCGGCGGGTCGAACAGCCGGACACCGCGCCCGGGCAGCTGGGCGACCCGCAGTTCCACTCGGGGGCCGAGCAGGTCCTGCCAGGGCAGGAAGGTGCTGGCATTGCCGCCGGCGAACGGAAAGAGGAACAGCCGCACCGCGCCGGCCGGGTTGGTGCCGCGGGTGAACCAGACGTTGTCGACGCCGGCGGTGTCCACGTGGTGTTCCTCCTTCTGCCTAGCAGTTCTCATACACCGGCAGCGAGGCAGCGTCGATGGCCTCGGCGATCGCCTGGACCGCCGGCGCCCGGACGATGCCGTCGTGGGTGGTGTCGACGCTGTGACAGCCGACCAGTCCGGGCAGCAGCGCCTGCCAGAGCTGCTGCCGCTCGGCCACCGGGTCGGGCTGCGGCAGGCCTTGCACCGGACGGCTGGCCAGCCACAGCTCGACCGGCGTCTCGGCCAGTGGCGGCAACTGGAAGTGCGCCATGCTGGCCAGGTTCGCGCGGCCACAGCGCGCCAGCCGCTCGGCATAGGCGGCCGCCTCGGTACCGGCCGCTAGTTCTGCGCCGGTCGCCGAACCGGGCTGCGCGCCCTGTTCCAGTTCCAGGGCGAACGCCGTCCGCAGCTGCTGCTCGTCATAGGCCTGCAACGCCGTTCCGCTGCCCGGTGGCGGCGGGTCGAGCAGGTAGAGCCCGGCCGCCGGCTGCCCGGCGGCCTCGCTCTCGGCGGCCATCGCCAGCGCCACCCAGGCACCGAAGGACCAGCCGGCCAGCCGCCAGCGCCACTCGGCTCGGGGGAAACGCGCCTGCAGTGCCTGGTGGTAGCGCCGGGCCCGCTCGGCCACTGACCACCCTGCCAGCTCCGGCCGGTACAGCGCGGGGTCGGCGATCAGGCACACGGTGAGCCGCGGGTCCAGCGCCGATACCAGCGACCGGTACGCCTGGATGTCACCGCCGACCGGGTGGATCAGGCAGAGCAGGTCACCGCCGGTGCCGTCCTGCCAGACGTCCAGCCTTACCGGCTCGGTCGGGTGCGCGGTGCCGACGTGCGCGGTGCCGCCGTTCGCGGTGCCGACGTGCGTGGTGCCGCCGGCTGGTGGTGCGCCGCTGGCTGGTGTGCCGGTGGTCGGGTGGGTACCGGCGGTCGCGCCGTTCGCCGAGTTGCCGCTCGCCGGGTAGGTTCCCGCGGTCGTGCCGGTGGTCGCCTCGTACTCGGCCAGCACCTCGGCAAGGCTCGCCCGGTGGCTCAGCCGGGCCAGTTCGATGTCGACGCCGAAACGCTGCCGCACCTCACCGATCAGGTCCAGCAGGACGAGGGAATCCGCGCCCAGGTCATACAGCGAGGCGGCCGGGTCGAGCCGGTCCACGCCCAGCCAGCGGCACAGGCAGTCCGCCAGTTGCTCGGCCACCGAACTGGTGGACGTCACCGCGGCCGGTGCCATCGCCCCGGCCGGAGCACCCGGCGCCGCGGCAGGCTCCCGGTCCGGAGCCGGGCCGGACGGCGGTGCGTAGAAGCTGCCGGCCCGGTCCAGGGCAGTGGTGCTGACCAGCACCTGCGGCAGCTGCAACGCCAGTGCCCGGCCGAACACCCGCTGCCCCTCGGCCACCCCCAGTCCGACGGCGAGGTGGGCTTGGTGCCGGGCGTCGGTGCGCAGCGCCTGCTGTGCCGCCTGCGCCATCCCGACCTCGCTCCAGATGTCCCAGTCGATGCCCAGCCGCACGGTGCTCTCGGCCGCGCCGCCCCGATACCAGGCGAAACCGTCCAGCAGGCCGTTGGCCGCGGCATAGTCCAGCTGGCCGATGCCGCCGAACAGTGCCGACATCGAGGAGCAGTAGGCGGCGAATGCCGGCTGGAAGCGCTGGATCAGCCGCTCCACCAGCAGGCACCCGTGCAGCTTGGCGGCCATCGCCTGCCGCATCGCGGCAGCGTCCCGGCGGGCGATCAGCGCACCGGCAGCCACCCCGGCGGCGTGCACCACCCCGTCCAGCCGGGCCAGCCGCTGCTCCAGCCGGGCGAACACGGCAGCGGGCTCCTCGGCCAGGTCTGCCTCGACCAGCTCGACCCGGTCGGCCCACCCCGCCAACTCGGCCGGCAGCGATGCCCGACGCGACAGCAGGATCACCCGGCAGGCGGCCTGGGCCAGCAGCCAGGCCGCGATGCTGGCGCCGATACCACCGGTGCCACCGAGCACCAGGTAGACCCCGCCGTCGGTCAGCAACCCGGCTGCCGGCTCGCCGGCGTGCTGCTGTGCCGTGACCGGCAAGATCGCCGGCTGCCACCAGTAGCCCTGCCGGAGCGCCAGCCGGCGCGGTAGATCGATCCCAGCACCGTTCTGGTCACCGGCGCGGGCGCCGTTCTGGTCCGCGGCCGCCAGCAGCGCGGCCACCGGCGCCGACCAGTCGCCGAGGTCCGGGCCGGGCAGGTCCAGCCAGTGCCCGGCTACCCCTGCTTCCTGCGGGGCCACCTCGCAGGCACCGGCCAGCAGCCCCAGTTCCGGCCGCGGCACGCTGCCCTCGACCGGCTGGCCCTGATACGACAGCCACCACGGCCGCAGCGCGGTAGCCGCCGGAAGGCCGTCCATCGCCTGCAGCAGCGCGGCGGGGGTGTCGAGGCAGGCCCAGCCGGCGCGGCCGAGCGCGTCCGCACCCACCGGGCCCTCGACCGCCAGCGGCAGTGCGTGCAGCCAGTCGATCCCGTCCTGACCGGGGAGATCCAGTTCCTTCAGCAGCTCGACCAGCGATGCCGGATCAGCCGGGTCGACCTGGTAGGCGTTCTCGGCCAGCGTGCCGAAGGCCTGCCCGGCGCTGACCCGGACCACCTGCGAGTAGACCGCGTCGAAGGGCCGCAACGCCTCCGCCGTCACCGGTTCGGCCGTCAGCACGACCAGCAGCCGGGACGTCCGTGCGGTGCTGGCCGCGGCGGCACGGCGCCAGCGCACCCACTGCGGCTGGTGCAACCAGGACTGCTCGGGCAACCGTTCGACGGCCGCAGGGGGACTGGCCTCCGGGGCAGTGGCTTCCGGGGCACTGGCCAGCGAGGGACTGGCCGCCGGAAGGACGGGGGCGGTCACCGGGGCGGCCCGCTCGAAGTCGAAGTCGGCCAGTTCGAAGGCCGGCGGCGGGAAATCCCACGGTGGCTGCGCCGGGCCGGCCGGCCACCGGATCGGGACGCCGCGCAACCAACCGGCGGCCAGCACCTCGATCCGCTCGGCCTCGATCCGCTCGGCCTCGACCCGCTCGGCCTCGATCAGCTCAGCGTCGGCAGGCTGGCTGCCGGCTGGCCCGCCGTCGGTCGCGAAGCTGTCGGCCGTGAGCGTGTCACCGGCCTCGTCGGGAGTCACCAGCACGCAGTCCGCCGAGCGGAGCCAGGCGATGGCGCGGTCCGCGTCCGGGCAGTACGCCGCCATCCGCCAGCGGCTCGCCGGCCGGCCGGCTTGCAGGTGCCGCAGGACCTGGCCGTAGCTGCCGGGATGCTCGGCGAGGTAGCCGGCGATCCGGTCGGCGTCGGCGCGCAGGGCCGCGGCACTGCTGCTGGACAGCACCAGCAGCGGCACCGGGCTGCCGGTCACCGGCTCGGACGCCGTGGCCGGCACCCGGCCTGAGGCCCTAGGCAGAACCGGCGCGTCAGGCGCGTCAGGTGCGCCGGACTCGAGCAGCAGGTGGCTGTTGGTGCCACCGATGCCGAAGCTGCTGACCGCGGCCACCCGTGGCCGGTCCGCCGGCCAGGGCAGTGCCTGGGTGGGGATGTAGAACGGCGCCGGATCGGTGCCGTCAAGGCCCAGCTCCGGGTTGAGCCGGTGGAAGTCGACATTCGGCGGGATCACGCCGTGGTGCACCGCCAGGGTGGCGCGGACCAGCCCGACCACGCCGGCCGCCGCGCCGAGGTGCCCGATCTGGCTCTTCACCGAGGCCAGCGCGCAGTGCCCGGATTCCGGCAGCTCGTAGGCCTGCCGCAACGCGCCGACCTCGACCGGGTCACCGAGCCGGGTGCCGGTGCCGTGCGCCTCGACATAACCCAGCTCGGCGCTGGTGCGCCCGCTGCGCCGCAACGCCGCCTGGATCACCTCACGCTGGCCCGCCAGCGCCGGCGCCCCGTAGCTGAGCTTCGCGGACCCGTCGTTGTTGACCGCCGAACCGGTGATCACCGAGTACACGGTGTCGCCGTCGCGCTGGGCCAGCCGCAGCGGCTTGAGCACCACCACGCCGACCCCGCTGCCGCCGATGGTGCCGCTGGCGTCGTCGCTGAACGGCCGGCAATGGCCGTCGACGGAGAAGATGTGCTGCGGCCGGTACCGGTAGCCCCGGCTCAGCGACGGGTCCACCAGCACGCCGCCGACCAGCATCACCTCGCTGTCGCCCTGGCGCAGCATGCCGGCGGCGATGTGCACGCCCACCAGCGAGCTGGAGCACGCGGACTGCACGGTGAGGGCGGGCCCGGTCAGGCCGAGGTGGTAGGCGACCTTGGTGGCCAGGAAGTCCTTCTCGTGGTGCAACGCCAGCTGGAAGCTGTCGGGCAGCAGCGCCGGATCGCCTTCACGCAGCATCGACTGGAAGTAGGTGTTCTCGCCGCAACTGGCCACCAGCCCGACCCGCTGCCGGTCCGGTTCGGCGAGGCCGGCATGCGCCAGCGCCTCGACGCAGCTCATCAGCAGGTGGCGCTGCTGCGGATCCATCAGCCGGGCCTCCTGCCGGCTGAGGCCGAAATGGCCGGGATCGAAGGCCAGCAGGCCGGCCAGCTGGCTGCGCGCGCCGACCAAGCCGTCCGCGGCGTCGAAGTGCTCGATGCCGCGCCGCCCGGTGCGGACCAGGTCCCAGAAGCCGGCCAGGTCGCCGGCTCCGGGCAGCCGTACCGCCATGCCGATCACCGCGATCGGCTCGTTCACCGATCCCGCCGGCGCCGGCTCCACCACCGACTCCGCCGGCTTCGCCATCCCGGGGCCGGCCGCCGCGGTGGCGGCCTGCTGCCCGGCCGGTTCGCCGTCGACGAACCGGGCCAGCCGCCGGATGGTGACGTGCTCGAAGAGGTCGGCGATGCTCAGCGACAGCCCCAGTTCGGCGGTGCAGCGCAGCTGGAAGCGCATCAGGCCCAGGCTGGAGGCGCCGGCGTCGAAGAACCGCTGATCGAGCTCGATCGGAGCGCCGACGACGGCCTGGAACAGCGCGGCAAGCTGCGCCTCGCGCCCGGACAGGCCTGGCCCACCGGCGGCCCGGGAGCGCAGCTCCTCACCGGGGACGCTCAGCATCCGGGCCCGGTCCAGCTTGCCGCTCGGGGTCCGGGGCAGCGCCGGCAGCCGCCGGAACCGGTTGATCCGCACGTACGCGGGCAGCAGCGGTGCCAGGTGCTCGGTCAGCTCGGCCACCGAGGGCGACTCGCCGCGGCACTGCAGGCAGGCCACCAGCTGATCGCCGTCGCGCACCACCACCGCACCGGCCACCGCCGGGTGCCGCAGCAGCGCGGCCTCCACCTCGCCGAGTTCCAGCCGGTGGCCGCTGACCTTGATCTGGTGGTCCTCGCGGCCCAGGAAGTGCAGCTGGCCCTGCCGGTCGAAACGGGCCTGGTCACCGGTGCGGAAGAAGTACCCGAGCCCGGGCAGCTCGACGAAGCGCGCCCGGTTGAGCTCCGGATCGTCCAGGTAGCAGGGCGCGACCAGCGGGCCGCCGATCAGCAGCTGGCCGGGACAGTCCGGCGGCACCACCTCGCCGGACTCGTCGACGACCCGCAGCCAGGTGTTGGCAACCGGCTCGCCAATGGCCGGTCGGACCGGCCAGCATGCCGGGTCGCCGTCCAGGCACCGGCTGCTGACCACGTGGGTCTCGGTCGGGCCGTAGTGGTTGAACAGCCGGGCGCCGGGCATCCCGGAGAACCAGGACCGGATGGCCGGGGTGCACAGCAGCTGCTCGCCGGCGGTCACCACCTCGCGCAGCCGGCTGGGGTAGCGGCCCAGCAGCACCGCGTGCTCGGCCAGCAGCTGCAGCGTGACGTAGGGCATGAAGATCCGCTCGATGCCGGCGGACTCCAGCTGGTCCAGCAGGGCGGGGGCGTCCTGGCGCCAGCCGGGGTCGATCAGGTGCAGGCAGCCGCCGCCGCACAGTGCCGTGAAGATCTCCTGGAACGACACGTCGAAGGACAGCATCGAGAACTGCTGGGTGACCGCACCGGCCGCCAGGCCGCCGGCGTCCTGCTGCCACTGCAGCAGGTTGCACAGCACCGCGTCCGGCACCTGGACGCCCTTGGGGATGCCGGTGGAGCCGGAGGTGAACAGGGTGTAGAGCGGCCGTGGCCCGGCATCCGGAGGCGGTACCGGACCGGTGGGGGTGCGCAGCCGCACCGGGTGCCGCGGCACCCGGCCGGTGTCGATGGTGGCGGCGCAGTCCGGCGGCAGCAGCACGCACAGCGGGTCGATCTGGCTCAGGATGTGGCGCAACCGCTCCGGCGGGTATTCCGGATCCAGCGGCACGATGGTCAGGTTCAGCCTGGCCAGTGCCAGCAGCGCCACGACATGCTCGAGCGACGCCTCCAGGTGCAGGGCGACGCAGCAGGGCTGGTCAGCAGCCGGCAGCGGGTAGTTCGCCCGCAACTCCGCGGCCAGCGCGCCGGCGTAGGCGTCCAGCTCGGCGTAGCTGAGAGTCCGGTCGCCGGCCCGCACTGCCGGTGCCTGCGGCGTCAGCCGGACCTGGCGGTCGAAGCCCTCGGCCACCGTGGCATAAGTCAGTGGCACCGTCCGGCCGCGGCCCGGTTCGCCGAGACTGTCGCGGTAGCCGGCCACCAGCTCGGCAAGCGTCGCCCTCCGGCCCTCGGCCAGCCAGTCCAGCGCCTGCTCGAACAGGGCCGCCAGTGCCTCGGCCCCGGTCTCGTCGAAGTAGTTCTCGGCGTACTCCCACAGGCAGTCCAGCCCGCCGCCGTGCTCGAGCACCGTCAGGGTGAGCGCGCACTTGGCCTGGGCGGCGGCCAGCCACTCCGGCCGGCTGTGGCACCCGGGCAGCGCCAAGCTGGCGTAGTCGGTGTTCTCCAGCACGAACAGGAAGTCGAACAGCGGCCCGTCGGTGGAGAACCGGTGGTCAGCGAGCACGTCGGCCAGCGCCACGTCCTGCCGGTCCAGGACCTGCTCGACGGCGCGGGCGTGCTGGTGCAGCTGCCCGCGCAGCTCCTCGGCCGGCGCCAGCCGCACCGGCAGCAGCACGGTGTTGGCGAACATCCCGACGCTGGCGGCAAATTCCTGCACCGGCCGGTTGGCGACCGGGCTCGCGATCAGCGGACGGTCCCGGCCGGTCACGCCGTACAGGCTCCAGGCG
>NZ_DASVQG010000180.1:0-5105 GCF_036389215.1 Jatrophihabitans sp.
CCCCGGTGCCGGCCTGTCCACCAGTCGATCCCGGCCCTCCACCCCAAGTTCCAGCCCGGCCTCCAGCGGGTCCTCACGCTCCACCTCCAGTTCCGGCCCGGCTACCAACCAATCCCCGCACTCCACTGCCAGTTCCGGCCCGGTTACCAGTGCCTCGACGTCGACACCCACCTCGGTTCCGCCCATCAGCCCGACGACCGACATCTCCATACCGGACGTGGTGCCTCTGACGCCACCGATCACGGCGAACCCGACGGCACTTGCCTTCGCCGATACCGAGGTGGGGCTCTCGACGACGGACACCGTCACGTTCACCGTCACCGGAAACGCCCCGCCGGTCATCAGGCTGCCGGAGCAGACCGTGTTCGGTGTCGACAACGGCTGCGCCGTCCTGTCCACTTCCGGTGGCGCGAGCAGCTGCACGCTGTCGGTGACCTTCAGCCCGAATGTCGTCGGTGTCGCCACCGAGACCCTCACCGCCACCCTGCCCGACGGCGCGATGGCCACCGTCAAACTTTCCGGGGCAGGCACCTCGGCACTGGTGACGGTCACACTCGTGAATGCCAGTTCTGGTGGTTACGTTCCCCCCGCGTCCTCGATCGAGGGTAACGGTCTGGCATGCCCGGACACCTGTTCGGCCCAGTTCCCGGTCGGCACCCCGATCACCCTTACCGCCAGGCAATGCACCGAATTCTGCGGGGACATCTTCACCAGTTGGGACGGGGCGTGCGTCGGTAAGCAGCCTTCCTGCGAGTTCATAGTGACGCTCCCCGCCAAGGGCCGCACTATCCGAGTGTGGTTCTCCTACCTACCGGTCCCGGGCTAACGAAGGCGAGCCAACATGAGCACCAACGCAGGCGACAGTTACTCAGCGATCGTCAACGCACCGGTGACCGGCCAGTTGGCGGTCGGCCGCGACATCGCCCAAAGCCATACCGCTCTGGGTGGCGCGGCCCAGCAGCTGTCGACGGAGCAGCTCAGCCAGCTGGCCGGCCTGCTGACGGCACTGCGGTCCGAGGTCGCGACCAACGCCCCACCGGAGCAACGTGAGGAAGCGCTGTCCAAGGTAACCGAGCTGGAGAACGCGATCGCCGCCGAAGACGAGCCTGACCTGGTGACGATGGATCACATCCGCGGCTGGTTCACCAAACGGCTGCCACAATTCGCCGGTGCCGTGGTCTCACTCATCGTCCACCCGTTGGTCGGTCAACTCGTCACTGCCGCCGGTGAATCGCTGGTCGCGGACTTCCATCGACGATTCGGCTGATCCCGGAGGCCTCCTCGCTGTCGGCCAGCCGCTGCGCTAGACAGCTTCGACAAGGTGACGTACCTGGTCGACCTGCCCAGCGGCCATCTCGTCGGCGGCACCGAGCAGCGCCGTGACCTCGCCCGGTGTCCGGCTCGGCCGGTCGTTCCACCTGGTGAGGTCACGGACCCGGGCGGTCCGTAACGCGGGGGCCGGGCAGTAACCCACCGGTTGGGCCACGCGGAACAACGCCTGCCAGGTCAGGTCCAGCGCGCGGTGCACCGGGTGGGTCCGGGCGGCCGGCAGGCCACCACCGGCGTGCACGATCGCGCCGACCAGGCAGGCGCCGGTCAGCTGCCGGCCGGTGATCTCGTGCAGGTTGTGAGGGCCGACGAGGCGCTCGTGGTCCTGCTCGTCGCGGTAGGCGAACCAGCCGTCCTGGATCCAGCCCGCCTCCACCACCCTGACGGCGTCGGCGAACAGCGCACGGGCGGCAGATAGCTCGGCCAGTTGTGCGGGTATCCGGTCCTCTCGTGCCAGCCGTCTGCGCTCGGCGATCCGGCGCGAGAGGCTGGGTGCGGTGCGGTCGACGCCGCTCGGGACCGGCGTGGTCGCTAGGACTGACATGGCAACTCCTCGAATCCAGCCGCGTATCCAGCCGCGTTTGGAAAGGCTGCGTCAGCCGAGCTCAGATGTCAACGGCGCTGCCCATCGTCACGGTCCGGTCAGCGGGCAGGTCGAAGTAGGCCGCGGGGTCGGCGGCATTGTGCGCGAGCGCGACGAACAGGGCCTTGCGCCAGCGGGCGATCCCCGGCGCGGGCGTCCGGCGGATCGCCCCTCTGGAGAGGAAGTACGACGCGTGAGCGAGGTCGACGGGCCCCTCGTCCAACAGGCCGGCGGCGTGCGCGCTGTGCAGTGCTTGCGGAATGCTCACCCGGTCGGAGAACCCGAAGCTGACCGACAGGTACTGGATGCCGTCGTCGCCGTAGCCGAGGTCATCGACGCTGAAGGCCTCGGCCGGCGACACGTGCGGCACGTTCAGCGTGCTGGCCGAGACGATGACCACGGTCTCGTGCAGGACGTGGTTGTGCTCGACATTGGCTCGCAGCGCCAGCGGGGTGGTGTCCTTTCCCGGGTGCGGGAACACCGCGGTGCCGGGTACCCGAGGCACGCCGCGCTCGCGGATCTCGTCGATGAACTCGCGCAGCGAGCCTTCCTTCTGCTTGCGGTTCCCGGTCACGATGGCCCGCCCGCTACGCCAGGTCGTCATGACGGTGAAGACCAGGGCGGCGATGATCAGCGGCAGCCATCCCCCGTGCGCGACCTTGGACAGGTTGGCCGCCAGGAACACGGCCTCGACACCGCCGAACGCCACGGCCGCCAGTGCGAGTTTCCAGGGCTGCCACTGCCAGAGCACCCGCGCCACGACCAGCAGCAACAGCGTGTCCACGATGAGCGCCCCGGTGACCGACACCCCGTAGGCCGTCGCCAGCCGCTCCGAGGACCGGAACCCGAGCATGATCACGAGCACCCCGGCGAACAGCGCCGCATTGACCCCTGGCAGGTAGACCTGGCCGCCCTCGCGCTCGGAGGTCTGGCGGACCGTCAGCGGCGGCAGCAGCCCCAGCTGCATCGCCTGCCGGGACAGCGAGAACGCACCGGAGATCACCGCCTGGCTGGCGATCACGGTGGCAGCGGTCGCCAGTACCACCATCGGCAGCCGGCTCCAGCTCGGCAGCAGCAGGAAGAACGGGTTCTCGGCGGCACCCGGCTCCTCCAGGATCAGCGCCGCCTGTCCCAGGTAGTTCAGGGTCAGCGCCGGGAACACCAGGAAGAACCAGGCCCGCCGGATCGGGGCCCGGCCGAAGTGCCCCATGTCGGCGTAGAGCGCCTCCGCGCCGGTGATGACCAGGACCACCGCGCCCATCGCCACGAAGCTGATGTAGGGATGCGCGGCCGCGAACAGCACCGCATAGCTCGGTGACAGCGCGCGCACGACGCCCGGGTGCTTCAGCATCCCGTGCAGCCCGGCGGCGGCCAGGGCGGCGAACCACAGCACCGTGATGGGACCGAAGAGCTTGCCGACCTTGCCGGTGCCGAACCGCTGCGCGGCGAACAGGCAGGTCAGGATCACCGCGGCCACCGGTACGACGACGTTGCCCAGGCTGGGGGCGGCGACCTCCAGCCCCTCCACCGCCGACAGCACACTGATCGCCGGCGTGATCACCGAGTCGCCGTAGAACAGCGAGACGCCGACGATGCCGAGCACGAGGAGCAGGCCGGGGCGGGTGGCGCGTCGGGAGTACAGCCGCTGGGCTAGCGCGGCGAGCGCCATGACGCCGCCCTCGCCGCCGTTGTCGGCACGCATGACGACGCTGACGTACTTCAGCGAAACGATGATCGTGATGGACCAGAACATCAGCGAGATGACGCCGTAGACGTCAGCCGGAGTGGGTCGCACCGCGCCGTTGTCGATCGAGAACACCGTGTGCAGCGCGTACAGCGGGCTGGTGCCGATATCGCCGAACACCACGCCCAGCGCGGCGAGTACCAGGCCGCGACCGCCGGCCCTGCCGTGCTCGGGTGGAGCTCCCCCCGCCGCAGCGTCCGGGCCCGGTGTGCCAGCCATCGCGGCAGAAACAGTCACGGCACCTCTTCTCCTCAGAGGGAGCGGCAAGCGCCGGGCGAGCGGCGGCTCACGGCTGAACCCCGGCGCCTCGACAGCGCCGGACAACGACGTTACCGCTCGTGGGGTGCTGGTCTTCGCGCTTTACTCGCTTCTCATTGAGATATGAACGCTGTATAACGGAAATGCGCCTGCGCCGTCGTGCTGAGGAGCCGGTTGCTGGCCCTGCCGATGGTCGGGTCGAGAAAAGGCTTCGCCAGTGCACGGGGGTACACATGGCGCTCTTGGCTCCTGCCGTTCGGGTCCGCCGGCCTGTGGCGGTGTTCGCCGTACTGGCCCTGCTGTTGGCCGTACTGCAGGTCGCGCAACCGGACGGAGCCGGGGCGGTCGTGCCGGTGCTGGCGCGCTATCCCTACCTGAGCGACCTGACCTCGTCCTCGGTGGACGTGGTGTGGGCGACCGACGCCTCGGACCAGAGCGCCGGGGTGGTGACCTACGGCCCGCCGGGCAACTGCGGCCAGTTCACGGCGACCGCGACCAGCGCGGCGACGACGTACACGGCATTCGGGGAGAGCGTTGCCTACTACCAGCACTCGGTGATCCTGAAGAACCTGTCCGCATCGACTGCGTACTGCTACCGGGTGTACACCGGGACGACGGCTCCCGGCACCGCGCTGCTCACCGAGCCGCCGCGCTTCCCGGCCAGCTTCCGCACGCCGCCCGGGGCTGGGGAGACCGGGTCGTTCAGCTTCGACGTGCTCGGGGACTTCGGGGAGACCTCGCTCACCAACCACGCACCGCTGGACACCTACAACGGCTACCAGGACGCGGTGGACTCCCAGCTGGCGGCCAGCGCGGCCACCGCCAGCAACCCGGCCCTCTTCGCCGTCTCCACCGGTGACATCGCCTACAGCGGCGGGACCACCACCAACTACGGCGACCTCAACCATCCCGCCGACGGCACCGGCGGCGCGGCAGAGACCAGCAACATCTTCGACGCCCGCTACTGGGGCAAGGTCGGCTCCAGCCTGCCGCTGTACTCGGTGACCGGTAACCACGGCCGCAACAGCACCTTCTTCTCGACCTGGCCGAGCGCGACCAACGCCACCGGCTCAGGCGGCGTCTACAGCAGCGCCACGCCGTATCCGTCGGTGGACGGCCTTCCGGCCGGCAACTACCCGAGCGCCTGGTACGCCTACACCTTCGGCGGCGTCCGGTTCTACATCCTGGACG
>NZ_DASVQG010000181.1:0-8066 GCF_036389215.1 Jatrophihabitans sp.
CCGGGCGGCCCGCTCCACCTCGGCATCGGTGGCCTGCGGCCTGCCGTAGGCGATCGCGTCGCGGATCGTGCCCGGCGACAGATAGGCCTCCTGCGGAACGATGCCCAGGTGCTGGCGGTACCCGGTCAGCGACAGCTCCCGCAGATCCTGGCCGTCGACCCGTACCGCGCCGGCGGTCGGGTCGTAGAACCGGGCGATGAGCTTCACCAGCGTGGACTTGCCGGCGCCGGTCTGGCCGACCAGGGCCACTGACTGCCCGGCCGGGATGTGCAGCTCGATCCCGCGGACGGCCGGCTCTGCCGTTGCCTGGTAGCTGAAATCGACACCCGACAGCGCGATCTCGCCTCGCAGGGCCGGCACCGGTCGAGGCGCCGGGCGCTCCGGGGTGCCGGTCGGGGTGCGCAGCAGGTCCTTCAGCCGGGACAGCCCCACCGAGGCCTGCTGGTAGCCGTCGAAGACCTGCGACAGCTGCTGGACCGGTCCGAAGAAGGCCTCGAGGTAGAGGAAGAAGGCGATCAGCGACCCGGCGGAGAGGGTGCCGTGAGCCAGCCGGTGGGCGCCGAAGGCCAGCACTGCCGCACCCGACAGATCGGCGAGCAACTGCACGAACGGAAAGTAGGCCGCGATGTAGGCCTGGGCCCGCATCCTGGAATTCCGGTAGCTGCGAGCGGCGCCGAGGAAGGCGCTGGCGTTGTGCTTCTCGCGGCTGAACACCTGCGCGACCCGGACGCCGGCCATGTTCTCCTGGAACTGCGCGTTCACCGTGCTGACCCGCTCGCGGGCCTCGACGTAGGCAGGCACCGACAGCCGCCGGAACACCAGGGTGGCCGCGATCAGGACCGGCAGCGCCACCACCAGCACCAGCGCCAGTTCGGCGTCGAGCAACACCAAGGCGACCAGCACGCCGACCAGGCTGAGCACGCTGATCAGCGCCGAGGCAAGGCCGGTCTGCAGGAAGTTCGACAGCGCGTCGACGTCGGTCGTCATCCGCGTCATGATGCGGCCGCCCAGCTCGCGCTCGTAGTAGTCCAGGCTGAGCCGCTGCAGGTGCGCGAATGCCTTGACCCGCAAGGTGTAGAGCAGCCGCTCACCGGTGCGCCCGGTCAGCCGCTGGCCCGCGGCGTTGATGACCGAGTCGGCAAGCAGCACCACGAGCGCCGCCGCCGAGACGGCGAACAGCACGGACGAGCGGTGTTCGGCGACGCCCCGGTCGATACCGGTCCGGATCAGCGCCGGCAACAGCAGCTGCAGCACCGCGTCCAGCCCGATCAGGCCGATGCCGAGCGCGAAGGCCAGCCGCACCGGCGCCAGCAGCCGGCGCAGGCCGAACTCCGGATCGGCGGCCCGGGCCGCGGCCTCGTCGATGCCGGGGTCATCGGTGGCCGGCGGCAGCGCGGCAACCTTGGCCAGCAGCTCCTCGGTGGCCGGTACCGCCCCGAACCAGCCCCGGCCGCCGCCGGCCGTCGGCGCGGCCTCGGCGGCCTTGCGCACCTGGTCGGACGTTCTCGCCACCGGGTCGATGGCCACCGGCTGCCACAGCGCTGTGGTGACCCCGTCCACCACGGAGGAATCGATCGGTTCGGCGGTGGTCAGCTCGCCGGCGTCGATGCCTTCGGCGTCCTCACCGGGGCCGCCGAGCAGCAGCCGGAACAGCGCGCACCGGTCCATGAGCTCCTCGAACCCGCCGATGTCGGCCACCCGGCCGTTGTCCAGCACCGCTATCCGGCCGGCCAGCGACAGCGTCGAGCGGCGGTGCGCGATCAGCACCGTGGTGCGGCCCCTGATCAGCTGCCGCAGGGTGGCCAGGATCTCGGCCTCGACCTGGGGGTCCACGGCGCTGGTGGCATCGTCGAGCAGCATGATCCTGGGATCGGTGAGCAGTGCCCGGGCCAGCGCGATCCGCTGGCGCTGACCGCCCGACAGCGTCAGGCCGCGCTCGCCGACCACGGTGTCATAACCCTGCGGCAGGTCGGCGATGAAGCCCGCCGCCTCAGCCGCGACGGCCGCTGCGACGATCTGGTCGTGGCCGGCCTCCGGGCGTCCGTAGGCGATGTTGGCGGCGATCGTGTCGGAGAACAGGAAGCTGTCCTCGAACACCATGCCGATGGCCGCGCGCAGGTCGGCCAGCCGTACCTGGCGGACGTCCACGCCACCGACGCTCAGCGACCCCGCGTGCACGTCGTAGAAGCGCGGGATCAGCATCGCCAGGGTCGACTTGCCCGATCCCGCGGCGCCGACGATGGCCAGCGTCTCGCCCGGTTCGACGCTCAGCTCCAAGCCGCGCAGCACCGGCTCGGAGCGGGTGTAGCCGAACCCGACGTCGCTGAAGCGCAGCCCGACCGGCCCGTCGGGCAGCTGCTGGGGGTCCGGCGGGTCGAGCACCTCGGGGGAGGAATCGATCACCTCCAGCACCCGCTGCACGCCGGCCCGGGCCTGCTGGCCGACGGTGAGCAGCGCGGTCACGCCCCGGACCGGAGCAACCAGCTGGCCGACGTAGGTGGAGAACGCCAGGAACGTACCCAGGGTGATCTGGCCGTGCAGCGCAAGCCAGCCGCCGACCAGCAGCACCCCGATCTGGCCCAGCGCCGGCACGGCGGTCATCGCCGTGGAGTACATGGCCTGCAGCCGCACCACCCGCATCCGCTCGGCGAACAGGGTCCGGGCCCGGCTGCTGAGCTCGCGCACCTCGCGCTGCTCCTGGCCGAAGCCCTTGACCACCCGGACACCGGTGACCGCGGCCTCGACCTGGCCGACCAGCTCACCGGCCTGCAGCTGGGCCGACCAGTTGGCCGGGAACAGGTCGCGACTGGAGCGCCGGGTGATGAGCGCGAGCGCCGGCAGGATGGCCAGCGCCACGAGGGTCAGCAGCGGAGAGAGCCACACCATGACGACCAGCGAGATCAGGAACAGCAGGGCGTTGCCGGTCAGGATCGGCAGGAAGGACAGCAGCCCCTGCACCAGACCGACGTCGCTGATCGAGCGGCTGACCACCTGGCCGGTCTGCAGGGCGTCCTGAGCCGCACCGTCCAGGCGTTGCAGCGAGGTGAACACGTCCGCGCGGAGGTCGTACTGGACGTCTAGGGACAGCCGGCCGGCGGTGTACCGGCGAACGAAGGTGAGCACGTACTGGACCAGTGCGACGCCGACCAGCAACGCCACCCAGGGCGCGACCGACGCCCGCGGCACGCCGGGCTGCTGCGGCTGGCTGACGATGTCGATGACGTGCTTGACGATCAGCGGAACGGCCGCCAGCACCAGCGAACCGGCCAGCGCGGCGCCGAACGAGCCGAACAGGTCGAACCGGTGACGCAGGCAGTAGCCGGCGAGCCGGCGCAGCCAGGACGGCTGGCTGGCTGGTGGGGTCGGCGGCACCCGGCCATCCTATTCCGGGGTCGTTAGGCAGGCGAACTTTCTGCGGGGCCGGCTGAACCCGCTGCCCAGGCCGTCCGGCTACCCTTCAGCGCATGATCGCCGCCGGACTGTGCGGGAGCTGCGGCCACGCCAGGGTCAACCAGACCCGGCGCGGCCCGAGCTACCTGCGTTGCCTGCTGGCCAGTGTGGACGCCGCCTATCCGCGCTACCCGAGGCTGCCGGTGCTGCGGTGCGCCGGCTACGCACCCGCTTCGTCCGGGACCACCGACCGGAACGCCTGACCACCGACCGGAACGCCTGATCGCTGACCGGAACGCCTGATCGCTGATCGCCGACCGCCGGCCGCGGTCAGACCGGCAGGGTGGCCGAGCCCTGCAGCAGGCCGGCCGCCAGGTCTCCCTCTGCCTGCACCCGGCGGAGCACCTCCGCGGAGTCCAGCTGGCTGAGACCGGGCGCGGCGAGTTCCTCCCAGGTGCGGGGCGCCGCGACCCAGGGCCGGGCCCGGCCGCGCAGCGAGTACGGGCAGATCGTCGTCTTGGAAGGGTTGTTCTGGCTCCAGTCCAGCAGCACCTTGCCGACCCGCAAGGCCTTGGTCATGTTCGACACCACCAGCTTCGGGTGGCTCCTGGCCAGTGTCTCGGCCAGCCGCTTGGCATAGCCGATCACCAGGTCGGCGGACTGTGAACCGTCCAGCGGGGCGTAGAGCTGCAGGCCCTTGCTGCCACTGGTCACCGGAATCGCCGTCAGGCCGTCCTCGGCCAGCCGGTCCCGGATCAGGTGGGCCGCCTCGGCGCATTCGGCCAGGCCCGCCGGCGGCCCGGGATCCAGGTCGATCACCAGCCGGTTGGGATTGCGGACCGCGCCGCGCGGGCCGACCGTCCACTGCGGGACGTGCAGTTCCAGCGCGGCCAGGTTCGCCATCCAGATCAGGTCAGCGGTCCCGCGCAGCACCGGAAAGACCAGGGTCTCCCGGTTGCGCGAGGAGCCGGGGGTGGGCAGCTTGACGGTACGCAGCCAGGACGGTGCGTAGCTGGGCACGTTCTTCTCGAAGAACGGCGTGCTGTCGGTGCCGTCGGGCCACCTGATCCGGGTCACCGGCCGGTCGGCGAGCTGTGACAGCAGCACCGGCGCGATCCGCGCGTAGTAGTCCAGCACCTCGGCCTTGGTGGTGCCGGCCTCCGGGTAGAGCACCTTGTCCAGCCGCTTGAGCTTGAACTGGTGGCCGTCGATGCTGACCAGCTGGTCGTCAGCCTCAGGACTCACGCCGCACCTCGGACGGGTCGAGGTCGGTCCGGACGCCGCGGAAGACGGGCTGGCGCAACCGGTCGCCGGTCGTCCAGCCCAGGTGGCGAACCTCGACCACGACAACCGGCTCGCACCAGCTGGCGCCGGCCGCGTCCACCCGGGGGACCTCCGTGCTGAACGGCGGGCGCGCCAGCCGCAGCGGCGCCAGCAGTTGCTTGAGCTCCTCGTTGGCGGCCCGGCTGATCCCGCTGCCGACCCGGCCGGCGAAGCTCAGCCCGCCAGCGCCGTCCGGCATGCCCATCAGCAGGGCGCCGATGTCCTGCGGCGCACCGATCTGGGGCCGCCAGCCACCCACCAGGCACACCTGGTGCAGCCGGTGCGCCGTCTTGATCCAGTCACGGCTGCGCCGGCCGGGCTGGTAGGTGGACCGTCGGCGCTTGGCCACCACGCCCTCCAGGCCCCGGTCCAGGGTGGCCGCGAGCAGGGCCGGCCCGTCGTCATAGACCGGCGAGCTGCGCCAGGTCGACTCGGGCAGGCTCAGCCGGTCCAGGCTGGTCCGGCGCTCGACCAGCGGGCGCTGGATCAGCTCGACGCCGTAGAGCCGCAGCACGTCGAAGGCCATCATCGTCACCGGCTGCGACTGGGAGAGTTCCTGGGCGCGGCGGGCGTCCGAGACGTGCATCCGGTCGGCGAGCGCGGCGAAGGACGGCACCCCCTCGCGCAGCGCGATGATCTCGCCGTCGATGAGGGCGTCCTTGACGTTCGCGGTCACCTCGGCCAGTTCCGGGAAGCTGACGGTCACGTCCCGGCCGGTGCGCGACACCAGCCGCAGGCCGGCTGCGGTGACGTCGGCCAGTACTCGCATACCATCCCACTTGACTTCATGCAGCCAGTCCTCGTCAATTGGCTGTGGACCGGGTGTGGCGAGCATCGGTCGCATAGGGTCATGCTGCCTGTGGGGACAAGTCGGCACCACCGTGAGGAGTAGGGATGAGAGCCATCTGGAAGGGCGCGGTGTCTTTCGGGCTGGTGAACGTGCCGGTGCGGTTGTTCGCCGCCACCGAGGAGAACGATATCCGCTTCCACCAGGTGCACCGGGAGGACGGCGGCCGGATCCGCTACAAGCGCACCTGCAGCGTCTGCGGTGAAGAGGTCGCCTTCGACGCGATCGCCAAGGGCTATGAGACCAGCGACGGCCAGCTGGTGATCCTCACCGATGAGGACCTCGACCAGTTGCCGGTCGCCACCAGCCACGAGATCGACGTGGTGGAGTTCGTGCCGAGCAACCAGGTCGACCCGATCCTGTTCGCCAAGACCTATTACCTGGAACCCGACGCCAAGGCTGCCAAGCCGTACGCGCTGCTGCGCGAGGCGCTGATCGAGACCGAGCGGATGGCGATCGTCAAGGTCGCGCTGCGGCAGAAGGAGACGCTGGCCGTGCTCCGGGTCCGCGACAAGGCGATCCTGCTGCAGACCATGCTGTGGCCCGACGAGGTGCGCAAGCCCGACTTCGCGATACTCGACTCCGATGTCGAGCTGCGCCCGCAGGAGCTGAAGATGGCTGCCTCGCTGGTCGAGAGCATGGCCGCGGACTTCGAGCCGGAGCAGTTCTCCGACAACTACCGGGAGGCGGTCGTCGAGCTGATCGACGCCAAGCTCGAGCGCGGCGAGTCGGCCACCCTGCCCGGCACCGACAAGCAGCCGAAGGCCGGCAAGACCGGTGAGGTGGTCGACCTGCTGACCGCGCTGCAACGCAGCGTCGACCGGGCCCGTGGCACGGCGAGCGAGGACGGCGCGGCCGAATCGGCTGAGTCGAAGCAGGGCGAGGCCGAACCTGCCAAGGCCACGAAGAGCTCCCCGGCGAAGAAGGCCCCGGCGAAGAAGTCGGCGCCGGCCAAGACAGCCGCCGCCAGCAAGGCGCCGGCCAAGAAGGCAGCGGCTGCGAAGAAGGCCGCTCCGGCGAAGAAGGCAGCGTCCAAGAGCGCCTGAACCTCGCCGCGCCCGCTTGGTTCTTGCTACCGTAGGGCCATGTCCAGCTGCCCGGTGCCTGCCACTGGTAGCTGGCGGCCGTCCGTATAAGGACGGCTCTTCACCCACCCTGGCGAACTATCGCACCCTGGGGCCGTCCCGCCGGACGGCCCCTTCTGCTGTGCTCCCGGCTGGGATTGCCCCTCCTGACAAGGAGGAATCGATGGCAACGACCGCACCCGCGGTAACAACCGGACCGGCCGGGATGACCGCACCGGCGGCTGGCCCGATGCTGACCGGCCGGGTACTGACCGGTGACCGCCCGACCGGTGGCCTGCACCTCGGGCACTACTTCGGCACGCTGGCCAACCGGGTCCGTTTGCAGCAGCAGGGCTGCGAGCTGTTCGTGGTGGTGGCCGACTACCAGGTCATCACCGACCGGGACCGGCCTGAGAACCTCCGGCAGCTGCGCACCTCGATGGTGCTGGACTACCTGGCCTGCGGGATCGACCCCGGCCCCAGCACGATCTTCGCGCACAGCGCGGTGCCGGCCCTGAACCAGTTGCTGGTGCCGTTCCTGTCGCTGGTCAGCACCGGTGAGCTGGACCGCAACCCGACCGTGAAGGAGGAGATCCGGCTGGCCGGCCGGTCATCGGTGAACGGGCTGATGATGACCTACCCGGTGCACCAGGCCGCCGACATCCTGTTCTGCAAGGCAGACCTGGTGCCGGTCGGCAAGGACCAGCTGCCGCACCTGGAGCTGACCCGGTCCATCGCGCGCCGGTTCAACGACCGCTACGGTCCGGTGTTCGGCCTGCCCGAGGCACTGCTCGGCGAGGTCGGCACGCTCCTGGGGCTGGACGGCCGCAAGATGTCGAAGAGCCTGGGCAACGCGATCGCGCTGGCCGACAGCCCCGACCAGGTCGCGGTCAAGCTCCGGGGTGCCCGGACGGACTCCGACCGGCGGATCAGGTACCAGCCGCAGAGCCGGCCGGAGGTCGCCAACCTGCTCATCCTTGCGGGGCTGTGCCTGGGCCTGGACCCGCAGCAGGTCGCCGACCGGATCGGCGCCGGGGGAGCGGCCGAACTGAAGCGGGTGGTCACCGACGCGGTCAACGACGTGCTCGCCCCGATCCGGGCCAGGCGGGCCGGCTACGGGCCCGATGACGCCGTCGAGATCCTGCGTCGTGGGAGTGCCCGGGCCCGCGAGATCGCTGATCAGACCCTGGCCGAGGTCAACGCCGCGATGGAGATGGGCTAGTCCTTGCGAGCCTCGTAGCATAGTGTGTGCATACCTGCGCATACGATGAAGGTGGTTGGAATGGGCCGAGCGAACGTGTACCTGCCTGATGATCTGGAACGCCGGGTCAAAGCGGCCCACATCCCGATCTCGGAGGTCTGCCAGCGGGCGTTGCTGGCCGCGGTGGAGGCAGCCGAAGGCGCCGGCCATCCCTTCGGCGAGGACGTCGGCCGGCAGTTCC
>NZ_DASVQG010000182.1:0-64892 GCF_036389215.1 Jatrophihabitans sp.
CCGCGACGCCGTAACGGTTGTTCAGAACCTTGGAGACGGTCGCCACCGAGACCCCCGCATGCCGGGCAACGTCGCGGATGGTCGTTCGAGGGCGTGGGTGCACTGTTGGAGCGTAACTCTGGATAACGTTATCGACAACGATTGACAAGCATGTTTCCAGGCCTGCAAACTCCTTCTACCCCCCACTCGCCGCACGGTGGAACGACACCGAGTGCGCCGAGGGCACGAAGGGACTCTCCTCATGCAGAACATCCGGAAATTCAGCGCTGTCGCGGTCGCAGCCACCGCCACGGTCGCGCTGGCCGCGGGCTGCGGCGGCAGCGGCGGCGGCGGAGGCGGCGGCGGAGGCGGCGCGAAGGCCGGCCAGCCCGTCACGCTCACCTGGTGGCACAACGGCACGTCGGACCCGCTGCTGAGCGTCTGGAAGCAGGCCGCCGCCGACTACCACAAGGCGAACCCGAACGCCACCATCAACGTGGTTCCGGTCCAGAATGAGCAGTTCACCACGAAGATGCCGCTGGCGCTGCAGTCCTCGACGCCGCCGGACATCTACTTCAACCAGGGTGGCGGCCGGCTGTCAAGCCAGAGCGAGTCCGGCCGGGTCGCCGACATCGGCGATGAGACCTCCGACTGGATCAAGGACTTCGGCGCTGTCGCCGAGGGCTGGCAGGTCGAAGGCAAGCAGTTGGGAGTTCCTTACAGCGCCCACGTGGTGGGCTTCTGGTACCGCAAGGACCTCTTCGCCAAGGCCGGCATCACCGCCACGCCGACCACGATGGACGAGCTGAACGCCGCGGTCACCAAGCTGAAGGCAGCCGGCATCGTGCCGATCGCGCTGGGCGGCAAGGACCGCTGGCCGGATGCCTTCTACTACGACTACTTCGCCGTCCGCGAGTGCTCGGTGGACACCCTGAAGTCCGCGATGAAGGACGCGAAGATGGACGACCCGTGCTTCACCAAGGCCGGCCAGGACGTGCTGGACTTCATCGCCACCAAGCCGTTCCAGGAGGGCTTCAACGGCACGCCGGCCCAGCAGGGCGCGGGTAGCTCCGCGGGCATGGTGGTCAACGGCAAGGCAGCCATGGAACTGCAGGGCGACTGGGATCCCAGCGTGATGGCCGCGCTGACCGCGAACAAGAACTTCCACTCCACCCTGGGATGGTTCCCGTTCCCCGCGATCAGCGGCGCGCCGGGCGACCCGACCGCGGCCCTGGGCGGTGGCGATGGCTTCAGCTGCACCACCAAGAACGCCGATGCCTGCGTGGCGTTCCTGAAATACCTCAGTGGCACCGAGATCCAGCAGAAGCTGGTGACCTCCGGCGCGGTGACGATCCCGGTCAATCCCGACGCGCAGTCGGCGATCCAGGACCCCACCATCAAGCAGGTGTTCGACTTCAATTCCAAGGCCAGCTACGTCCAGGTGTACTTCGACATCGCGCTGCCGACCGCAGCCGGTGAGGCACTGGATGACGCCGCCGCGGACCTGTTTGCGGGCAAGGGTGGCGCCGACGCCGTCGCCAAGGCCGTCAACGGCGCGGGCTGATCGTCATGACAAGCACCAGGACGGTTTCCCAGCCGAAGGCAAGCATCGCTCAGGTGGCCGGCAAGGTTCCGGTCCGCCCGCCCCGGCGGGGCACCAGCTCGCGGACCAAGCTCGAGCTGCTCCTGCTGCTGGCTCCGGCGCTGGCGCTCTTCGTGCTCTTCGTGCTAGCCCCGATGGTCGCCGCCATCTACTACAGCTTCTACCACTGGACCGGCTTCGGGCCGTTGAACGACTTCGTCGGGCTGGACAACTACCGCAAGGCACTGTCCGACCCGATCTTCCAGGGTGCGATCTGGCACAACGTGCTGATCGCGGTCCTCTCCCTGGTGGTCCAGTTGCCGCTCAGCCTGGGATTGGCGTTGCTGCTCAACGGCCGGATCCATGGCCGGGCGCTGCTGCGGACACTGGTGTTCGCCCCCTACGTACTGTCCGAGGCGATCACCGCGGTGCTGTGGCTCAGCATCCTGCAGCCAGGTGGCGCCGTCGACAAGATGCTTGCCGGCGTCGGCCTCAAGGGGCTGACGCATGAGTGGCTGGCTGACCGTGGGATCGTGCTGTACACCCTGTTCGCGGTGATCACCTGGAAGTACATCGGATTCGGGATCATCCTGTTCCTCGCCGGCCTTCAGGGCGTGCCGCCCGAGCTGAAGGAAGCCGCCGCGATCGACGGGGCGACCAGCTGGCAGACCACCCGGCGGGTCGTGATTCCGCTACTCGGGCCCACCGTCCGGATCTGGGCGTTCCTGTCGATCATCGGCGCGCTGCAACTGTTCGACCTGATCTGGATCATGACGCTCGGTGGTCCGGCCGGCTCGTCGGCCACCATGGCGACCTACCTCATCGACCGCGGGTTCCGCCGCTACCAGTTCGGATACGGCAGTGCGGTTACCGTGATCCTGTTCACCATCTGCTTCGTATTCGCCTTGCTGTACCAGCGGTTCGCATTGCGCCGGGATACTCAAGGCGCTATCACCCGGAGGGCGGGAGCATGAGCACCAGCACGCTTGACCGGCCAACCCCGACCCAGCCTGATCGCAAGCCGCCTTCCCACCGATCGGCCGCGACTCCGCTGCGCTACCTCGCGGCTCTCGCCATCGTCGCGGTCACCGTGGTGCCGCTGCTGTTCGTCATACTCGGCGGCTTCAAGACCAACGCCGACATCAACGCCAATCCGGCCGGCCTGCCGAAGTCGTGGGTGCTGTCGAACTACACCAAGATCCTCAGGTCGTCGTCCTTCTGGCACTTCGTGGTCAACAGCCTGGTCATCGCGGTCATCGCCACCGTGCTCGCAGTGGGGCTGGGATCGATGGCGGCCTTCGCATTGTCGCGCTATGCCTTCCGCGGCCGGGAATTCATCTACACCCTGTTCACCATCGGGCTGCTGTTTCCGCTCACGGTCGCGACGCTGCCGGTGTACTTGATGCTGCGGAAATTCCACCTGCTGGAGAATATGCTGGGGGTGGCGATACCCGAGGCGGCATTCTCGCTGCCCGTCACAATCATCATTCTGCGACCATTCATGATGGCTATTCCTGCCGAGTTGGAGGATGCCGCTGTGATGGATGGCTCCACCAAGTTGGGATTCTTCACACGGATCCTGCTGCCGTTGTCGCGGCCTGCGCTGGTGACCGTCGGCGTGCTGGCGTTCATCACCAGTTGGAACGGGTATCTGCTGCCGTTGCTGGTCTTCAATGAGCAACAGAACTTCACGCTGCCGCTGGGAGTGGCCACGTTCCAGTCGCAGTTCTCCCAGGACACGGCCGGCATCCTGGCGTTCACGGCCCTTTCCATGATCCCCGCACTGGTGTTCTTCATCTTCGCCGAGCGCAAGATTGTCGGCGGGCTGACCGGCTCGATCAAAGGCTGACACCGCCGCTGATTCCAGCGAAGGCCGGTGGGTATTTCCCGGCCTTCGCTGTTGGCATGCCCTTTGCTGGCAGCATGATTTCGCAGTGGTGAGAACAAGACTTTCGATACTTGTTTACACGCGAAAAGTATTGACGGCGCGCTGATCCGATGCTTAGCGTTGATAGTGATCGGCAGCATGCCAAAACAATTCGGCCTCCGACACTAGTAATCCCACCTCTTGCTTGGAGCCGTACATGAAACTTCGAAAGCTTGCCGTCGCGGTAGCGGGGGCAGCCGTGCTGACCAGCGGCGCCGTCGCCGCCGCCTCGCCGTCCAGCCAGTCCCACTACCGTCCACCGTCGGATTCACTACGCGCGCTGGCCGCCAAGGTCGGCCTGCGGATCGGCACCGCGGTGAACCCGTACGACCTCGACAACCCGGAGTACCGCAAGATCACCCGAACCCAGTTCTCGTCGGTGACACCGGAGAACGAGATGAAGTGGGAAACGGTGGAACCGACCCGGGGCAAGTACGACTGGTCCGCCGCTGACCGCCTGGTGGCCTTCGCCCGGAGCCACGGCCAGCTGGTGCGTGGCCACGTGCTGCTGTGGCACAACCAGATCCCCGGCTGGCTCACCACCGGCGTGCAGGACGGGACGATCGGCAAGCTTGAGCTGCGTGCCCTGCTGAAGAAGCACGTCACCGATGAGGTGACCCACTTCAAGGGCAAGGTCTGGCAGTGGGATGTCGCCAACGAGTTCTTCACCGACAGCAACCCCTCGATGATGAACCCGAACGACTTCTGGGTCGCGCACCTGGGCAAGGGCATCGTCGCCGACGCCTTCCGCTGGGCGCACGCCGCCGACCCGAAGGCGCTGCTGTTCTACAACGACTACAACATCGCCGGTGAGGACGGTTCCAACGCCAAGTTCGACGCGGCGTACGCGTTCGTGAAGGACTTGAAGGAGGACGGCGTCGCCATCGACGGGGTCGGTGACCAGGGCCACCTGGACACCCAGTACGGCTTCCCGACCAAGATGACGCAGGACCTGCAGCGGTACGCCGACCTGGGCCTGAAGGTCGCCATTACCGAGGCCGACGTGCGCACGTTCGTCAACAACGCCACCGAGCAGGTGCCCACCAATCAGCTGGCGATCTCGGCGCACGCGTTCTACTACGACCAGATGCTCAAGGCCTGCCTCGCCGTCCGCAGCTGCATCTCTTTCACGGTATGGGGATTCGGCGACGCGCAATCGTGGGTGCCGGGTGTGTTCACCGGTGAGGGCTACGCCGGGATCTACGACGTCAACCTGCAGCCCAAGCCCGCGTACACGGTGATGCAGCAGGATCTGAAGCTCGCCGCGTACGGAGCGCCGCACCGCACCGGCATCGGAGCGCGCCGGTAGCTGATCGAGCCGGTAGCTGATCGAGCGATTCTGACCCTCCAGCCGTGGGCCCCGCCGTAGACCGGCGGGCCCACGGGCCTGTTCGAGGCGCGTCACACCTGGTCAGGGGTGTACGAGCTGGATCGTTGGCCGCGCTACCGGGTGACACGCCGGGCGGCACTCCGCGGCGCGGCCAACGATCGGGATTGACGGCCAGGTGGCTGGCGCGCGTCACCGCATGCTGAAGTGTCATGCTCACGAGGGCGCTGCAGCGACCCGGGTGCAGGTCCCTCCGTCGGTCACCCGGCCGGGGGCCGCGCCATGGGGTCAGGTGCGATGCCGAGTCCGGGGTGAGGAGGCCGTAGATGGTGGACCAGCCTCGGTTCCTGGCGGCCGTGCCGGCCCTGCCGGTGTCGGACGAGCGGCGCGCGGTCGCGTTCCTGACCGACGCGCTCGGCATGCAGGAGTTGCGCCACGAAGGTCGCGGCATCGGGTTCCTGCACAGGGACCAGGTGCAACTCCAGCTGTGGGTGCCCGACGGCAGCGCTCCCGGTGCCGAGCGCTACCTCGCCGGGACGGCGTCCTGCCGGCTGGAGGTCACCGGCATCGACGAGCTGTACCGGCATTGCCTGGCGCTCGGCGTCGTCCATCCGAACGCGCCGTTGCGGGACCAGCCGTGGGGGATGCGGGAGTTCGCGATCCTGGATCCCGACCACAACCTGATCACGCTGTACCAGCGTCCGACTCCGTCCTGAAGGATCAGCCGCCCGAATAGCGGATCATGAAGTCGCGGTCGGTGTCGCGTCCGCCCTCGGGGTCTCGCGCGACGTTCGTGTCCTTGCTCTCTACGGTGTCTTCCAGCTTCACGCGCTCAGGCAGCCGCTTGAACCGCTGCGAGTCCGATGCCGGCTCGGCGATGGCGTCTCGATCTTCCTCGTTGTCACCCATGCTCGGATTATGCGCCCCTGCCGGCGCCGCCGCGCCCGTCAAGGATCACCGGTCGCCAGCGTGGGAGAAACCCCGGTCCAGCGCGTCAGCCACACTGGACGCATGGTCGAGGTAGATCCCGCTCGCTTCGAGGCGATGGTCGGTGAAGCGCTGGACGGGTTGCCACCGAACCTGGGCCGGCTGATGCGCAACGTGGCGGTCATCGTCGAGCACGATCCCGGCCCCAGGGGCTTGTTAGGGCTCTACCGCGGAGTCCCGCTGACGGAACGCACCAGCCAATACTCCGGCGCGTTGCCTGATCAGATCACCATCTACCACCAAGCGATTTGCTCCATCTGCAGCACCGAGGCAGAAGTCGTGGAGGAGGTGCGCCGGACGGTGATCCACGAAGTAGGCCACCACTTCGGCATCGACGACGATCGCCTGCACGAGCTGGGCTGGTAGTCCTGTAGTCGCAGCCCCACTGCCGACGGAGCTACCAGCCGCGGGCGCGCCATTCGGCCAGGTGCGGGCGCTCGGCGCCCAGCGTCGAGTCGTTGCCGTGACCTGGGTAGAACCAGGTGTCGTCGTCGTAGACGTCGAAGACCCGCTGCTCCAGGTCGTCCATCAGGGAGTTGAAGTCCGCGGGCGACGTCGTCCGGCCCGGACCGCCGGGAAATAGCGAGTCGCCGGTGAACAGGTGCCCGGAACCGTCCGGGTCCCGGAAGTAGAGTGCGACCGACCCTGGGGTGTGCCCGCGCAGGGTGATCACGGTCAGCTCGGCATCGCCGACGTGCACGGTGTCACCGTGCTCCAGCCGGCGCTCGGTCGGCACCGGGATGCCCGCGGCGTCGTCGGCTCCGGCCAGCGTCCGGGCACCGGTCTGGGCCACCACGGCGGCCAGGGCCTGCCAGTGGTCGGCGTGCCGGTGGGTGGTCAGCACCGTGCCCGCGGTCTCGCCGCCGAGCCGGGTCAGCTCGATCAGCCGGTCCGCCTCGTTCGCGGCGTCGATCAGCATCGCCCGGCCGCTGGCCTGGCAGCGCAGCAGGTAGGCGTTGTTGGACATCGGCCCGACCGCCAGCTTGGCGATCTTCAGGCCGGCCAGCTCCCGGACGTCGACCGGGCCGCCGACGCTGACCTCACCCGTGTACGTCATTCTCGGATCACCGGGAGCTCCTCAGTAATGGGATCTGTCAGCACCTTGATGTCGGCGTCGGGAAGCTTCGACAGCACCGTGTCGACGTAGTCGTCCACCGCGGCCTGCCGGCCCACGTCGTGCCCCAGTTGCTCCGACATCAACCACCGGTGCTCGGCGATCTCGTAGAACAGTTCGGCGTCGGGAAGCTTCTTGCGCAGCTTGGGCGGCACCATCTCCAGAACGCCGTAGAACTTCTCATCGAGCCACCGCCGCGCCGCCAGGTCCTCGGGGATGTCGTGCCCGACACCCTCGACCCATTTTGCGCGGAACCTGGCCAGGTCCGACAGGATCTGGCGTGCCTGGTTCTCCTGCACCCGCAGGCCGGTCAGGGCATAGACCCGGCGCTGGTGGTGACCGGGCTCGACGATGTGGGTCTCGAACCGGAGCTTGCGGCCGGCGTCCTCGGTCCGGATGCCGATCTCGGCGACATCGAAGCCGAGCGAGTTCAGCCGCCTCACCCGTTCCTCGATCCGGTAGCTCTCCGCGGAGGGGTACACCTCGTCGTCGGTCAGCTCGGCCCACAGCTGGTCATAACGCGGTTGCAGCGCCTGGGCCGTCTCGATCGGATCGTCGTCGTAGGACAGGAAGCCACCGGCCTGCAGGTCCATCAGCTCGCCGGCGATGTTCTCGGTGGCGATGGACAGGTCGTGCATCCGCTGGCCCCGGGACAGCTGCGGGTGCATCTCACCGGTCTCGGCGTCCACCAGGTAGGCCGCCAGCGCGCCGGCATCCCGCCGGAACAGCGTGTTCGACAGCGAGCAGTCACCCCAGAAGAACCCGGTCAGGTGCAGCCGGACGAACAGCTGGGCCAGCGCGTCCAGCAGCCGGGACCGGAGGTCCGGCAGCGAGCGCTCGGTGAACAGCGACCGGTAGGGCAGCGAGTAGGGCAGGTGCCGGGTGAGCAGCAGGCCGTCGAGGTGGTGGCCCTCGTGGTCGCCGCGGTCCAGCACGGTGCCGAAGGCCTCGACCACCGGCACCGAGGCCTCGGCCAGCTCGCGCAGCAGGTGGTGCTCGCGCATCACGTACCGCTCGGTGGCCTCCTTGATCGCGAAGATCTGGTTGTGGGCCCGGATGAAGCGCACCACGTGCCGGGAGATGCCGCGCGGGACCTGGACCAGCCGGGGGTCCTTCCACTCCTCCAGCGGCTGGTCGAAGGGCAGATCGAGAAGCTCGGTCGCCGCCCCGAGCGTGGTGATCGTGTAGTTGCCCATGACACCTCGAAGCCTAGTGCCGCTGGCGCCTGGTGCCGTTAAGGGCTGATTACGTCGACGCCCCGTAACGCCTACGTCCGGCACGCCTGACGGCTGGTGCTGTGGACGGCTGGTGGCGTGGACGGCTGGTGTCGTGGACGGCTGGTGCCGTTGACGGCTGGTGCCGCGCGCTGCCGCTACGGTGTCAGTCATGCCTGTGCGCTCCCTGGACGAGCTCGTCGAGACCGGCTGGGCCGGGGCGCTGCAGCCGGTGGCCGCCGAGATCCGGGCGATGGGGGAGTTCCTGCGAGCCGAGCTGGCCGCGGGCCGCTCCTACCTGCCGGCCGGCGAGAACGTGCTGCGGGCCTTCAGCCAGCCCTTCGACGAGGTGCGGGTGCTGATCGTCGGCCAGGATCCGTACCCGACGCCGGGGCATCCGGTCGGGCTGTCGTTCTCGGTCGCCCCCGACGTGCGGCCGGTGCCGCGCTCGCTGCAGAACATCTACCGCGAGCTGCGCGACGACCTGGGCGTGCCGATCCCGGCGAACGGCGACCTGACGCCGTGGACCAAGCAGGGCGTGCTGCTGCTCAACAGGGTGCTGACCGTGCAGCCCGGCAAGTCGGGCTCGCACGCCGGCAAGGGCTGGGAACGGGTGACCGACCAGGCCGTCCGGGCGCTGGCAGCCCGGGACCGGCCGCTGGTCGCCATCCTCTGGGGCCGGCAGGCGCAGTCGCTGGAGCCGCTGCTGTCCGACGCCGTCTGCCTGAAGTCGGTGCACCCGAGCCCGCTGTCGGCCAGCGGCGGCTTCTTCGGCTCGCGGCCGTTCAGCCGGGCCAACGCGCTGCTGGTCGAGCACGGCGGCGAGCCGGTCGACTGGCAGCTGAGCTAGCCAGTCGATTGGCGTCCGGACTGGCGGCTGGCCGGGTGGCTGATAGGCGACTGGAGGGTCCGCGGTGGGAATGCCGGTGGCCCGATCGGCGCTGACATAACGGGCTGACTGGCGTTCCGAGGCGGCTGGCAGCGAGGATGTCGTATCCCGCTATTACTCTTCCAGTGCGAGCCGCGCACCTTCGAGGTTGGTGGTGGCCGGAGCCAGCAACAGAGCCCAGCACAGCCCAGCACAGCCCAGCTAGAGAACCCAGCAAGACCGCCTGCTGAATCAGAAAGAAGACCGTGGCTGACCGTCTGATCGTCCGTGGTGCCCGTGAGCACAACCTCAAGGACGTCCATCTGGACCTGCCCCGGGACGCGATGATCGTGTTCACCGGGCTGTCCGGCTCGGGCAAGTCCTCGCTCGCCTTCGACACCATCTTCGCCGAGGGGCAGCGCCGCTACGTCGAGTCGCTGTCGGCCTACGCGCGGCAGTTCCTGGGCCAGATGGACAAGCCGGACGTCGACTTCATCGAGGGCCTGTCACCGGCGGTCTCGATCGACCAGAAGTCCACCTCGCGCAACCCGCGCTCCACCGTCGGCACCATCACCGAGGTCTATGACTACCTGCGGCTGCTGTACGCCCGCATCGGGCACCCGCACTGCCCGGTCTGCGGCGAGCTGATCAGCAAGCAGAACCCGCAGCAGATCGTCGACCGGGTGTTGGAGATGCCCGATGGCACCCGGTTCCAAGTGCTGGCCCCGGTGATCCGGGAACGCAAGGGCGAGTACGTCGACCTGTTCGCCGACCTGCAGACCAAGGGCTATTCCAGGGTCCGGGTGGACGGCACCAATTACCCGCTCACCGATTTCACAGCCTCCGGCGGCGCCGCAACGACCCTGAAGAAGCAGGAGAAGCACACCATCGAGGTGGTGGTGGACCGGCTGACCGCCCGGGCCTCCAGCAAGCAGCGGATCACCGACTCGGTGGAGACCGCGCTGGGCCTGGCCGGCGGCCTGGTGATCCTCGACTTCGTCGACCTGCCCGACGACGACCCACACCGCGAGCGCCGGTTCTCCGAGCGGCTGGCCTGCCCGAACGAGCACCCGCTGGCCATCGACGACCTCGAGCCGAGGTCCTTCTCCTTCAACTCACCGTTCGGGGCCTGCCCCGCGTGCACCGGCATCGGCACCCGCAAGGAGGTCGACCCCGACCTGGTGGTGCCCGACCCGGAGCGGTCGCTGGCCGACGGGGCTGTCGCCCCATGGGCCACCGGCCAGAACAGCGACTACTTCCTGCGGTTGCTCGAAGGTCTGGCCGACCAGATCGGCTTCAGCGTGCAGAGCCGGTGGGACCGGCTGCCGGCCCGGGCCCAGAAGGCGGTGCTGCACGGCAGCTCGGAGCAGGTGCACGTCAGGTACAAGAACCGGTACGGGCGCGAGCGCTCCTACTACGCCAGCTACGAGGGCGTGGTGCCGTGGCTGGAGCGCCGGTACGCCGAGACCGACAGCGACTGGAGCCGGGAGAAGTACGAGGGCTTCATGCGCGAGGTGGACTGCCCGACCTGCGGCGGCACCCGGCTCAAGCCCGAGATCCTGGCCGTCACGGTGGCCGGCAAGTCCATCGCCGAGGTCTGCGCCCTGTCCATCGGCGAGGCGGCGACCTTCCTGGCCGGCCTGCGGCTGACCGAGCGCGAGGAGATGATCGCGGTCCGGGTGGTCAAGGAGGTCAACTCGCGGCTGGGCTTCCTGGTCGACGTCGGGCTGGACTACCTGTCGCTGAACCGGGCCGCAGCCACCCTGGCCGGCGGCGAGGCCCAGCGGATCCGGCTGGCCACCCAGATCGGGGCCGGACTGGTCGGGGTGCTCTACGTCCTGGACGAGCCGTCCATCGGCCTGCACCAGCGCGACAACCGCCGGCTGATCGACACCCTGATCCGGCTGCGCAACCTCGGCAACACCCTGATCGTGGTCGAGCACGACGAGGACACCATCCGGGCCGCCGACTGGATCGTCGACATCGGGCCGCAGGCCGGCGAGCACGGCGGCCAGGTGGTGGTGTCGGGCACCTTTGAGGACCTGGTCGCGTCGCCGGACTCGATCACCGGCAGCTACCTGTCCGGCCGCCGGGCGATCGACGTGCCGGTGATCCGCCGGCCGGTCACCAACGGCCGGGAACTGATGGTCGAGGGCGCCCGCGAGCACAACCTTCGCAACATCGATGTCCGGTTCCCACTCGGGGTGTTCGTCACCGTGACCGGCGTGTCCGGGTCGGGCAAGTCGACGCTGGTCAACGACATCCTGTACGCGACGCTGGCGAACAAGATCAACGGCGCCAAGATGCCACCCGGACGGCACCGCAGGGTCACCGGCGTGGAGCAGCTGGACAAGGTGGTCGGGGTCGACCAGTCGCCCATCGGACGGACCCCGAGGTCCAACCCGGCGACCTACACCGGTGTCTTCGACAACATCCGCAAGCTGTTCTCCGAGACCACCGAGGCGAAGGTCCGCGGCTACCAGCAGGGCCGGTTCTCCTTCAACGTCAAGGGCGGCCGGTGCGAGAACTGCGCCGGCGACGGCACCATCAAGATCGAGATGAACTTCCTGCCCGACGTCTACGTGCCGTGCGAGGTGTGCAAGGGCGCCCGGTACAACCGGGAGACCCTGGAGGTGCACTACAAGGGCAAGACCATCTCCGAGGTCCTGGACATGCCGATCGAGGAGGCGGCCGAGTTCTTCAAGCCGATCTCCAAGATCGCCCGGCACCTGGAGACGCTGGTCGACGTCGGACTGGGGTACGTCCGGCTGGGCCAGCCGGCGCCCACCCTGTCCGGCGGCGAGGCGCAGCGGGTGAAGCTGGCCAGCGAGCTGCAGAAGCGTTCCACCGGGCGCACCATCTACGTGCTGGACGAGCCCACCACCGGCTTGCACTTCGAGGACGTCTCCAAGCTGCTCGGGGTGCTGCACTCCCTCGTCGACCGGGGCAACTCGGTGATGGTGATCGAGCACAACCTCGACGTCATCAAGACCGCCGACTGGGTGATCGACATGGGACCCGAAGGCGGCTCCGGAGGCGGCACCGTGGTGGCCGAGGGCACTCCCGAGGAGGTCGCCGGGGTGCCCGGGTCCTACACCGGGCAGTTCCTGGCCCACATCCTTGCCGACCGGCTGGAGGCTCAGGTTCAGGGCACGCAGGCCGCCGGCACGCAGGCCCGACCGAAGAAGTCCGCCGGCACGCCGGCCCCGGCCAAGGCGGCCGGCCCGGCCCGGAAGGTGCGCCAGCCGGTCGCCGCGGCGTCCGAGCCCGCGTCGGCGAAGAAGGCGGTGGCCAAGGCCGCGACGTCCAGCGCGCTTAGGACCTCCACCGTGATCAGAACGGCTAGCGTCACCAAGACGTCCAGCGCCGCCAAGACCAACGGCGCGGCCAAGACCAACGGCACAGCCAAGACCAACGGCACAGCCAAGACCAATGGCGCGGCCAAGACGGTGCGCGGGGGGACTGCCGCCGCCACCCAGCCGGCCGGTCGCAAGACGGCTGCCCGCGACGCCGAGCGCTGACGCATCCCGAGCGCCGATCGCCTTCCGGCTAACTAGGCTTGACCCCGTGGCTGACCCGTCCTCATACCGCCCGGCTCCGGGCACGATCCCGGTCGAACCCGGCGTCTACCGGTTCCGCGATGCCACCGGCCGGGTCATCTACGTCGGCAAGGCGAAAAGCCTCCGGTCACGGCTGAACTCCTACTTCGCCGACATCACCGCCCTGCACCCGCGAACCAGGCAGATGGTGACCTCGGCCGCCAGCGTCGAATGGACCATCGTCACCACCGAGGTCGAGGCGCTGCAGCTGGAATACAACTGGATCAAGGAGTTCGACCCCCGGTTCAACGTCCGCTACCGCGACGACAAGTCCTACCCGTCGCTGGCGGTCACCCTGAACGAGGAGTTCCCGAGGCTGCAGGTGATGCGCGGGCCGAAGAAGGCCGGCGTCCGGTACTTCGGCCCGTACGCCCACGCCTGGGCGATCCGGGAGACCCTCGACCTGCTGCTGCGGGTGTTCCCGGCCCGTACCTGCTCCAACGGGGTGTTCAAGCGGGCCGGTCAGATCGGCCGGCCCTGCCTGCTCGGCTACATCGGCAAGTGCAGCGCGCCGTGCGTCGGGCGGGTCGACGCCGCCGAGCACCGGGCCATCGTCAACGACTTCTGCGACTTCATGGCCGGCAAGACCGACACGATGATCCGCCGGCTGGAACGCCAGATGGCCGAGGCCAGCGCCAACCTCGAATTCGAGCGGGCCGCCCGGCTGCGCGATGACCTCGGCGCGCTGCGCCGGTCCATGGAGAAGCAGGCGGTGGTGCTGACCGACGGCACCGACGCCGACGTGGTCGCCTTCGCCACCGACGAGCTGTCCGCGGCCGTCCAGGTGTTCCACGTCCGGGGCGGCCGGGTCCGCGGCCAGCGGGGCTGGGTGGTCGACTCCACCGGCGCGCTGGAGGACGAGGCCTCGATCGGCGAGCTGGTCGAGCAGTTCGCGCTGCAGTTCTACGGCCAGGAGGACGCCCTGGTGCCGCGCGAGGTGCTGGTGCCCGAGCTGCCCGAGGACCACGAGGCGCTGGCCGAGCTGCTCAGCGAGCGGCGCGGCAGCCGGGTGTCGCTGCGGGTACCCCAGCGCGGCGACAAGCGGGCCCTGATGCAGACGGTGGAGCGCAACGCCGAGCAGGCGTTCCTGCAGTACAAGCTGCGCCGGGCCAGTGACCTGACCGCGCGCTCGCAGGCGCTGGCCGAGCTGCAGGAGGCGCTCGGCATGCCCGATGCCCCGTTGCGGATCGAGTGTTTCGACATCAGTCACGTCCAGGGCACCAACGTGGTGGCCAGCATGGTGGTGTTCGAGGACGGCCTGGCGCGCAAGAGCGAGTACCGGCGGTTCGCGATGCGCGAATCCGGCGGTGACGTCGACTGGATCGCCGAGGTGGTCCGGCGCCGGTTCGCCCGCTACCTGGCCGAGACCGCCGAGCCGGCCGACGGCTCGGTGAGCAACGGGGTCGCCCCGCTCACTCCGCTTTCTGAGGACGGCCGGCCGCGCAAGTTCGCCTACCCGCCGAACCTGCTGGTGGTCGACGGCGGCGCGCCGCAGGTGGCGGCCGCCCAGAACGTCCTGGTCGACCTCGGCATCACCGACGTCACGCTGGTGGGCCTGGCCAAGCGACTCGAGGAGGTCTGGGTGCCGGACGAGGACTACCCGGTGATCCTGCCCCGCGCCTCCGAGGCGCTGTACCTGCTGCAGCGGGTACGCGACGAGGCGCACCGGTTCGCCATCACCTTCCACCGTCAGAAGCGGTCGAAGTCGATGATCGAGTCCGAGCTGATCGGCATCGCCGGGCTCGGCCCGTCCCGGCGCAAGGCGCTGCTGGCCCGGTTCGGCTCGCTGCGGAAGCTGCGCGCGGCCTCCGCCGACGAGATCGCCCAGGTACCGGGCATCGGCCCGGAACTCGCCCAGCGGGTGGCCGAGACGCTGGCGGCCGGCGCCGCCGACCGCGAGCCTGCGGTCAACATGGCCACCGGTGAGGTACTCAGCTAGCAGACCGCCCCGGCAACCAGAACCGACCATGAAGCGCAACCGAAGGAGTTCCTCGTGATGGCCAGCGCAGAGCGCGGCGCACTGGAAACCGTGATCGTCACCGGCCTGTCCGGCGCCGGGCGCAGCACCGCGGCCAAATGCCTGGAAGACCTGGGGTTCTTCGTGGTGGACAACCTGCCGCCGGAACTGGTCGCGACCATGGTCGACCTCGGCAGCCGCAGCCAGGGTGCCGTCACCCGGCTGGCCGTGGTGATGGACGTGCGCAGCCGGGCGTTCTCCACCGACCTCACCGGCGTCATCGCCGAACTCGAGCGGCGGGAGCTGCAGCCCAGGATCCTGTTCCTCGAAGCCAACGACAACGTGCTCATCCGCCGGTTCGAGAGCGTGCGCCGGGCGCACCCGCTGCAGGGCGACGGACGGCTCTCCGACGGCATCACCGCCGAGCGCTCGATCCTGGCACCGCTGCGCGACATCGCCGACCTGGTGCTCGACACCTCCGAGCGCTCGGTTCCGCAGCTACGGCAGGCGATCGAGCAGGCCTTCGCCGTAGAAGGCCTGGACCTGCCCGAGCTGCGGGCGACGGTGGTCTCGTTCGGTTTCAAATACGGGCTGCCCGCCGACGCCGACCTGGTGGTCGACGTCCGGTTCCTGCCCAACCCGTACTGGATCCCTGAGCTGCGGATGCTGACCGGGGAGGACCCGGAGGTCGCCGACTACGTGCTCACCCAGAAGTCGGCCATGGAGTTCCTCGACATGTACGTCCCGATCCTGCAGCTGATCGGCGCCGGCTACCGCCGCGAGGGCAAGCACTACCTCACGCTGGCGGTCGGCTGCACAGGTGGCAAGCACCGCTCGGTGGCGATGAGCCGCGAGCTGGTGCGCCGGCTGAGCAGCCTGGGCATCCGGGCGACCGCGGTGCACCGGGACCTGGGCCGCGAATAGTGACCGCCGGAGCGCGGGAGGGCAGGGCGGCCGCGGGCAGCAGCCGGCCCAGGATCGTGGCGCTCGGCGGCGGCCACGGGTTGTATGCCTCGCTGTCGGCGCTGCGGCTGCTGGACGTGGACGTCACCGCGGTGGTGACGGTCGCCGACGACGGCGGCTCATCCGGCCGGATCCGGCGCGAGCTGGGACTGCTGCCGCCCGGTGACCTGAGGATGGCGCTGTCGGCGCTGGCGACCGGCTGGCTGGCGGGCAGCGCGGACCCCGCTGGAGACTCTGCCGGGCTGCCCTGGTCGACCGTCCTGCAGCACCGGATGGGAGGCGGCGGTGCGCTGGCCGGCCATCCGATCGGCAACCTCTTGCTCACCGGGCTGATGGAATTGCACGATGACGCGGTGACCGCCCTGGACGCCGTCGCCGACCTGATCGGTGCCCGCGGCCGGGTGCTGCCGATGTCGGTCAAGCCGCTGGACCTGATGGCCGAGGTGACCAGCGTGGACCCCGACGACGCGATCCGGTCCCGCCGGATCCGGGGCCAGTCGGCGATCGCGGCCACCGCCGGCCGGGTGCAGTCGGTGCGGCTGCTGCCCGAGGACGCCCCCGCCTGCCCGGAAGCGGTGCAGGCCATCCTGCGGGCCGATGCGGTGATCCTCGGCCCCGGTTCGTGGTTCACCAGCGTCATCCCGCACCTGCTGGTCCGCGAGCTGGCGGCGGCGCTGACGATGACCGACGCGGTGCTGATCACGGTGCTCAACCTCGAGCCGCAGGTCGGTGAGACCGACGGGTTCTCCCCGGAGGAGCATCTGCAGGTGCTGCGCGAGCACTGCCCGCGGCTGGAGATCGATGTGGTGATCGCCGACCAGGACGCGGTGCTGGACCGGCGCAGCCTGCAGGGCTATGCCGACAGCACCGGCGCGCGGCTGTTGTTGGCACCCGTCGCGGCGGCCGGCGCGCGGGCAAGGCATGATCCGGGCAAGCTCAGTCTCGCGGTCGCCGATGCGGCCGGGCTCAACCGCAGCGAGGGCGACGGTGGCCGGCACCGTGGCCGGACGATTGAAGGAGGGCTCTGATGGCGATGACGGCGGCTGTCAAGGACGAACTCAGCCGGGTGACCATCACCAGGGCCTCCGCGCGCCGTGCCGAGATCGCGACCATGCTGCGCTTCGCCGGCGCGCTGCACCTGGTCGCCGGCCACATCGTCATCGAGGCCGAGCTCGACACCGGCTCGGTGGCCCGCCGGCTGCGCAAGGAGATCGCCGAGGTCTTCGGGCACAGCGCCGAGATCCAGGTCGTCACCGGCGGCAGCCTGCGCAAGGGCACCCGCTACCTGATCCGGGTCAGCAAGGACGGCGAAGGCCTCGCCCGCCAGGCCGGCCTGGTGGACCTGCGGGGCCGGCCGGTCCGCGGGCTGCCCAGCCAGGTGGTGGCGGGCACCCTGTCCGAGGCCGAGGCGGCCTGGCGCGGCGCCTTCCTCGCGCACGGCTCGCTGACCGAACCCGGCCGGGCCGGCGCCCTGGAGATCACCTGCCCGACCAACGAGGCGGCACTGGCCCTGGTCGGCGCCGGCCGGCGGCTCGGCATCCTGGCCAAGGCCCGCGAGGTCCGGGGGGCCGACCGGGTGGTGGTGCGCGACGGCGACGCCATCGGCGCGCTGCTGACCCGGCTCGGCGCCCACGACTCGGTGATGGCGTGGGAGGAACGCCGGATGCGCCGCGAGGTGCGGGCCACCGCCAACCGGCTGGCCAACTTCGACGACGCCAACCTGCGCCGCTCGGCCCGGGCTGCGGTCGCGGCCGGCGCCCGGGTCGAGCGGGCGATGCACATCCTCGGCTCGGACGCGCCCGAGCACCTGCTGCAGGCCGGCCGGCTGCGCCTGGAGCACAAGCAGGCCTCGCTCGAGGAACTGGGCAGCCTGTCCGACCCGCCGATGACCAAGGACGCGGTGGCGGGGCGGATCCGCCGGCTGCTGGCGATGGCCGACAAGCGCGCCCAGGACGAGGGGATCCCGAACACCGAGGCCGCGGTCACTCCGGAGATGCTGGCTCCCTGACAACACGCTCCCTGACAACACGTCCCCTGACAACACGCCCCCTGACAACACGCCGCGTGCCGCCCCAGCCTTCTCCGAACCCGGGCGCGCTGCCCGCGGCCCTACTCGCCGGTATCAGCCTGGCAACATCGCGGCCTGACCCACCCGATAAAGTTGGTCGTGGGCCGGGCGGCCCGAGGTCAGCAGCGTCGCGGCCACGCACGATCGGTATGTGGTTCTTTCGCTGAAGCACACGCGATACACGATGTACAAGGAGACCTGGAATGACTGTTCGGGTGGGTATCAACGGTTTCGGCCGGATCGGGCGTAACTTCTTCCGGGCGCTGCAGGCTTCCGGCGCCGACATCGAGGTGGTGGCGGTCAACGACCTCACCGACAACAAGACGCTGGCCCACCTGCTCAAGTACGACTCGATCCTGGGCCGGTTCCCGGCCGAGGTCGGCTACGACGAGCAGAACATCATCGTCGCGGGCAAGCCGATCCGGGCGCTGGAGGAGCGCGACCCGGCGAACCTGCCGTGGAAGGACCTCGGCGTGGACGTCGTCGTGGAGTCGACCGGCTTCTTCACCAAGGCCGCCGACGCCCGCAAGCACATCGACGGCGGCGCGAAGAAGGTCATCATCTCCGCACCGGCCACCGACGACGACATCACCATCGTGATGGGCGCCAACCACGAGCTGTACGACCCGGAGCAGCACCACATCATCTCCAACGCCTCCTGCACGACCAACTGCCTGGCGCCGCTGGCCAAGGTCCTCAACGATGCCTTCGGGATCGAGAAGGGCCTGATGACCACGATCCACGCCTACACCCAGGACCAGAACCTGCAGGACGGCCCGCACAAGGACCTGCGCCGGGCCCGGGCCGCCGCGCTGAACATCATCCCGACCTCGACCGGTGCCGCGAAGGCGATCGGCCTGGTGCTGCCCGAGCTCAAGGGCAAGCTGGACGGCTACGCGCTGCGGGTGCCGGTGCCGACCGGCTCGGCCACCGACCTGACCGTGACGCTGTCGCGCGAAGCCACCCTCGAGGAGGTCAAGGCCGCCTACAAGGCAGCCGCCGACGGGCCGCTCAAGGGCTACCTGGTCTACACCGAGGACCCGATCGTCTCCGCCGACATCGTCACCGACCCGGCGTCCTGCATCTTCGACGCCACCCTCACCAAGGTGATCGGCGACCAGGTGAAGGTGATCGGCTGGTACGACAACGAGTGGGGTTACTCCAACCGGCTGGTCGACCTGGTCGGATACGTCGGCGCCAGCCTGTAACGCCCGAGCGGGCCAGCGGGACAGCCGAGACGGGGGAGTAGATCCGTATGCGCACGGTGGACGATCTGATCAAGGTCGGGGTGGCCGGGCGGCGCGTCCTGGTGCGCTGTGACCTCAACGTGCCGCTGTCCAGGGACGAGTCCCCGGTGGTCACCGACGACGGCCGGATCCGGGCGTCGCTGCCGGTGCTGGTGCAGTTGCTCAACCGTGGGGCCCGGGTGATCGTGGTGGCGCACCTGGGCCGTCCCAAGGGCGCGCCGGAACCGAAGTACTCGCTGCGCCCGGTGGCAGACCGGCTGGCGGCACTGCTGGGCAGCCCGGTCGAGTTTGCCCTGGACACCGTGGGCGAGAGTGCCCGGCTGCTGGCCGACGGCCTGCAGAACGGTCACCTGCTGCTGCTGGAGAACGTCCGGTTCAATCCCGGCGAGACCGCCAAGGACGAGGCTGAGCGGGCCGGCTTCGCGCGGGCGCTGGCCCAGCTCACCGGCGGCGAGGACGACGGCGGCGCCTACGTCGACGACGCCTTCGGCGCGGTGCACCGCGCGCACGCCTCGGTCTATGACGTGGCGCGGCTACTGCCGCACTACCTCGGCCCGCTGGTCCGTGACGAGCTCCAGGTGCTGCGCCGGCTGACCGGTGAGGCCGGCGAGGTGCAGCGGCCCTACGTCGTGGTGCTGGGCGGCTCCAAGGTCTCGGACAAGCTCGGAGTCATCTCCTCGCTGCTGCCGAAGGTCGACCGGCTGCTGGTCGGCGGCGGGATGTGCTTCACCTTCCTCAAGGCACAGGGTCACGAGGTGGGGGACTCGCTGCTGGAGGCCGACCAGGTGCAGACCTGCGAGCGCCTGCTGGCCGAGGCCGGCGACAAGATCGTGCTGCCCACCGACGTGGTGGTCTCGCCCGACATCTCCGACGACGCCACCACCGAGACGGTGCCGGCCGAGGCGATCCCGGCCGGTCAGAAGGGGCTGGACATCGGCCCGGACTCGGTGGCCCGGTTCTCCGAGGCGCTCGCCGGCGCCGGCACGGTGTTCTGGAACGGGCCGATGGGCGTCTTCGAGGTACGCCCGTTCGCGGCCGGCACCAAGGGCATCGCGGAGGCGGTCGCCGGCTGCGGCGGGCTGACCGTGGTGGGCGGCGGCGATTCGGCCGCGGCCGTCCGGGCGCTGAACATCGACGGAAACCGGTTCAGCCACATCTCCACCGGCGGCGGCGCGTCGCTGGAGTACCTGGAAGGCAAGACGTTGCCCGGTGTCGCCGTCCTCGAGGAAAGCTAGGTGGCACGCTCCGCGGTGACCCGGATGCCGCTGATCGCCGGCAACTGGAAGATGAACCTGAACCACCTGGAAGCCATCGCGCTCGTCCAGAAGGTGGCCTTCAGCCTCAAGCCGCAGCACTTCGAGACCGTCGAGGTGGTGGTGCTGCCGCCGTTCACCGACATCCGCTCGGTGCAGACCCTGGTGGACGGCGACAAACTGGCGCTGCGTTACGGCGCGCAGGACCTGTCACCGCACGCCGCCGGGGCCTACACCGGTGACATCTCCGGGGCGATGCTGGCCAAGCTCGGCTGCAGCTACGTCGTGGTCGGGCACTCCGAGCGCCGCGAGCACCACCAGGAGGGCGACGACCTGGTCAACGCCAAGGTCAAGGCGGCCTACGCCAGCTCGCTGATCCCCATCCTGTGCGTCGGTGAGCGGCTCGACGTCCGCGAATCGGGGGGCCACGTGGGCCACTGCGTCGACCAGTTGTGCGCGGCGCTGGCCGGCGTTCCCGCCGAGCAGGCCGTGAACGTCGTCATCGCCTACGAGCCGGTGTGGGCGATCGGGACCGGCAAGGTGGCCACCCCGGCCGATGCCCAGGAGGTCTGCGCAGCGGTCCGGGGCCGGCTGGCCGAGCTGTACGACCCGGAGCTGGCTGCCGGCGTCCGGATCCTCTACGGCGGTTCGGTCAAGTCGACCAACGCCGGTGACATCGTCGCCCAGCCCGATGTCGACGGTGCGCTGGTCGGCGGCGCCAGCCTGGACGGTGCCGAGTTCGCGGGGATCTGCATCGCGGCCGGTGGCGGGCCGGTGACCGGGTGAGGGGCCGGTTCTGGCCCGCGGCGCTGGATCAGACCCGGGAACAGGTATCCTCTTTCCACATGCCGCGTTACCAAGCTGTCACCATCGAGAACTGAGCGAGGCCGCCGAACCACATGATCATCACGTTGCTCTCGATCGTCCTGATCCTCGCCAGCCTGTTGCTGATGGTCCTGGTGCTGCTGCACCGGGGCAAGGGCGGCGGCTTGTCCTCGATGTTCGGCGGTTCCCTCTACTCCAGCCTGTCGGGCTCCTCCGTGGTCGAGCGCAATCTCGACCGGCTCACCGTCGTCGCCGGCCTGGTCTGGTCGATTTGCATCATCGGTTTGGAGCTGCTCTACAAGGCGAGTTGATTTCCCCTGCGACGGTCGCGCCAGGCGGCGCGCTCGGGTCGCACCGGAGGCCGAAGCCTCACAGTGACATCGAGTTACACAGTGACAGAAGTTGCACAGTGACATCGAGTTAGAGGAGTCGGAAACGTGGCAGGTGGCAGCGCAATCCGCGGCAGCCGGGTAGGGGCCGGTCCGATGGGTGAGCGGGAGCGCGGTGAGTCCGCTCCGCGCCAGTGGGTGTCGTTCTTCTGCGCCAACGGCCACGAGACCAAGCCGGCCTTCGCCTTGGATGCGCTGGTGCCCGACACCTGGGACTGCCCGCGCTGCGGCTTCCCCGCCGGCCGGGAGTCCGCCGCCCCGCCGGCCGCCCCCCGCAACGAGCCGTACAAGACCCACCTGGCCTACGTGAAGGAGCGGCGCTCGGACGCCGACGGCGACGCCATCCTCGAAGAGGCCCTGGCCCGGCTGCGGGCTCGCCGCGGCGAATCCTGAATCATCCGGCTCATCCAGTGCGGACTCGTTGAGAGGGTCGCAGAGGCCGGCGATCGTTGGCCGTCCAGCAGGGCGACTCGCCGAAAGTGCGGCTGCAGCAGGGCCAACGATCAGTCCGAAGTCTGACCGGCGGGCCGGAAGAGCATCAGCCCGAAGTCGGACCCGGGAGTCAAACAAGCGGGCCGGGAAGTCAGAGCATCGGACGGCCGTCGGGATGCCGCGGCAAGCCGGACGCCGCATCCCGGTCCACCAGCCACAGCGTCCGGAACCGGCCGCGCGGGCCGGCGGAGGGCACCTGCACCCGGCCGGCTCCACTCAACGCCAGCGCGACCGCCTGGGCCTTGCCGGCCCCGGAGACCACGAACCAGGTCTCGTTGGCGGCAGCCAGGCCCGCGAAGCTGAGCGAGATTCGCAACGGCGGCGGCTTGGGGGAGTTGCGCACCGCGATCACCGGGCCGGACTCGTCATAGGCGCTCGGGTGCCCGGGGAACAGCGACGCGCAGTGCCCGTCCGGCCCCACTCCGAGCAGCAGCACGTCGAAGTTCGGCAGCACGTCCGGATCGTCATCGCGCCGCGCGTCGGCCAGCCGCTGGGCGTAGCCGGCGGCGGCCTCGTCGATGCCGGCGTACGGCCCGTCGCTCGCCGGCATCGGAAACTGCCGGGCCGCCTTGAACGGCGGATGGGAGAACAGCAACCGGTTCGCCGGCCCGTCGTTGCGGTCCTCGGAGTGCGCCGGCACGTAACGCTCGTCGGCCCAGAAGACGTCCACCCGGGACCAGTCGACGGTATCCGGTGACGAGGTGGCGGCGATCGCCGACCAGACCCGCTCCATGATCGAGCCCGCGGTCAGCGCCAGCGCGGCCCGGCCCCGGTTCTGCTGGGCGCGGGCCAGCGTGGACAGCACCCGCACGGCGACATCGGTGGCCAGGTTCTCAGCGGTGGACTGGACGATCAGCTCCGGTTGGGCGGGCATCGAGTCCTCAGGCCTCCTGCTGCGCCAGCGCCGGATCGTGCCAGATGTGGGTACGCACGGCCGGCCGGTCGTTGAGCCCGGTCAGGCCCGAGACCGCGCCCAGCGCCTCGCCGTAGGGCTGGTCGGCGTCCAGCCTGCGCAGTTCCTCGGCGAGCATGTCGCCGGTGGTCCGCTGCGGGAACGGCTGAATGGTGTCGAGCTGCCCCGGCCGGCGCATCAGCAGCTTGTAACCCTCGTTGGTCATCTGCACCGTGCGGCCGTCCTCGAACTCCAGCGAGACCGAGACGATGTACTTGCCTTCGGCCTTCTGCACCGGAACGGCGATTCCGAGCCGGGACGACAGCCAGCCTGCCAGCAGCTGCGCCGAGGGATCCTGCGGATTTCCGGTGACGATCACCGACGTGGCCGGCGAGGACGCGGTGTCGAAGGCCGCCGCCAGCGCCGCCCGCCACGGCGTGATGACCGTCCAGGTCAGGTCGGTGTCACCCGGGGCGTAGTCGACCGCCCGCTGGCGCAGCGAGGCGGCCGGGTCGGCGTCGCGGATGACGTTGCTGATCCGGCGGTCGGCGAACACGCCGAGCGGGTCGTTGGCGATCACCTTGGGGGTCTCGGAGTACCACCAGGCGACCACCGGCGCGTCCGGTGCCAGCAGCGGCAGCGTGACGGACTCCGCGTGCAGCGCCAGCCGCCCGAACATCCGCAGCACCACCGCCTCACCGGGCCCGTGCCGGCCGCCGATCGACACCTCGGCGTCCAGCCGCGGCACCGGCGCGTCGATGTGGTGGCGCAGCACCATGATCACCCGCATCGGGTGCTTGGCCGCCGCCGTCGCCACGGCCGCCTCCACCACGGCGGTGTCCTTCTCCTCCAGCACCACCACCAGCGTCAGTGCCAGCCCGCTGGTCACCGCCCCGCCGGAGCGGCGCTCGGCAGCCAGGGCCTGCACCACCGCCGTCCCGGTGGTGTCCCAGAGTGTGGTCACAGCGAAACCCCCTCATCAGGAAAGCCTGGACGGGCTAGACAGTCTGAACGGACTGGGCGGCCTGGGCCCGGGCGGCTGGTCACGGCCGCCGCCAGCTTCGCCCGTCGCGGGCCAGCATCTCGTCAGAGGCCTTGGGCCCCCACTCACCGGCCCGGTAGGGCGCCGGCTCCTGGCCGGTCCAGAACTCCTCCAACGGGTCGATCACCCGCCAGGAGGCCTCGACCTCCTCGTTGCGCGGGAACAGCGTCGCGTCCCCGAGCATCACGTCGAGGATGAGCCGTTCGTAGGCTTCCGGTGAGGACTCGGTGAACGCCTCGCCGTACAGGAAGTCCATGGAGACGTCGCGCACCTCCATCATCGAACCCGGCACCTTCGACCCGAACTTCAAGGTCACGCCCTCGTCGGGCTGCACCCGGACCACCAGCTGGTTGTGCCCGAGTTCCTCGGTGTCGGTGTGGCTGAACGGCAGGTGTGGGGCCTTCTTGAACAGCACCGCGATCTCGGTGACCCGGCGCGGCAGCCGCTTGCCGGTGCGCAGGTAGAACGGCACCCCGGCCCACCGCCGGGTGTCGATGCCGAGCCGGACGGCTGCGTAGCTCTCGGTCTTGGAGTCATCCGGGACGTCCTTCTCGTCCCGGTAGGCCAGCACCCGCTCGCCGGCCAGCCAGCCCTGCTGGTACTGGCCCCGCACCGCGTAGGCAGCGCGGTCGGCCGGCAGCGTGATCGCCCGCAGCACCTTGAGCTTCTCGGTCCGGATCGCCTCGGCGGTGAACTCGACCGGCTCCTCCATCGCGGTCAGCGCGAGCAGCTGCAGCAGGTGGTTCTGCAGCACGTCCCGGGCGGCGCCGGTGGCGTCGTAGAAGCCGGCCCGGCCGCCGATGCCGACGTCCTCGGCCATGGTGATCTGCACCGAGTCGACGTAGTTGGCGTTCCAGACCGGCTCGAACAGCTGGTTGGCGAAGCGCAGCGCCATCAGGTTCTGCACGGTCTCCTTGCCGAGGTAGTGATCGATCCGGAAGACGTCCTCGGCGGTGAACACCTCGTCGACCAGCGCGTTCAACTCCTTGGCGCTGGGCAGGTCGTGCCCGAACGGCTTCTCCACCACCACCCGGCGCCACCCGCCGGAGGTGGCGTTGTCGGCCATCTTGGTGCGTTCCATCTGCCGCAGCACGACCGGGAACATGCTCGGCGGGACGGACAGGTAGAACGCCGCATTGCCCTTGATGCCGTGGCTGTTGCGCAGCTCGTCCAGGGTGGTGGCCAGGGTGTCGAAGGCCTGGTCGTCGTCGAAGGAGCCGGCCACGAACTTGATGTCACCCGACAGCCGCGCCCAGACCTCCTCGTTCCAGTCGGTGCGGGCGTGCTCCTGGGCCGCCTTCTTGGCCAGCGTCTCGAAGTCACCGTCCTCCCAGTCCCGGCGGGCGAAGCCCAGCAGCACGAAGTCCGCCGGCAGCAGGCCGCGGTGGGCCAGGTCATAGATGGCAGGCAGCAGTTTCTTGCGCGACAGGTCTCCGGTGACGCCGAAGACCACCAAGGCACAGGGTTCGGGAACCCTCGGCAGCCGCCGATCGCGTGGATCGCGCAGCGGGTTGGTTCGCAACCCGGCCTTGACCTGCGGTCCGTCGCCGGTGCCGATCGCGCGGGACTGGTCCTCGGTCAGACTCACGGATTCCTCCTCTACAGCCCTTGCACCAACTGTCTCTACAGCCCTTGCACTAACTGTCCGATGCCCGCGGCGCGGTCGGTGAGATGCAGGTGCAGCACCGGCCGTCCCTTGTCCGCGAGCACGGTGGCGTCACCCGCCGCCTGGGCCTGCTGCAGCGAGGCGAAGGTGTACGGGCGATCGGGCACTTCCAGATCTTGCTCACTGGCAGCGGTGATCTGCAGGAACACCCCGTTGGGATGCCCACCCTTGTGGTACTGGCCGGTCGAGTGCAGGAACCGCGGCCCCCAGCCGAAGGTGGTCTGCAGGCCGGTCCGGCGGGCCAGCGCCGGGCGCAGCGTTGCCGCCTCGGCGTCGGCGTGCCGGTCCAGGTAGGCCTGGATGCTGACGTAGCCGCGCTCCGGGGCCGCGGCCAGGAAGGCCTGCAGCGCGTCGGCGAGGGTGCTTGCCGAGGACAGGTCGAACCCGGTGCCGAACACCTCGACGGCGCCCTCGGTCAGGTCGGGGTCGTCGCCGCCGGCGTCATCCGAGGCGTCCAGCAGCGCCCGGGCCTGCTTCTTGGCCTCCTCGACGTTGGGCTGGTCGAAGGGGTTGATCCCGATGATCCGGCCGGCGATCGCGGTGGCGTACTCCCAGAGCAGCATCTGGGCGCCGAGCGGGCCGCTGACCGCCACGCCCCACCCGGAGGCGGGCCGGTAGGAGTCGTCGTAGCTGCCGAGCTGGACCAGGATCGCGTCCTGGCCGGCATCGGCATAGCCGGGGGCCTGCGGGTTCTCCACGACCACCGGCAGCAGGCCGCGGCCGTTCTTGCCGGTGGACTCGGCGATCAGCTGCTCGGCCCAGTCGCCGAAGCCGACGATGCCCGAACCGAGGTCGGCGAAGACCACCTTGTCCGAGCCGGCATTGTGGGCACAGCCCAGCAGCGCGCCGAGCCGCAGCCCGGGATTGGTCTCGGCGTCCGTCGACAGCACGGTGGCCGCCTCGGCCGCCTCATCCAGCAGCGCGGTCAGGTCGGCCCCGGCCAGGCCCGAGGGCACCAGGCCGAACGCGGTCAGCGCGCTGTAGCGCCCGCCGACGTTCGGATCGGCCAGGAACACCTTGCGGTAGCCGGCATCCTCGGCGGTCTGCTGCAGCGGCGAGCCCGGGTCGGTGACCACCACGATCCGTTGCCTGGGGTCGATGCCGTGCTCGGTGAAGGCCTTCTCATAGGCCCGCCGGTGCGAGTCGGTCTCGACGGTGCCGCCGGACTTGCTCGACACCACCAGGACGGTCCGGTCCAGGCTGTCGGCGATCGCCGCGCGCACCTGGCCGGGATCGGTGGTGTCCAGGGTCACCAGGTCGACGCCGGCGGTCGCGCAGATGACCTCCGGCGCCAGCGAGCTGCCGCCCATGCCGGCGAGCACCACGTGGTCCACGCCTTCGGCCCGCAGCTCCTCGCGCAGCGCGCTGATCTCGGCGACCAGCGGCCGGGAGGTGTCGGCCAGCGTCACCCAGGACAGTCGCTTGGCCGCCTCGGACTCGGCGTCGGCCCCCCACAGCGTGGGGTCCTGGGCGGTGATCTTGCTCGCTACCTGGTCCCGCACCAGCTCGGTCAGCGCCGCGGCGTAGGCCTGCTCGTCCGGGTAACCGAACTCCAACCCCAGGCCGCCACCGGTGACCGAGGCCAGCTCGCTCATGCCGACGCACCTGCCCGGTCGGCGTTGCCAGCCTTGCTCGGGTCGCCGTTGTCGGCCTTCTTCGCGCCGGCGGTCAGCTGCTTCTGCACGCCCTCCAGCAGGCTGGCCCAGGAATCCATGAACTTCTCGACGGCCTCGGTCTCGAGCAGCTCGGTGACCTCGTGCAGCTCGATGCCCAGTGCCGAGAGGTCACTGACCACCTGGCGGGCCTCGTCGTAGCCGGAGTCGGCGGTCGGGCCGCTGATCGTGCCGTGGTCGGCGACCGCGTTCAGGGTGGCCTCGGGCATGGTGTTCACGGTGTCGCGGGCGACCAGTTGGGTGACGTACATGGTGTCGTCGTAGGACGGGTCCTTCACCCCGGTCGAGGCCCACAGCGGGCGCTGCACATGGGCACCGGCCGCCTTCAGCTCGTCCCAGGCCGGGCCGGTGAACACCTGCTGGAACGCCTCGTAGGCCAGCCGGGCGTTGGCGATGCCGGCCTTGCCGCGAACGGCCTTGGCCTCGTCCGTGCCGATCTTGTCCAGCCGCTTGTCGATCTCGGTGTCCACCCGGGACACGAAGAACGACGCCACCGACCGGATGGTCGACAGGTCGATGCCGGCCTCGCGGGCCTGCCGCAGGCCGTCGAGGTAGGCGCCCATCACCTTGTGGTAGCGCTCGATCGAGAAGATCAGGGTGACGTTGACGCTGATGCCGGCCGCGGTGGCCGCCGCGATCGACGGGATCCCGGCCTCGGTCGCCGGGATCTTGATCATCACGTTCGGGCGGTCGACCAGCCACCACAGCGCGGTGGCCTCGGCGGTGGTCTTGTCGCTGTCGTGGGCGATCCGCGGGTCCACCTCGATGGACACCCGGCCGTTCTCGCCGTCGGTCGAGTCATAGACCGGGCGCATCACGTCGCAGCCCCAGCGGATGTCGTAGGCGGTCAGCAGCCGGACGGCCTCTTCCAGGGCCACCTCGCGCACCGCCAGGTCGTGCACCTGCTGGGCATAGGCGGAATCTCCGTCGGCGGCGCCCTCCATCGCCTTCTGGAAGATCGACGGGTTGCTGGTCACGCCGACGACGTGCTTGGTGTCGATCAGCTCCTGCAGGTTGCCACTGACCAGCCGCTCGCGGCTGATGTCGTCGAGCCAGATGGACACGCCTTGGGCCGACAGGTCGGCCAGTGCCTCGCTCATGATGGATCCTCTCTTCCGGAGTTCTTCCAGACGCCGCGGAGCGACCGCCTCAGTTGCCGGTCGTCGTGCCGGTGATCTTGCCTACTCGCTCCAGGGTGGTGTGGGCAGCCGTGACGACGTTGTCCGGGGTGAAGCCGAACTGCTCGAACAGCACCTTGACGTTCGCGCTGGCGCCGAAGTGGTCCAGCGCCACCATCTCGCCGGCCTCGCCGACGATCTCGCGCCAGCCCATCGAGACGCCGGCCTCGATGCTGACCCGGGCCTTGACCGACGGCGGCAGCACCCGCTGCTGGTAGGACCGGTCCTGGGCCCGGAACCACTCGATGCACGGCATCGAGACCACCCGGGTGGGGGTGCCCTCGGCCTCCAGCCGCTCCCGGGCCTCCAGCGCCAGGCCCACCTCGGAGCCGGTGGCGATCAGGATCACCGTCGGCATCCCCTCGGAGGCCTCCTCCAGCACGTAACCGCCCTTGCCGGCGTCGACCACCTTGGCGGGGTCCAGCACCGGCAGTCCCTGCCGGGACAGCGCGAGGCCGGCCGGCCGGTCGGTGTGCTCCAGCACGGTGCGCCAGACCACCGCGGTCTCGTTGGCATCGGCCGGGCGGACCACGTCCAGGCCCGGGATGGCGCGCAGCGAGGCGAGGTGCTCCACCGGCTGGTGGGTCGGGCCGTCCTCGCCGAGGCCGATCGAGTCGTGGGTCCAGACGTAGATGGTGGGCAGCTGCATCAGCGCCGCCAGCCGGACCGGCGGGCGCATGTAGTCGCTGAACACCAGGAAAGTGCCGCCGTAGACCCGGGTGCCACCGTGCAGCGTGATGCCGTTCATGATCGAACCCATCGCGTGCTCGCGGATGCCGAAGTGCAGGGTGCGCCCGTACGGCCCGCCCGGCCATGCCTTGGTCTGCCGGTCGGGCGGCACGAAGCTGGGCTCGCCCTCCATGGTGGTGTTGTTGGACTCGGCCAGGTCCGCCGAGCCGCCCCACAGCTCGGGCAGCACCGGCGCCAGCGCGCTGAGCACCTTGCCCGACGCCGCCCGGGTGGCCAACGAGTGGGGCTTGCCGTCCTTCTCGGTGGGGAAGGTGGGCAGCACATCGGCCCAGCCGGGCGGGAAGCTGCGGCTGACCAGCCGGTCGAACAGTTGCTTGCGCTCGGGGTTGCCCTCGGCCCACTTGTCGAAGCTGGGCTGCCACTGCTCCCGGTCCGCCCGGCCGCGCTTGGTCACCTCACGGGCGTGTGCGATCACCTCGCCGTCCACCTCGAAGGTCATGTCCGGATTGAAGCCGAGCAGTTCCTTGGTCTTGCGGACCTCGTCCTCGCCGAGGGCGGCCCCGTGCGCCTTGCCGGTGTTCTGCATGGTCGGCGCCGGCCAGCCGATGATGGTGCGCACCGCGATGATGGACGGCCGGTTGGTCTCGGCCTTGGCCGCCTCCAGCGCCGCCTCCAGGGCCACCACGTCCTCGCCGGACTCGACGTACTGGGTGTGCCAGCCGTATGCCTCGTAGCGCTTGAGGACGTCCTCGGAGAACGCCACGTTGGTGTCGTCCTCGATCGAGATGTGGTTGTCGTCGTAGATCAGGGTGAGGTTGCCCAGCTGCTGGTGCCCGGCCAGCGAGCAGGCCTCGCTGGACACGCCCTCCTCCAGGCAGCCGTCGCCGGCGATCACGTAGATCTGATGGTCGAACGGCGACTCGCCGGCGGCTGCGTCCGGGTCCAGCAGGCCGCGCTCGCGGCGGGCCGCCATCGCCATTCCGACCGCGTTGCCGACGCCCTGGCCGAGCGGTCCGGTGGTGGTCTCCACGCCGATGGTGTGACCGTGCTCGGGATGTCCGGGGGTCAGCGAGCCCCAGGTGCGCAGCGACTTCAGGTCCTCCAGCTCCAGGCCGTAGCCGGAGAGGTAGAGCGGGATGTAGAGGGTGAGCGAGGCATGCCCGTTGGACAGCACGAACCGGTCGCGGGCGACCCAGTTCGGGTCGGTCGGGTCATGGCGCATGGTCCGCTGGAAGAGCAGGTAGGCCAGCGGCGCCAGGCTCATCGCCGTGCCGGGATGGCCGTTGCCCACCTTCTGCACCGCGTCGGCCGCCAGCAGCCTGGCGGTGTCCACCGCTTTGGAATCGAGTTCGGTCCACCAGTCCGGGTGGGTCTGAACGATGCCGGGTGCGGTCTCGGTCACGTGCCTCTCCTGCTCTGTAGATATCGCGGTAGGGCCTGAATCCGAGCCTAACCGCTTTCAGCCTGGTGTCGTCGGGGGGTCCCACCGCCCTGGCCGGCGCTCGCGCGGCGGCCGTCCGGGATCTGATGTTGCGGTGTCGCGAGGCCCGTCAGCGACGCCGGATGCGGGTGGCGGCCGTGGTTTCGGCCGGGCGTTACGCTGGGCCAGTGACGCAGACCCCGGTTGCCCGCACTCGCTCGGGGAACTCGGGCGTCGCTACCGGCTCGGCGATGACCTCGGTACGAGCCTACGTGGCTCTGACCAAGCCACGCATCATCGAGTTGCTGCTGGTTACCACCCTGCCGGCGATGGTGTTGGCCGCGGGCGGCCTGCCGCGCTGGCAGACGGTGCTCGCCACCCTGGTCGGCGGGACGCTCGCCGCGGGCTCGGCCAATGCGCTGAACTGCTACCTCGACCGCGACATCGACGCGCTGATGCGCCGCACCGGGCACCGCCCGCTGGCCACCCACGACGTCTCGCCGGCCGGCGCGCTGCGGTTCGGAATGCTGCTCGGGGTACTGGCGGTCGCGCTGATGGCGCTGTCGACCAACCTGCTCGCGGCCGGGCTGACGGCGCTGGCGATCGCCTTCTACGTGATCGTCTACACGATGCTGCTGAAGCGGCGGACGTCGCAGAACATCGTCTGGGGCGGCGCGGCCGGCTGCATGCCGGTGCTGATCGGCTGGTCGGCGGTCACCGGCTCGCTGGGCTGGCCGCCGGTGGTGCTGTTCGGGGTGGTGTTCTTCTGGACGCCGCCGCACTTCTGGGCGCTGGCGATCCGCTACAAGGACGACTACGCCCGGGCCGGCGTGCCGATGCTGCCGGTGGTCGCCTCGCCGGTGCAGGTCGCGCGCCAGATCATGGCGTACTCGTGGCTGACGGTGGCGACGTCGCTGGTGCTCTGGCCGCTGGCCACCGGCTGGGTGTACGGGGTGCTGGCGCTCGGTGCCGGGGCGGCGCTGCTGGCCGAGGCGCACCGGCTGTACGCCGCCGCTGGGGCCGGGCAGGCGGGCCACCCGATGCGGCTGTTCCACCTGTCCAACAGCTACCTGGCCTTCGTGTTCCTGGCCGTCGCGGTGGACACCTTCCTGCGCTGAGCTGGTCGCGCTCCTCGCGCGGGCGATTCACGCTCCTCGCGCGGGCGATTCACGCTCACCGCGCAGCCCGGTGATCCACGCTCACCGCGCAGCCCGGTGACCCACGCTCACCGCGCAGCCCGGTGATTCACGCTCACCGCGCAGCCGAGTGATCATTGGCCTCCTGGCAGGGCGACACGCCGAGCGGCCTGCCGCAGCGCGGCCAACGATTGCCGCTCGGCCGTGGGGTCTGGCCTTCGCGCCGGGACTCTCGCCGACCCGCAGCACCTAGGATCGGCGGGATGAGTAGCCGTATCGCCCTCGCCAGCTGCCTGGACATGCCGACCGGCGACGGCGACGACCTGCCGCTGGTGAAGGCGCTGACCGAGCTGGGCCACCAGGCGAGCATGGTGCCCTGGGACCAGCCCGGTGTGGACTGGGCGGCCTTCGACGTGACGGTGATCCGGGCGACCTGGGACTACACCACCCGGCGGGAGGAGTTCCTGGACTGGGTGGCCTCGGTGCCCAGGCTCCACAATCCCGCGCCGGTGGTGGTGCGCAACACCGACAAGAGCTACCTGGCCGACCTCGCTGACGCCGGCCTGCCGGTGGTCGCCACCCAGCTCGTCCCGCCCGGCACCGAGCCGGAGCTGCCGGAGTCGGGGGAGTTCGTCCTCAAGCCCTCGATCGGCGCCGGCTCACGGGGGGCGGGCAGGTTCGACGCCAGCCGCCCCGGCGCCCACCAGCAGGCCCGCGAGCACGCCGAGCGGCTGCACGCCGCCGGCCGGACGGTGCTGGTCCAGCCCTACCTGGACGCCGTGGACACCGCCGGTGAGACCGCGCTGATCTTTTTCGACGGGGTGTTCAGCCACGCCGTCCGCAAGGGCCCGATGCTGCGCCCGGACGCCCGGCACCAGGTGGAGGGTGAGGCCCTCTATGTCGAGGAGAACATCACCCGCCGCACGCCCTCGCAGGCCGAGCTGGCAGTGGCCGAGCGGGTCTTCTCCTACGCCAACGCCGGCCTGCCGGAGAACCTGCTCTACGCCCGGATCGATCTGCTGCCCGGCCCGGCCGGCCCGGTGGTGGTCGAGCTGGAGCTGGTCGAGCCGTCGCTGTTCCTGCTGTATGCCGACGGTGCCGCCGACCGGCTGGCCGCCGCGATCAGCGCCCGGGTGAACTGATGGCTGCCCATTCGGCGGGGCGGGCAGCGGCCGGAAAGCCGGCCGGCTCAGCTGGAGCCTCCGATCATCGGCCGCCGGTACCGGACGTGCCGGTGCTGGCGCTGGCCGGTGACGCCGAGCGGCGGCTGGGGCTGCGCCGGATGAAGGTCGTCGCCACCGGCGGCCTGGTGCTGGCCGCGGTGATCTTCGTGATCTGCAAGCTGGTCGGTGACGACAAGGGCATCTGGCCGTTCCTGCAGGCGGCCAGCGAGGCGGCCATGGTCGGTGGGCTGGCCGACTGGTTCGCCGTGACCGCGCTGTTCCGGCACCCGCTGGGGTTGCCGATCCCGCACACCGCGATCATCCCGCGCAAGAAGGACCAGATCGGGGAGAGCCTGGGCGACTTCATCCAGCAGAACTTCCTGACCCCCGAGGTGGTCGGTCCCCGGCTGCAGGCTGCCCGGATCCCGCAGCGGATCGGGGAGTGGCTGGCCACCGGGGACCGCCCGGAGAAGCTCTCGCACGAGTTCGGGGTCGCTCTGGCCGGCGCGAACACCGTGCTGGCCGACGAGGACATCCGGCAGGCCATCGAGAACTTCGCCGACGCCCAGCTGCGCCGGCTGCCGGCGGCACCGGTGGTGGCCAAGGTGCTCGACCTCGCGGTGGAGGGCAACCAGCACCAGATCCTGATGAGCGAGGGGCTGCGGTCGCTGATGCGCTTCCTCGACGACAACCGCGACGTCTTCCGCAAGCGGGTCGCCGACGAGTCCCCGGAATGGGTGCCCGAGTGGGTGGACGGCAGGGTCTTCAACAAGCTGTTCTCCAGCGTCCAGAACTTCCTCGCCGACGTGGCCATCGACCCCGAGCACGCGCTGCGGCAGCAGTTCGACCAGCGGCTGCGCCAGTACGCGGTGCAGCTGCGCACCGATCCGGCGGCCGCCGGGCACCTGGAGCAGTGGAAGTCCGACCTGCTCGACCACCCCGCCGTGCGCAACGCGCTGGCCTCGCTGTGGCTGCCGCTGAAGAAGGCGGTGCTCGACGCCGCGCTGGACCCGAATTCCGAACTGCGCCGGGTCGGCACCTCGATGATCCGGCAGACCGGCATCGCGCTGCGCGACGATCCCAACCTGCAGGCCAAGTGCGATCGCTGGCTGCTCGCTGTGATGGAGCACGTGCTGGCGCACTACTCCGGCGAGCTGTCCGGGGTGATCACGCACACGGTCTCGCGCTGGGACGCCGACTCGACTGCTCGCCGGCTGGAGCTGCAGGTTGGCCGTGATCTGCAGTTCATCCGGATCAACGGCACGGTGGTCGGCTCACTTGTGGGCCTAATGATCTATTCCGCCAGCCGGTTCCTGTGACGCCAGCTAGCCTTGTACCGGATCGCTGAGTCAACAGCGGCTCCAGGTGGGCTGGGGAGAGCACTATTTCTGAGGACGCAAGCACCGGCGCCGCCGCCGGTGCTGAGAGAAGCACGGGTCCGGACGGTCCGGATCTCGGCCCGGCGACCGAGGCCATGCCGGCCCCGCCGCGTGCCGAGGTCGACGCTGTGCCACCGGCCCCACCGGCCCCACCGGCCCCACCGCTCGCCGAGGTTGAGGCTGTGCCGGCCGCATCGCTTGCCGAGGTCGACGACGCTGTCCCACCGGCCCCACCGCAGCCTGGCGAGCCGGGCTGGTTGCTGGGTGGCCGCTACCGGGTGATCGACCGGATCGGCGCCGGCGGCATGGCCGAGGTGTTCCGCGCCCACGATCAGCTGCTGGCCCGCGATGTCGCGGTCAAGGTGTTCCGCTCCCACTCCGACCCCGACGACGTGACCGGCGGCGTGCAGCGCCAGGAGCTGGAGCTGCAGACGCTCGCCCGGCTCAGCCATCCGAACCTGATCACCCTGTTCGACGGCTCGATCGGCTCGGACGGTGAGCCGGCCTTCCTGGTGATGGAGTTGATCAACGGCCCCAGCCTGGCCGCCCAGATAGCGCAGGCCCCGCTCACCGAGCCCGAGACCCGCGAGATCGCCACCCAGATCGCCGGCGCGCTGGCCTACGTGCACTCCCAGCACATGGTGCATCGCGACATCAAGCCCGCCAACATCCTGCTCGGCGCCGACGGCACCACCGGCGACACCACCGTTCGGGCCCGGCTGTCGGACTTCGGGATCGTCCGGCTGCTGGGCAGCGAGCACCTGACCAGCGCCGACTTCATGGTCGGTACCGCCTCCTACCTGGCTCCGGAACAGGCCCGTGGCGCCGAGGTCGGCCCGGCTGCCGACGTCTACGCGCTCGGCCTGGTGCTGATCGAGGCGCTCACCGGCCGGCGCTCCTACGAGGGCCCGGCGCTGGAGGCGGTGCTGGCCCGGCTGGATCGCTCGCCCGAGATCCCGGCCGGCCTGCCGCAGCCCTGGCCGGAGTTGTTGCAGGCGATGACCGCGATGGACCCGCAGCTCCGGCCGGGCGCTGCCGAGGTGGCCCGGACGCTGCGCGAGGGCGTCGCGATGCCGACGCCCATGCTCGCCGGCGGCTCGGGCCTGCTGGCCGGCGACGCCGTGCTGGCTGGTGACGCGGTGCTTGCCGGCGGCGCGCCGCTGGCCGCCGCCTCGGGACTGACCGGGACCACGGCGGTGCCCGGCGGTGCCGGCGCCGCGGTCGTCGGGGGAGCGCTGGCCGGTGGGGCCCTGGCCGGTGCGGGACTGGCCGGTGCGGGACTGGCTGGTGCAGTGAGCCCCGGTGACGCGCTGGCCGATGCCACGGTGGCCGCCCCCGCGCTGGTCACGCCTATGACAGCCGGCCCGGTGGGAGCAGGCCCGGTGGGAGCAGGCCTGGCTGGAGCGGGCCCGGTCACCGGCGCCCCGCTGGCGGCACCGGCAGTGGACTACGGCACGGCTTTTCCCGCCGGGTCCGGCGGCATGGCCCCGGTCTGGACGACCGATCCTGCCGCCAGCCCCGACCTCGCCACCGCCTTCATCGCCACCGGCCTGCCGCCGATGCCTCCGCCGGTTGACGACGAGGTCGACACGCCGGTCGAACCGGAGCGACGTCCCGGTAGCCGTGGGCCGCTGATCGGAGCGGCGGTCGCCGCGGCCGTCCTGGTCACCGCGCTCACGGCCGGCGGCCTGGCCCTGGTGCGTCAGCCGTCGACGAACAACCCGGGCGTGCTGCCAGGGCAGGCGGTGTCCACCAGCACCAACCGGCAGCCGAACGCCACGCCGACCACCAGCCCCACGTCGGTGGCCCCGATCGGCTCGATCCCGAGCTCGGGAAGCGGCAGCAGTTTCACCGGCGGCAGCCGCTCGGCGAGCGGCACGCCGACCAGGAGCGGCACGCCGACCAAGAGCAGCGCGCCGGCATCGAGCAGCGCCGCGCCGTCCAGCAGCGCGCCCGCGTCGAGCAGCAGTGTCGCATCCTCGACCCGCGCGAGCTCGTCCGGAAGCGCGACGGCAACCACCTCGACCAGCCCCAGCGCCAGTGGCACCGCGTCCGGCACCGCGACCACCACTGCGGCTCCGGCCGGTGCCACCAGCCCAGGAACCGCCACCACCAAGCCCAAGAAGAACGGCTAGTCAGGCCGGATAGCCGCCGGCTGCGTGCCGCTCCGGGGCGAGCCGATCAGCGGGCACGGATGCCGGACGCGGAACGCGTGGCCACTCTCGGGGCGTCCGCCGGGGCGATCGGAGACGGTGCGGGCAGCGTCCGGGCGAGCAGGGCGAGGGCGGCCAGCCACACCAGGCAGGCGCCGAGCATGTGGAAGCCGACCAGCACCGCCGGGACGTGGGTGAAGTACTGGACGTAGCCGATCAGGCCCTGGGCGAGTTCCACGGCCAGCAGCAACCAGGCCGCCCGGCGTAACCGGTCGCCCGCCCCCGCCGCGTGGGCCAGCACCGCGAAGCCGAGGCTCACCCCGATCAGCAGCATCACCAGGTCGGCGTGCAGCTGGGACACCGACGCCGGGTCGAAGGCAATCCGGTGGGTAGCGCCCCTGTCACCGGCATGCGGGCCACTGCCGGTCACCACCGTGCCGACCGCCAGCACCGCCGCGGTCACTGCCACGATCGCCCAGGCCGCCGCCCGCAGGCCGCCCGGCGCGGCGCCACGCAGGCCCGGGGCGGCCGGGTCCTCCCGAAGCCGCCACCACAGGGCGAAGGTCACCGCGATGATCGCCATCGACAGCAGGAAGTGCGCGGCCACCGTCCACGGATTGAGGTGGGTCAGCACCGTGATGCCGCCCAGCACCGCCTGGGCGGGGATGCTCGCCGCCACCAGCACCGCGAGCCTCACCTGCCGCCGGGCCAGCACCGCGACCACCAGGGTGGCCAGCACCACCGCGCTGAGCACGAAGGTCAGCTGCCGGTTGGCGAACTCGATGATCCCGTGCAGGGCGTACTCCCTCGTCGGGGTCAGCGAGGCGTCGGTGCAGGACGGCCAGGTCGGGCAGCCCAGCCCCGACCCGGTCAGCCGGACCGCCCCGCCGGTCACCACGATCACCACGTTCGCGATCAGCGAGGCCAGCGCCAGCCGGCGCAGGGTGGCCGGCCGCCGCAGCCAGCGGGCGTCCCTCATTCCCACCGGAACCACCTCGCCGCGGCCGGCAATGCCACCGCCGCCCAGACCAGCAACGTCAGGGCCGGCCGCACCGGCAGCCCGCCGCCGTGCTGGAGCACCTGGTGCAGGCCGTCGGACAGCGCCGCGGACGGCAGGTAGCGCAGCACGTCCACGGCGGCCTGCGGATAGCGCGACAGCGGCACCGCGATGCCGCCGGCGAACAGCAGTACCAGCCAGATCAGGTTCGCAGACGCCAGCGTGATCTCGGCCCGGACGGTGCCGGCCAGCAGCAGCCCCAGCGCGCCGAAGGCGAAGGTGCCCAGCACGATCAGCACCGCCGCCGACACCGCGCCGCCGCTCGGCTGCCAGCCCAGCACCAGGCCGAACAGGCAGATCAGGACGGCCTGCAGCCCCTGCAGGATCAGCACCGCGCAGGTCTTGCCGAGCAGCAGCACCCGGCGCGAGAGCGCGGTGGCGCCCAGCCGCTTGAGCACCGCGTACTTGCGCTCGAAGCCGGTGCCGATGGCAAGGCCGGTGAACGAGGCGCTCATCACCGCCAGCGCGAGCACCGAGGGCACCACGAAGTCGATCCGGCGCGGCACGTCCAGGGAGTACAGCAGCGGCAGGTTGAAGAAGAACTCCAGCAGCAGCGGGATGACCAGGGTGAGCGCTACCTGCTCACCGTTGCGCAGCAGCAGCCGCAGCTCCATCCGGGTCTGGGCGGCCAGCATCCGGGTGGCCGGGGCGGCACCCGGAGCCGGCGCGAAACTGGTGGTCATCGGCCGCCGGCCCTCGGCAACGGCGGCACCGGAGGCAACGGCGGCACGGGCGGCACGGGCGGCACGGGCGGCACTGCCAAGGCCAGGAAGACGTCCTCCAGGCTGCGCCGCTCGACGCTGAGCCCCTCGGCCAGCACGTCGCGGGCCGCGCACCAGGACGTGATGCCGGCCAGCAGCGCCGGGGTGACCTCACCGGCCACCAGGTACCGCCCGGCGGCCGGCTCGCTGACCTGGGTGCCGGCGGGCAGGGCGGCTCGCAGGTCGGCGACCGGCAGCCCGGCCGGGGCCCGGAACCTCACCTGACCCGCAGACCCGGCCCGGGTCAGCTCAGCTGGGCTGCCCTCGGCGACGATCCGGCCGGCGTGCAGCATCACGACGTGGTCGGCCAGTTCCTCGGCCTCGTCCAGGTAATGGGTGCTGAGCACGATGCTGACGCCGTCCCGGCGCAACCGGCGGATCAGGTCCCAGGTCCCGCGCCGGGCCTGTGGGTCCATGCCGGCGGTCGGCTCGTCCAGGAACAGCAGCTCCGGACGCGAGATCAGCGCCATCGCCAGCGACAGCCGCTGCTGCTGCCCCCCGGACAGCCGCTTCACCGGGGTGCTGGCCACGTCGGCGAGGCCCACCTCCTCGAGCAGGTCGGCGGCGTCCAGCGGATGGGCGGCGTAGCTGGCGAACAGCTGCAGCAGTTCCAGGGCGCGGGCCCCGGTGTAGCCGCCGACGCCGTCCTGCAGCATCACCCCCACCTTGGGACGCAGCTGGTCGCTGTCGGTGACCGGGTCCAGTCCCAGCACCCGTACCCGGCCGCTGTCGGCGCGCCGGAAGCCCTCGCAGATCTCGATCGTGGTGGTCTTGCCGGCGCCGTTGGTGCCCAGCAGAGCCAGCAGCTCACCGCGTGCGACCGTCAGCGAGATGCCGTCCACCGCGGCCCGGCCGGCATAGCGCTTGACGAGATCGGTGATCTCGACGGCGGCAGCGGCGGGCACCGGTCAAGTCTAGGTAGTCCGCGGGCTGCCGGCGCATGGCCTCCCGCGGGCGTGACCGGCGCGACCGCGGGCGTCAGTCGCTTGTCAGTCCCGGGTCACTCCGAGGACTTCACCGAGCTGCCGTAGGTGTCGACGTAGTCCTGCCCGGAGAGCTTCTGCACCGCCTCGCGGATGGTCTCGGTCACCTCGCGCAGCATTCGCGACGAGCGCTCGTCCTCGGCGCGGCCGGAGAAGTCCAGCGCCGGGCCGTAATGCACCTCCACCGGCGAGCGGTACCAGTGCCGGTCACCCTCGATCAGCACCTGGCCGGTGCCGATCAGGCCCACCGGGATCACCGGCGCGCCGGTGCGCAGGGCCAGCCTGGCGACCCCGGTCCGGAACTTGTGCAACCGGCCGTCCGGTGACCGGGTGCCCTCGGGGTAGATGCCCAGCGCCTTGCCCTGGCCCAGCAGCTCGACGCCGGCATCGATGGTGTTGGCCGCGGCCCGCGGGTTGTCGCGGTCCACCGGCACGTGACCGAACTCGCGGAAGGCCCAGGCGTTGACCCGGCCCCGCAGGCCGGCGCCGGTGAAGTACTCGGCCTTGGCGAAGTACAGCACCTGGCGGCCGGCGGTGATCGGGGTGAACACCTCGTCCGCGGCGGACAGGTGGTTGGCGGCGATGATCGCGGGTCCGGTGCGCGGCACGAACTCCTGGCCGGTTGCCTGCGGCCTGAAGTAGGCACGCAGCAGTGGCGAGACCAGGAGCTCGGCGGCGCGGTACAACACCCAGCGAACCTACCGCCTCGCCCGGTGCGCCCGCGCCGACCTCCTGACCTCCGCGCGCCCGCCCCGGCGGATCGGGGGGTGCAGCCGCCCGCACCGTGCCCGGAATGGCCCGGTCGGTGCCGAAGATGCCGGAAGAAGCGGCAGTATGAGACGCACGCCACCGCGACACCGCCGTTGCCGAGGGGCCCCGGCTGGGATCGTCCCCGGAAATACGTCATACTTATCTTGTGAAATTCGCAGGCGCCCCCACGGCCTCGACACCGGTCTCAGCACCGGCTGCCGACGCGGTGTCCGGTGCTGCCCGCGAGGCCGCCGCGGCCGGCACCGCCGAGGGCCGGACCCGCGACGCGGTGACCCGGCTGGTGCAGGAATCCGGCCCGCTGACCGCCGCGGCGCTGGCCGAGCGGCTGCAGCTGTCCGCGGCCGCCGTCCGCCGGCACCTCGACGCGCTGGTGGCCGACGGCATCTTCGTCGAGGTGCAGCCGCGCACGTCCAACCTGCGCCCGCGTGGCCGGGGCCGCCCGGCCCGCGCCTACGCCCTCACCGACGCCGGCCGCGCCAGCTTCGGCCACGCCTACGACGACCTCGCCTCGACGGCGCTGCGCTACCTGCGCGACACCGGCGGCGAGGCGGCGGTGGTGGCCTTCGCCGAGCACCGGGCCAGCACGCTGGCCGACCGGATCGGCACCCAGCTGGCGGCGCCGGAGTTCGCCGAGGCAGATCCGCGCCGCAAGGCCGCCCTGGTCGCCGCGGCGCTCACCGCCGAGGGCTATGCCGCCAAGGTCGCCCCGGCCGGCAATGCCGGGCAGGGCAGCCAGATCTGCCAGCATCACTGCCCGGTCGCGCACGTCGCCGCCGAGTTCCCGCAGCTGTGCGAGGCCGAGACCCGGGCGCTGGCCTCGGTGCTCGGCACCAACGTCCAGCGGCTGGCCACCATCGCCCACGGCGACGGCGTCTGCACCACCCACGTCTCGCACACCGGCCGGTTCGTGGCCGGCGACGGCCGTCAAGCACCCGCCGAGGCGCACTCCGAAGTACTTACCGAAACACAGATCACGCGCACGACCACAGAAACGGTAGTCCCGAACCGGGAGGCACATACATGACCACAGCAGCTGAGCGCGCTCTTATCCAGGGCGAGCAGATCGAGGCGCTGTCGACATACAAGTTCGGCTGGTCGGACACCGACGTGGCCGGCTCCACCGCCCGCCGGGGCCTGAACGAGGATGTCGTGCGCAACATCTCGGCGCTGAAGAATGAGCCTGCCTGGATGCTGGAGCGCCGGCTCAAGGCCCTGGAGATCTTCCGCAAGAAGCCGATGCCGAACTGGGGTTCGGACCTGTCCGGGATCGACTTCGAGAACATCAAGTACTTCGTGCGCTCGACCGAGAAGCAGGCCGCCTCCTGGGACGATCTGCCGGCCGAGATCAAGAACACCTACGACAAGCTGGGCATCCCCGAGGCCGAGAAGCAGCGGCTGGTGTCCGGGGTCGCGGCGCAGTACGAGTCCGAGGTCGTCTACCACAAGATCCGCGAGGACCTTGAGGCCCAGGGCGTGCTGTTCCTGGACACCGACACCGCGCTGCGCGAGCACGAGGAGCTGTTCAAGGAGTACTTCGGCACCGTCATCCCGTCCGGTGACAACAAGTTCGCGGCGCTAAACACCGCTGTGTGGTCGGGTGGCTCGTTCATCTACGTCCCCAAGGGCGTGCACGTCGACATCCCGCTGCAGGCCTACTTCCGGATCAACACCGAGAACATGGGCCAGTTCGAGCGGACCCTGATGATCATCGACGAGGGCGCCTACGTGCACTACGTCGAGGGCTGCACCGCGCCGATCTACTCCTCCGACTCGCTGCACTCTGCCGTCGTGGAGATCATCGTGAAGAAGGGCGGCCGCTGCCGCTACACCACCATCCAGAACTGGTCGAACAACGTCTACAACCTGGTCACCAAGCGCGCCGTGGCCCAGGAGGCCGCGACCATGGAGTGGGTCGACGGCAACATCGGCTCCAAGGTCACCATGAAGTACCCGGCGGTCTGGATGACCGGTGAGCACGCCAAGGGCGAGGTGCTCTCGATCGCCTTCGCAGGCGAGGGCCAGCACCAGGACGCCGGCGCCAAGATGGTGCACGCCGCGCCGCACACCTCCTCGACGATCATTTCCAAGTCGGTGGCCCGTGGCGGTGGCCGCACCTCCTACCGCGGCCTGGTGCAGGTCGAGCCCGGTGCCCACTCCAGCAGGTCCACGGTCAAGTGCGACGCGCTGCTGGTCGACACCATCAGCCGGTCCGACACCTACCCCTACGTCGACGTCCGCGAGGACGACGTGTCGATGGGGCACGAGGCCACGGTCTCCAAGGTCAGCGACGACCAGCTGTTCTACCTGATGAGCCGCGGCCTGTCCGAGGACGAGGCGATGGCGATGATCGTGCGCGGCTTCGTCGAGCCGATCGCGCGGGAGTTGCCGATGGAGTACGCCCTGGAGCTGAACCGGCTCATCGAACTGCAGATGGAAGGCGCGGTCGGTTAAGTACCCCACCAAGTTTTCTCGTAAAGAACACTCGAAAAACTTGTCGGGCAGCGCCGACGCGAACGAGCCACGGCGCTTGCCGTGCGCGAAAGGCAGAGAATGACAGCGTTGTTGAACAAGACCGGGTCTCCGGCCGAGCGGTTCACCTCCCGCAATCCCGACGACTTCGCCGTGCCGAGCGGCCGGGAGGAGGTCTGGCGGTTCAGCCCGCTGCGCAAGCTGCGCCCGCTGTTCCAGCCGTTCGTCTCCCAGGACTCCTTCCGGTTCGAGACCGAGCTGCCGGCCGGCGTCACCGTCCGGGTGGTCGGCCGCGATCACGAGCTGGTCGGCACGGCGCTGACCCCGGCCGACCGGGTCAGCGCGCTGGCGGCGGCCAACGTCGCGCAGGTCGTGCTGGTCACCATCGCGGCCGAGGCCCAGCTGTCCGACCCGATCACGCTGCGCTCGATCGGCAAGCCGGGCCTGAACTACGGCCACTTCGTGATCGACGCCCGGGCCTACAGCTCGGCCACCGTGGTGATGGACCACCTCGGCGAGGCGACGGTGGCCGCCAACGTGGAGGTGCTGGTGGGCGACGGCGCGAACCTCACGCTGATCAGCGTCCAGGACTGGGACGCCGGAGCCGTGCATGTCGCCGCGCACGCCGCGCGGCTGAGCCGGGACGCCCGCTACACCCACATCGCGGTCAACCTCGGCGGTGCCGTGGTGCGGCTGAACCCGACGGTGACCTACGCCGGCCCCGGCGCCGCGGCCGAGCTGTACGGCCTGTCCTTCGCCGGCCACGGCCAGCACCAGGAGTCCCGGCTGTACGTCGACCACTCGGTGCCGCACTGCAGCTCGCAGGTGACCTACAAGTCGGTGCTCGACGGCGACACCGCGCGGACGGTGTGGATCGGCGACGTCCGGATCCGGCCGGCAGCCGTGGCCACCACGACCTACGAGCTGAACCGCAACCTGCTGCTGACCGACGGCGCCCGGGCCGACTCCGTCCCCAACCTCGAGATCGAGACCGGTGAGATCGCCGGCGCCGGCCACGCCAGCGCCACCGGCCGCTTCGACGACCTGCAGCTGTTCTACCTGCAGTCGCGTGGCATCGCAGAGGACGAGGCGCGCCGGCTGGTGGTGCGCGGCTTCTTCGCCGAGGTGATCGATCACATCACGGTTCCCGAACTGCACGACCGGTTGATGGCCAGCATCGACGCCCGCCTCGGAGGCACGCCGGCCGGGCTGGAGGAGGGCTGATGGCAACCAGGCTCTGCGCGCTGGCCGAGCTCAGCTCCGGCGTCCCGCTGCGGGTCGAGCTCGACGATCTCGAGATCGCCGTCGTGAAGGTGGGTGAGGAGGTCTTCGCGATGGAGGATGTCTGCTCGCACGCCGACTTCCCGCTGTCCGACGGCGAGGTCGAGGACTGCACCATCGAGTGCGTTCTGCACGGCTCCCGCTTCGACCTGCGCACCGGCAAGCCGACCGGGCCGCCGGCGACCCGGCCGGTGCCGGTCTTCGCGACCTCGGTCCTCGACGGCGACGTCTACGCCGATCTCGACACCTGACCGCCGGCCCCGGCCGGCACCCGCACGTAACTGGAAACCTAAGGAGCACCAAGCAATGTCCGAGCTCGAGATCCGTGACCTGCACGTCGCCGTCGACGACACCCCGATCCTCAAGGGCGTCAACCTGACGGTCGCCTCCGGCCAGACGCACGCGATCATGGGTCCCAACGGTTCCGGCAAGTCCACCCTGGCGTACTCGATCGCCGGCCACCCGAAGTACACGGTGACCTCCGGCCAGGTGCTGCTGGACGGCCAGGACGTGCTGGCGATGGCCGTTGACGAGAGGGCCCGAGCGGGACTCTTCCTGGCCATGCAGTACCCGGTCGAGGTGCCGGGGGTGTCGGTGTCGAACTTCCTGCGCACCGCCGCCACCGCGATCCGCGGCGAGGCCCCCAAGCTGCGCACCTGGGTCAAGGAGGTCAACACCGCGATGGCCGAGCTGGAGATGGACAAGTCCTTCGCCGAGCGCAACGTCAACGAGGGCTTCTCGGGCGGCGAGAAGAAGCGCCACGAGATCCTGCAGATGGCGCTGCTCAAGCCGAAGATCGCCATCCTGGACGAGACCGACTCGGGCCTGGACGTCGACGCGCTGCGGACAGTCAGCGAGGGCGTCAACAGAGTCCGTGAGACCGGGATCGGCACCCTGCTGATCACCCACTACACCCGGATCCTGCGCTACATCAAGCCGGACTTCGTGCACGTCTTCTTCGACGGCCGGATCGTGGAATCAGGTGGCGCGGAGCTCGCCGACGAGCTCGAGGCGCACGGCTACGCCCGCTACGGCGCGAACGAGCCGGCGGCGGTGTTGTAGTGGTGGCCAGCGCTCCGACCTTGACCTCCGAGGCCGCTTTCGACGTCGAGGCGATCCGCAAGGACTTCCCGATCCTGTCCCGGCAGGTGCACGGGGTTCCGCTGGTCTACCTGGACTCGGCCAACACCTCGCAGAAGCCGCGGCAGGTGCTCGACGCCCTGGACGACTTCTACTCTCGGCACAACGCCAACGTCGCGCGTGCGGTGCACACCCTCGGCTCCGAGGCGACCACCATGTTCGAGGCGGCCCGCGACAAGGTGGCGGCGTTTATCAATGCCCCCCGCCGCGAAGAGGTGATCTTCACCAAGAACATCTCCGAGTCCCTCAACCTGCTGGCGTACTCGCTGTCGAACGCCACCACCTTCCCGGGTGCGGAGAAGTTCCGGATCGGCCCCGGCGACAACATCGTGGTGACCGAGATGGAGCACCACTCCAACCTGGTGCCCTGGCAGTTGCTGGCCCAGCGCACCGGTGCCGAGTTCCGCTACATCCCGATCGACGAGGACGGCCGGCTGGTCACCTCGGCGATCGCGGAGCGGATCGACGCGCGTACCAAGGTGGTGTCCTTCGTCCACCAGTCCAACGCCCTGGGCACCGTCAACCCGGTGGCCCGGATCGTGGCCCGGGCCAAGGAGGTCGGGGCACTGACCATCCTCGACGCCGCCCAGTCCGCGCCGCACCGGCCGGTGGACGTCCAGGCTCTGGGCGTCGACTTCCTCGGCTTCACCGGGCACAAGCTGTACGGGCCGACCGGCGTCGGCGTGCTCTGGGGCCGGTATGAGCTGCTGGCCGAGCTGCCGCCGTTCATGGGCGGTGGCGAGATGATCGAGACCGTCGACATGACCGGCACGACCTACGCCGCGCCGCCACACCGGTTCGAGGCCGGCACCCCGATGATCGCCGAGGCGGTCGGGCTGGGCGCGGCCATCGACTATGTCAGCGCCATCGGGATGGAGAACATCCAGGCGCGCGAGGACGAACTCACCGCCTATGCGCTGCAGGCGTTCGCGACGGTGCCCGGCCTGAAGGTGATCGGCCCGAACTCCCCGCAGGAGCGCGGCGCCACCATCTCCTTCGTGGTGAAGGGCATCCATCCGCACGACGTCAGCCAGCTGCTCGACGAGCAGGGCATCGCGGTGCGGGCCGGGCACCACTGCGCCCGCCCCGTGTGCGTCCGCTACGGCATCCCGGCCACCACCCGGGCCTCGTTCGGCATCTACACCACCACCGCCGAGATCGACGCCCTGGTCGCGGGACTAGCGCGGGTCCAGGAGATGTTCGGATGAGTGAGCATCGCAGCGAAGCGAGGAGCGGAGCGAATCAGGCGATGAGCGCTCGCGCGAAGAGCTGGGGAACAGTATGAGCCTGTCGATGGACTCCATGTACCAGCAGATCATCCTGGATCACTACAAGCACCCGCAGCACCGCGGCCAGATCGAGCCGTACGACGCCGAGGTGCACCACGTCAACCCGACCTGCGGCGACGAGGTGACGCTGCGGGTCCGGCTGGCCGACGGCGAGATCGCCGAACTCGGCTGGGTGGGCGAGGGCTGCTCGATCAGCCAGGCCTCCACCTCGGTGATGAGCGACCTGGTGGTCGGCAAGCCGATCGAGAATGCGATGCGGCTGCAGGAGAAGTTCCTGGAGCTGATGCAGTCGCAGGGGCAGAGCGAGCTGACCGAGGACGAGGCCGAAGCCCTCGAGGACGCGGTGGCCTTCGAGGGAGTGTCGAAGTACCCGGCGCGGGTCAAGTGCGCGCTGCTGGGCTGGATGGCGATGAAGTCGGCCGTGGCAGCGGCCAGTAGCGGTAGCGAACAGGGAGCACAGTCATGACTGAAGCCGGCACCATTCCCAAGCCGTCGCACGATGACGTCGAAGAGGCGCTGCGCGACGTGGTGGACCCCGAGCTCGGGATCAACGTCGTCGACCTGGGCCTGATCTACGGTCTGGACATCGCCGACGACGCGACCGTGACCGTCGACATGACGCTGACCTCGGCGGCCTGCCCGCTGACCGACGTGATCGAGGAGCAGGCCGAGTCCGCGCTGACCGGCGGGCCGAAGCCGCTGGCCAGCGCGCTGAAGATCAACTGGGTCTGGATGCCGCCGTGGGGGCCGGACAAGATCACCGATGACGGCCGCGAGCAGCTGCGGGCGCTCGGCTTCAACGTCTGACGCCGCGACTCGTTAGCAGCGTGGCTCGCGCCCTCGGGGCGTGCAAAGTGGCCAATTGCTAGCTACCATCCGCCCGCCAATCCTGCGGTGCTGTAGCTTGGAATAGTCGAGCGCGAGTGTGGTACGTCCATGGCTCGGGTCGCATAACACTTGTTGTGCAACACAAGTAGCTTTCGTTATTGTAAACACTCTGAGGTCGTGGCGACGTGATCGATCAGCCGAGCAAACAGATCAGGTCTAAACTGGCGAACAATCGCCGCATTGGAACTCCTGCAGCGGTCATTCCGAGGGCTGACAACGCAGAGCTTAAGCACCGTCGAGGCGGCCTATGGCAAAGGTCAGCCAAGTGGTTATTCCCGAATTCCGTGGCCACCGCTGCGTTTCTCGCCGTTTATTCCTGGGTTTGCTCGTACTGGTATTTGAGCGGTTTCGAGGCAGGCTTTGGAACGAACCTCGATCGGCTGGGTCTTGACCAGAGCATTGTTACTGGCCGGATTATCGCTTCAGTTTTCGTGATCTTACCCATCTACCTACTATTTGCCGCAGTAATAGTCTCTGTAGCGCTGTTATTGGTAACGGGCCTGGTTGGCGCGATAGTTCTGGCGATCCTTGCTGCCTCGTCGAGGGCAACACTTCTGCGGCTTTGGCGTAAGCTGCGCGGGTGGGTGACGAAGTTTCTGGCCGGTAATTCGTATGTCCTTCGCGCGTACCTTCTTATGCTCGCCGTCATCATCCTTGTCGGGACTCCCATTGTCCTGAATACAGCGGGGTACAGGGATGCCCATCGCATACTTAGCCAAACTACCTTCGTCGATGATTCGACGCAGCTCCAATTCTTCTTCCGTGCGCAAGTTCAACCGGTACAGGCCCATTGGATGTCGCCGACTCCCAGCCCTCTAAACGGTACTCCTGAAGAGCCCGAGGCCATTGTGAATGGGTTCTTTCTGGGTGCGTATAACGGGACGACGATCTTTTACAATCTGGATGACTGCTCGATCTATTACCTCCCCACCGGGAGTGTTTCCCTCGTGGAGCGAATCGGCGCATCATCCGATGGTGCAGTTAGCGAGAGCCCCTCAAAGCCTCAATGTTAGTTGTGACCAAGATTTGATCACGACGTCCCGGCGGTACCGTGAGGTGGCTCCGTACGTTCACTCTCTGCCAAGGTGCCGGAGGTCAGCCGAGGCTGGACGCGCTGAAGGTGTCGCAACCGCCCGGGTCGCCGCCGCGGTAGCCGGTGCCAAACCACTTCTGCCGCTGCGCGGACGATCCGTGGGTGAACTTGCTCTTGTCCACCCCGCCGCTGCCCAGGTGTGACTGGATCCAGTCGTCACCGATCCGCCCGGCCGTGTCGAGCGCCGCGTTGATGTCGGACTGGGTGAGGTTCTCGATGAACGGCCGTCCGTTGGCGGCCGGCACCGTGGTGGCGTGGTTGGCCCAGACGCCTGCCAGGCAGTCGGCCTGCAACTCCAGGCGCACCGAGTCCGAGCTGGCGCCGCTCTGGCCGTGGTTGACCCGGTCCTCGATGCCCAGCAGGTCCTGCACGTGGTGGCCGTACTCGTGGGCGAGCACGTAGGCGTTGACGAACGCCCCGCCGGTCGCGCCGAACTGGGTCTTGAGCTGGTCGAAGAACGACAGGTCGATGTAGACCTTGGCATCGGCCGGGCAGTAGAACGGGCCGACACCGGCATCGGCGGCACCGCAGCCGGTGTTGACCTGGCCGGTGAAGAACACGGTGGGGGACTTGCTGTACCGGGTGCCCTGCCGGGGCAGCTCGGTGGCCCAGAACGCCTGGATCGAGTCGATGTCGGCGACGATCGCGCAGTCGGAGCGCTCGTTGGCGTCAGCACCGGTACGGCACTCGCTGCTGAGGTCGGAGTTGCTGATCGAGTTGGGGTTCGAGCCCTGGCCGAGGCTGCCCAGCCCGCCGGGCAGCGCGCCGGTCGAACTGCCGCCGCCACCGCCGCCCAGGACGTTGAACAGGACCACCACGATCAGCCCGACCAGGCCGAGGCCACCGCCGCCGGCGGCCAGCCCACCCCTGCCGAAACCGCCGCCGCCACGGGCGTCCTGGACCTGGGAGGTGTCGAGCTGGGCGTCGTCGTTGAACTGCATGGCGCGGTCTCTCCTTGCGGTGCGAACGGGCGGCTGTGGCGGGAACTCGTTCTCACGGTAACCGGCCCAGTCCCCGGGCGGATGTCATCGAGTAATGAATTGCCTGGGCGACACTAGGTCTCATCGAAGGATTTAGGGCGGCACCCTGACCTAATTTCCGCACACCAACCCGCGAATAGGCCCATTTGACCGGTTCCGCTGCTACCCTGCACGGCGTAAAAGACGATCCCGTCCCGGGCCGGAATTGAAGGTGGCTAGGTTCATGCGGCAGCCTGACCCGGAAGAGTCCGATCCCAGCTTCCGAAATGCTCTGCGGGTGCGCGAGTACCGGCTGTTGTGGATGGCCGGCGCGCAGTCCAGTGCCGGTGATCAGCTGGCCCGGATCGCCATCGTGCTGCTCGTCTACGCGCGCTCGGGCTCGGCGGCGGTCAGCGCGGTTACCTACGCCCTGACGTTCCTGCCGGCGCTGGCGGGCGGGGTGTTCCTGTCGGGGCTGGCTGATCGTTTCCCGCGGCGGACGGTCATGGTGACGTGTGACCTGATCCGGTTGCTGTTGCTTTTGCTGATGGCCTCGGCCGACCTGAGCACGCTGGTCATCGATGTGATCCTCGTTCTGCTCGTCCTGGTGGGGGCGCCGTTCTCGGCTGCCTCGGTGGCGGTGATGCCCGATGTGCTGCCACCGAGGCACTATGTCGCCGGCGTCTCGCTGACCGTGGTCACCGGGCAGTTGGCGCAGCTGCTCGCCTTCGCCGCCGGCGGGGTGTGCGTCGCCTTCCTCGGCGTCCGGACGACGCTGCTGATCGATGCCGCCACCTTCGCTATCTCGGCCGCTGTCGTCCGGTACGGCCTGTCCGACCGGGTCGCGCCGCTGGCGTCGGCGGCCGACGGCGCCGTACGGGAGTCCTACCTCCGCAGGCTCTCCGGCGGCATGCGCCTGATCTCTCGCGATCCGCTGCTGCGCTGTCTGGTGCTCTTCGCCTGGTTCCCGGTGTTCTACATCGCGCCGGAGGCGATCGCCCCCGCCTACGCGCGGTCACTCGGCGGCGGCCCCACCGCGACCGGGCTGTTGATGGCGGCGATGCCGGCCGGCACCGCGATCGGGGTCTGGGCGTTCGGGCGGCGCGGTTCGGATGCGGCCCGGGCGCGGGCGGTGCCGTACCTGGCCGCCGGCGCGGGCGCGGCGCTGATCGGCAGCTGGCTGTCGCCGACGCTGGCGGTGTCGCTCCTGCTGTGGCTGGTGTGCGGGGTGTGCTCCGCGTACTACATCTCGGTCACAACCCGCTTCGTCCGCCGCACGCCTGCTCACCTGCGCGGTCAGGTGGTCGGCCTGGGAGGCGCCGGCCTGACCGCGATGCAGGGCGTCGGATCGGTCGCCGCGGGAGTTCTGGCCTCAGCCTGGTCGCCGCCCGCCGCTGTCGGCATCGCAGGCGTTGCCGGCGTGCTGAGTGTCGCGGCACTCCTGGTTCCGCTGCGCCGTGCCGAACGGCACGCTGCCCACGAGCCGCTCAAGCTCACCACGACCGCCTACCCGGATCAGCGCGCCCTCACCGTCACCGACTGAACCCGGCCGGTTCGTCCAACCCCGTCACCGACTGAACCCGGCCGGTTCGTCCAACACCGAGCGAGCTCGGCCGGTCGAACACCGACCGAAGAGTTCCGCGTCGGCCCGGCCGGCCACCCCTCCCCGATCGCGGCCGGAGGGGCGAACCGGCCCGATGCGGTAATCTGGACCCGTGGCCACCGTCCGGGATTGATCGCGCACTCGTCGCCAGCTGACCACCCGACCCGCCGCCCGAGCAACCGGAAAGACCTCCCATGATCACCGCCACCGACCTCGAACTGCGCGCGGGTGCCCGGCTGCTGCTGCAGCCCACCACCCTGCGGGTCCAGGCCGGCGACCGGATCGGCCTGGTCGGGCGCAACGGCGCCGGCAAGACCACCAGCCTGAAGGTGCTCGCCGCCGAGACCCTGCCGCACGGCGGCCAGGTGAGCAGCACCTCGCCGGTCGGCTACCTTCCCCAGGATCCCCGTACCGGCGACCTGGCACAGACAGCCGGTGACCGCGTGCTGTCGGCCCGCGGCCTGGACGAGATCCTGCACGAGCTGACCGCGGTCGGTCACCGGCTCGCTGACGAGCACGGCGACGAGGCGCTGGTGCGCCGCTACGGCCAGCTCGAAGAGCGGTTCTCAGCGCTCGGCGGGTACGCCGCCGAGGCCGAGGCCGCCCGGATCTGCGCCCACCTGGGGCTGCCCGAGCGAGTGCTGGCCCAGCCGCTGGGCACCCTGTCCGGTGGCCAGCGCAGGCGCATCGAGCTGGCCCGGATCCTGTTCGCCGACTCCGCCGGCGAGCCGACCACGCTGCTGCTGGACGAGCCCACCAACCACCTCGACGCCGACTCGATCGTCTGGTTGCGCGACTTCCTCAAGGGCCACCGGGGCGGGCTGATCGTGGTCAGCCACGACGTCGAACTGCTGGACGCGGTGGTGAACAAGGTCTGGTACCTCGATGCCAACCGCAGCGCCGTCGATGTCTACAACGTCGGCTGGAAGACCTACCTCAAGCAGCGCGAGGCCGACGAGCGCCGGCGTCACCGGGAGCGGGCCAACGCCGAGCGCAAGATCGATTCGCTGCGCGGCCAGGCCGACAAGATGCGGGCCAAGGCCACCAAGGCGAAGGCGGCCCAGCAGATGCTGCGCCGGGCCGATGCCCTCAACGCCGGGCTGGCCGAGGTCCGGGTCCACGACAAGGTGGCCCGGCTGCGCTTCCCCGACCCGGCGCCGTGCGGGCGCACCCCGCTGACCGCCGACGGACTGTCGAAGTCCTACGGCTCGCTGGAGGTCTTCACCGACGTCGGACTGGCAATCGACCGGGGCACCCGGGTGGTGGTGCTCGGGCTGAACGGGGCGGGCAAGACCACCCTGCTGCGGCTGCTGGCCGGGGCCGAGAAGCCCGACACCGGCGAGGTGCTGCCCGGACACGGCCTGCGGCTGGGCTACTACGCCCAGGAGCACGAGACATTGGACACCGAGCGGACGGTGCTGGAGAACATGCGCAGCGCCGCTCCGGACCCGGCCGACCTGCAGCTGCGCAGCATCCTCGGGGCGTTCCTGTTCTCCGGCGAGGACGTCGACAAGCCCGCCGGGGTGCTCTCCGGCGGTGAGAAGACCCGGCTGGCGCTGGCGATGCTGGTGACCAGTGCGGCCAACGTGCTGCTGCTGGACGAGCCCACCAACAACCTGGACCCGGCCAGCCGCGAGCAGGTGCTGGACGCGTTGCACCGCTATGCCGGGGCGATCGTGCTGGTGACTCACGACGAGGGTGCGGTGGAAGCGCTTAACCCCGACAAGGTGATCTTGCTGCCCGACGGTGTCGAGGACAGTTGGAGCCCCGATCTTGCCGACCTGGTGGCGCTGGCCTGACCTGCTGGATCACGTTGCCCATTGCGGTGCGGTGGCCAGCCTGCTAGCAAGGTGATGCGTGCAAAACGGATCACTGCACCACGGTGCTGCGCTGCGTTATCCAATGAGAGGACTGACGGTGGCTGATCTGAAGAAGGGCGCCCGCATCACGGGGTCCGATAGGAACAAGTTGGCGAGCGAAGTGAAGAAGCAGTATGAGAAGGGCCGCAGCATCCGCGAGCTGGCGGACACCCACGGCCGTTCGTACGGTTTCATCCACCGGCTGCTGAGCGAGAACGAGGTGTCGCTGCGCAGCCGCGGCGGCGCCACCCGGGGAAAGAAGAACGTCTCCTGACCCCCGAAAGCGGCCTTCAGCCTCCAGAAATCCCGGCCGTCGCCGGGTTCAGCGTCGAACTGTCGCACGCCGGCCAGCTCGCCACGTTCACCCTGAACCGGCCCGCCAAGCGCAACGCCCAGAACCCGCTGACCTGGGCCTGGCTGAGCCGGACGGTCAACGCGCTGCCCGGCACGGTCCGGATGCTGGTGGTGCGGGGCGAGGGACCGTCGTTCTCAGCCGGCCTGGACCGGGCGATGTTCACCCCGGAGGGTCTGGACGGGATTCCGAGCGTGCACGAGCTGGCCCGGGCCGGGCACGACGAGGCCAGCGCCGAGATCGCCGGTTACCAGCACGGCCTCGCGGTCTTCGCCCGGCCGGCCCTGGTCAGCCTCGCGCTGGTGCAGGGGCACGCGGTCGGCGCCGGCTTCCAGCTCAGCCTGGCCTGTGACGTCCGGATCGCGGCCGAGGACGCCCAGTTCAGCATGGCCGAGGTCACCCTCGGCCTGGTGCCCGATCTCGGCGGCACCAAGCGCCTGGTGGAGCTGGTCGGTTACTCGCGTGCCGCCGAGATCTGCCTCACCGGACGCCGGGTGGACGCCACCGAGGCGTTGCAAATCGGGCTGGTGAGCAGCGTGGTGGGCTCCGGCGATCTGGCCGAGGCGGGGGAGCGGTTCGTCACCCGGATCCTGGAACAGCCGGTCACCGCCGTCACCGAGATCAAGGCGTTGCTGCTGGCCGCCGCCGACCGGTCCCAGGGTGAGCAGGAGCGGGCCGAGCGCGAGGCGCAGCACCGCCAGCTCCGGGCGCTGGCCGGCCTGGCCGAGTAACGCGGGCCGAGCGCCGGAGTAGTCCCGGACTAACGCAGCGGAGCAATCCGCCGGCACGCGCGTCGCAGTGAGCGCTGGCCGAACGCTGCTTGGATCGTTGGCCGCGCTGCCGAGTGCCGATCGGCGTGTCGCCCTGCTAGGCGGCCAACGATCCCTTGAGCGGCCCTGCTAGGCGGCCAACGATCCCTTGAGCGGCACTGCTAGGCGGCCAACGATCCCTTGAGCGGCCCTGCTAGGCGGCCAAACCATCGGCTTGCCGCCACGAGCGGCGACCCGATCCCAGCAGCGCTAGCCGGCTGACGCGCCCCAGCGCGGCCGCATCGTTGGCCGCGCTGCCGAGTGCCGATCGGCGTGTCGCCCTGCTTGGCGGCCAGCGAGCGGCGGGTTGCGCTGCCAGCGAATTAGGCGGCCAGCAAGCCGCAGCCGTTCCCGGACGCGCGGATAATTGACGGGTGATGACGCGATGATGCCCGGAGCGGGTGGCAACTACTCGGTGATGCGCTCGATGCGCCGGGACTCGACGCTGTCCAAGCGCCCGCTGCGCGACGGCACCGCCCGCCGGGTGATCGCCTTCGCCCGGCCGTACCGCGCGGAGCTGGTGCTGTTCCTGGTGATCATCGGGCTGGACGCGCTGATCGGGGTCGCCACCCCGGTGCTGGCCGGCCGGGTGATCAACCAGATCACCAGCCGCGGCGAGGTCCGGGTGGTGATCTGGATCGCGGTGATCATCGCCGGCCTGGCGGTCATCGACGCGGGGCTGTCCCTGCTGCAGCGGTGGTTCTCCTCCCGGATCGGCGAGGGCCTGATCTTCGACCTGCGTACCAGCGTCTTCGACCACATCCAGCGGATGCCGCTGGCGTTCTTCACCCGGACCCAGACCGGCGCCCTGGTCAGCCGGCTCAACAGCGACGTCCTGGGCGCCCAGCAGGCGTTCACCTCGACCCTGTCCGGGGTGGTGAGCAACGTCATCAGCCTGGTGTTCACGGCGGCGGTGATGTTCACCCTGTCCTGGCAGATCACCGCGCTGGCGCTGGTGCTGCTGCCGGTGTTCGTGCTGCCGGCCAAGCGGGTCGGCAGCACCCTGCAGGCCATCACCCGGGAGTCCTACGGCCTGAACGCCTCGATGAACGCCACCATGACCGAGCGGTTCAACGTCTCCGGGGCGTTGCTGGTGAAGCTGTTCGGCAAGCCGGTGGACGAATCGGTGTCGTTCAGCTCCCGCGCCGCCCGGGTCCGCGACATCGGCGTCCGGTCGGCGATGTACGGCCGGGCCCTGTTCGCCGCGCTGAGCCTGGTGGCAAGCCTGGCGCAGGCGCTGGTCTACGGCCTGGGTGGTTACTACGCGCTCACCGGGCAGCTCTCGACAGGCACCGTGGTCACCCTGGCGTTGCTGCTGTCCCGGCTGTACGGCCCGCTGATGTCGCTGTCCAACATCCGGGTCGACGTGATGAGCGCCCTGGTGAGCTTCGACCGGGTCTTCGAGGTGCTCGACCTGGCGCCGCTGATCGACGACGCCCCGGACGCCGTGCCGATCGACATCAAGCCGGCAGCGGCCTCGGTCGAGTTCGATGACGTCTGGTTCTCCTACCCGACCGCCTCCGAGGTCTCGCTGGCCTCGCTGGAGGACGTCGCGGTGCTGGACCAGACCCCCAGCCAGGACGTGCTGCGCGGCGTCAGCTTCACCGCCGCGGCCGGCCAGATGATCGCCCTGGTCGGCCCGTCCGGTGCCGGCAAGACCACCATCAGCCAGCTGGTTCCGCGGATTTATGACGTCCGGACCGGCGCGGTCCGGGTCGGTGGCCAGGACGTCCGGTCGGTCACCCAGCAGTCGCTGCGGGACGTGATCGGGGTGGTGAGCCAGGACGCCCACCTCTTCCACGACACGATCGCCGCCAACCTGCGCTACGCCCGCCCGCAGGCCACCGACGCCGAGCTGTGGCAGGCGCTGCGGGCGGCCAATATCGGCGACAAGATCGCCGAGCTTCCGGACGGGCTGGAGACGGTGGTCGGCGACCGTGGCTACCGGCTGTCCGGCGGGGAGAAGCAGCGGATCGCGATCGCCCGGCTGCTGCTGAAGGCCCCGCCGATCGTGATCCTGGACGAGGCCACCGCCCACCTGGACAGCGAGAGCGAGCGGGCGGTGCAGCAGGCGCTGGCGGGTGCCTTGCAGGGCCGGACGTCGCTGGTGATCGCGCACCGGCTGTCCACCATCCGGGCGGCCGACCGAGTGCTGGTGATCGACGAGGGCCGGATCGTGGAGTCCGGCACCCACGACGAGCTGCTGCGGGCCGGCGGGCTGTACGCCGAGCTCTACCGCACCCAGTTCGCCCCCGGCAGGCAAGCGCGTGTCGACGAAGTTGACACTGAGGTAGCAGCTAAGGCGTGACCGAGTGGTTCACTTTTGATGGTCATCCCCCCAAGGGCCGAACACCGTAACGCTGGATTGGACTGAATTCAGGTTTCGCCTGGACCCGAATCAGGGCCTATAATCTCGTGCATGCAGACGACGTCCCTGTCCGACCTCAAGGCGCACCTGTCGGAGTACACGGAGCGTGCGGAGGTGGAACACGAGCAGTACACCATCACGCGCAACGGCCGGCCCGCGGTTGTGATCGTGTCGGTCGATGAGTGGGAGTCGATGCAGGAGACGCTGTTCTGGCTGTCGCAGCCGCGCATCCATGAGGATCTCGCCGAGGCCGAAGACGACATCGCCGCGGGGCGGGTCTATGACGAAGCCCAGATCCGCCAGGCACTGAACTTGCCGCCGCGGCGGTGACAGGCAGTACGCCGGAGTACCGGACGGTGCTTACGTCGGCCGCGCTGCGCAGCGTGCAGGCGGTCCCGCCGCGGATCGCCGAGCCGCTGTTGGCCTTCGTCTTCGGCAGTCTCGCCGAAGAGCCGAGGCGCCGCGGGAAGCCTCTGCAAGGTGAGTTGGCGGGGCGATGGAGCGCCCGCCGCGGTGACTACCGTATCGTCTATCGACTCGACGATGACACCAAGACGATGTACGTGCTCAAGATCGCCCGCCGTGTGGATGTCTACCGCCCAGGATGAGCGCTGACGACACCGATCTTGAGGACGTCCGGCTGCGCGGTTAGCCGGGCAGGCGACCCGGCAGGCGCCTCCGGTGACGGTGCGGCTGAGCGGCGGCCGCCCGCGGGTCAGCGCACCCGGTCCGGCGTGAACGGGGTCAGGCAGAACGGATGGCCGGCCGGGTCGAGCAGCACCTGCCAGCGTGGGTCCGGCTGCTCCGGCAGGGTGGCCCCCAGCGCGACGGCCTGCTCCGCGGCAGCGCCGAGGTCGGCGCCGGTCAGGTCCAGGTGCACGATCGACGTCCCCGGCCAGGCCGGGGGCACGTAGCCATCGACCCGCTGGGCTACCAGTACCGCGCCGGGCACCTCCACCCCGACGCTGGATTCCTTGGCCCACAACTGGCGGCCGCCGAGCAGCGCCCGGTAGAAATCCGCGAGCCGCTGCGGGTGGGCACAGTCCAGCGAGATCCCGACCAGCCGCGCCAGGGGAATCTGGGTCACCCGCGGCACGCTACGCCGGACCGGCGGCGAGCAAGAGAGCTAGGTGCATGCCCGCCGGTGAGCGGTAGTGCCGGCAGGGCGGGTGACCGCTCAGCGGACGGGATGTTCCTGCCGGGCGTCAGTTCGCGGCCAAGGAGGCGACCAGCGAGTCCGGCGAGGTCAACAGGGCCTGGAACGCCAGCTCCGCGGCACCGATCAGCGCCGAGTCCTGGTCCAGTCCCGGCAGCAGCACCTGCACGCCGGCCCGGGCGGCGGCCATCGCCCGCCGGTCGAGTTCGGTCTCTACCGACGCCCGGTCCAGCCGGACCACCTCGGCCAGCGAGCCGCCCACCACGATCGCCTGCGGGTTGAAGCAGTTCACCACGTTGGCAAGGCAGCGGCCCAGCCAGACGGCCACCGTGCGCACGGCGATCACCGCCCGCTCATCGCCGGCGGCCGCGGCCTCGAACACCGTGGCGACCGCCCGGGGCCCGTGCTGGGCGGTCACCCCGGCCGCCCGCAGCAGCGCGTGCTCGCCGATGTAGGTCTCGATGCAGCCGGTGCTGCCGCAGTGGCACGGCGGACCGTCCGGGTTCACCGTCATGTGCCCGATCTCGCCGGCATAACCGCCGGCCCCGTGCAGCTGGCTGCCCTCGGCGATGATGCCGCTGCCGACGCCGACGCTGCCGTTGAGGTAGACGAGATGGTCATAGCCGATGGCGGCACCTCGCTGGTGCTCGGCGACCGCGCCCAGGTCGGCGTCGTTGCCGGCCTGCACGTCCAGCTGGCGGGGCAACCGGTCGGCCAGCAGCGCGGCGAACGGCACCGCCCGCCAGTTCAGGTTCGGCGCGTGCTCGACGAAGCCGTCCCGGCGCCGGACCGTGCCGGGAATGCTGACCCCGATCCCGACCGGCCCCTGTGAGCCGGGCAGCCGGTCGGCCAGCCAGCCGGCGTCGGCGACGATCTGGTCGACCACCGCCTGCGGAAACCGCTCGGCACCCTCGATCGCGGTGGTCCGGCGCTCGTGCACGGTGCCACCCAGGCCCACCGCCGCGGTGACGATCCGCTCGACGGCCACATCGACCGCCAGCACGTACGGCCCGTCCGCGCGCGGGGCCACCACGTGCGAGGGCCGGCCGGCCCGGTCACGCCCGGACGGCACGTACTCCGTGACCAGCCCGAGCGCGACCAGATCCGAGACCAGCGCGCCGATGGTGCTGCGGTTGAGCCCCATCGCCGCGGTCAGGTCCGCCCGGGTCAGCTCACCGTGCTGGTGGATCGAGCGAAGCAGCCGGCTGAGGTTGTGCCGGCGGATCTCCTCGGGGCGAACGGCGACCCGTTGCGCGGCCAACGGCCCACCTTTCCCTTACCGAGAGCGTTGCCTTACCGAGAGCGAGCCCTTACCGAGAGCGAGAGCGTCGATGTAGCTGGTGTCGATGTAGTTGGTGCAGCCGAGTAAGGGACGCTCAGCCGAGGCCGGCCGCGCCGGCCCGCCTGCGTGAGAGGGCGTCGATCGCCGCGGCCAGCATCAGCACCAGGCCGGTGACGACGTACTGCACCGCCGAACCGTTGGTGCCCTTGACCAGGTCGGCCATGCCGTTGTAGATCACCTCGACCACCAGGCCGCCGATGATCGCGTCGATGACCCGGCCCTTGCCGCCGAACAGGCTGGTGCCACCGATCACCGCCGCGCCGACCGCCAGCAGCAGGGTGTTGCCGCCGTAGTTGTCGACGCTGACCGACTTGACGTTGCTGGCGATCAGGATGCCGCCGATGGCAGCCATGAAGGAGCTGATCACAAAGACCGAGATCCGGATCCGGTCGACCTGGATACCGGCGCGCCGGGCGGCCTCCTCGTTGCCACCGACGGCGTAGACGTGCCGCCCGTAGCGGGTCCGGCTGAGGATGAAGGTCCAGACCACCAACAGGACGACCACCAGCAGGATCACCCAGGGAACGCCCTCCAGCTTGGGCGGCCTCACCAGTTCCAGTTTGCCGTTGACGTTCTGCGGGATCGCCTTCTTGTTGATCGCCCGGTCCTTGTTCAGGACGTAGACCATCCCGAAGACCAGCACCGCGACACCGAGGATCTTGAGTGCGCTGACCGAGTTCGGTTCGGCGGACAGCCCGGCCCGGCGGCGGGTCAGCGACGCCGACAGCTTGACCGCCGCGTACAGCGCGACGCAGGCGGCGGCGAACAGCCACCCGAGCCACAGCGGCATCTGGTTGTTCTCGATGCCGTTGATGACGTTGTCGGTGACGCTGACGTTGCCCTGCTGGCCCTTGCCGTTGTTCAGCACGTACAGCGCGATCCCCTGGAACGCCAGGAAGAACGCCAGCGTCACCACGAACGAGGGAATCCTGACCTTGGCCCGCAAGAGCCCGATCAGCACGCCGATCACCACACCGGTCAGCAGCGCCGCGCCGATCGACACCGGCCACGGCGCGTGGTAACCGACCATCAGCCGCACCATCACCGCGGCGCAGACCCCGGCGGCGTACCCGGCGGACAGGTCGATCTCGCCGAGCAGCAGCACGAAGACCAGGCCCATCGCGATCACGATCGGGCCCGAGCCCTCGGTGAGCAGCACCGAGACGTTGTACAGCTTGTGGAACGACGGCTGCAGGATGCTGAACAGGATGACCAGGACGATCAGGCCGGTCACGGCGGGCAGCGACCCCATGTCGCCGCCTCGCAGCCGCGACACGTAGTTGCGGGCGTAGTCACCGACGCCGTTGCCGACCGGCGCGGTCGCCGCCATCACCGCCAGGCTGTGCGGATCGGGCGTCTCGTCCGGGTCGGGAGCGGCTGTTGTCGAGGTGGCCGAGGACGTGTCGGAGGTGGTCATGCCGAGGCTCCCGTCATTCCGGCACCGGCGGGAACGCCGGTGATGCTGTCGGAGCGTCCGGTGGTGATCAGCTCGACGAGCTGGGTCTGGTTCACCGACGCGCGGTCCACGATGGCGGCCATCCGGCCGAGATAGAGCGCGGCGATCCGGTCGGAGACCTCGAGCACGTCCAGCATGTTGTGGGAGATCAGGACCACGGCCAGGCCCCGGTCGGCCAGCCTCCGGACCAAGCTCAGCACCTGGGCGGTCTGCGCCACACCCAGCGCGGCGGTCGGCTCGTCGAGGATGACGATCTTGGAGTTCCACAGCACCGACTTGGCGATGGCCACGGTCTGGCGCTGGCCACCGGACAGGCTCGATACCCGTTGCCGGACCGATTTGACGGTTCGTACCGACAGCGAGGCCAGCGTCTCGGACGCGGCTCGCTCCATCGCGTTCTCGTCCAGCGTCAGGCGGCTCGTGGTCTCGCGGCCGAGGAACATGTTCTGGACGATGTCGAGGTTCTCGCACAACGCGAGGTCCTGATAGACGATCTCGATGCCGAGCGCGGCGGAGTCACGAGGCGTCCGGACGTGCACCGGTGCGCCGTCGAACAGGTACTCACCGGAATCGATGGTGTACGTGCCGCCGATGCACTTGACGAGGGTGGACTTGCCGGCACCGTTGTCGCCGATGAGTGACACCACCTCGCCGGCTCTGGCTTCGAAGTCCACCCCGTGCAGCACCTGCACGGGTCCGAAGCTCTTGTTCACGTTCCGCAGCTGGAGCAAAGGCTGATCAGTCACGTGCTGTCTCCTGGGTTCGGTCCGCGGCGAGGCGTCGGAGCGGGTATGGCATGCGGGGCGGCTCACGAGGCCGGCCGACGGGGCGTTACCCCGCCGACCGGCTTACGAGGCCGGCCGACGGGCGCTGCCCCGCCGACCGGCCACCCATGATCGAACTCTTACTTGACGCCGGCGGCGGTGCACAGCGCGGCGTAGCTGCCGGTGCACACCTGGCTCTTGGCCGTGTAGCCGTCGTTGATCGGGATTGCGACGTTCTCCTTGGTGATCGCGACCGGGGTAGCCAGGATCGCGGGGACCATCTTTCCGGTCTTCGGGTCCTTGATCTGCTGGGTGGTCTCCGGGATCTGACCGTTGGCCAGCTGCGCCGCTGCCTTCACCGCGGGGCCGGCTTCCTCGCTGGACGGCTTGTAGATGGTGAAGCACTGGTTGCCGGCCAGGATCTGCTGCAGGCCGGACGGGGAGGCGTCCTGACCGGACACCGCGACCTTGCCGTTGAGGTGCAGGTTGGTCAGGTTGGTGATGACGGCGCCGGCCATGGTGTCGTTGGCGACCATCACCGCGCCGATGTCGGGGTTCTTCTGGATGAAGCTGTTGAACACCCGTGAGGCGGTCGGGGCGTCCCAGTTACCGGTCTGCTTGCCGACCCGCGTCCAGCCCGGGGTCTTGCTGAGCACGCTGTCGTATCCCTGGGCGAAGAGGATGGCGTTGTTGTCGGTCGGAGCGCCGTCGATGTCGACGTACTTGACCGCCGACTTGCCCTTGACCTGCGGGCACTCCGTCAGCGCCTTGCCCTGGACCTCGCCCACCTTGACGTTGTCGAAGGAGACGTAGAGCGCCGCGCCGCCACCGGGGGTCAGCCGGTCGTAGTCGATGGTGATGACGCCGTTCTTAGTGGCTTCCTGCTCGATGGTGGCACCGGACGCGGCGTCGAGGTTGACCAGCATCAGGACCTTGATCCCGCTCGAGGCCATCTGCGAGGCGATGGTCTTCTGCTTGGCGGCGGATCCACCGGCGTTCTGGATGTCGCACTGCAGGTTCGCCTTCGCGCAGTCAGCCTTCAGGGCGTCCGGGTCGGCCGACACCCAGCGGTTGGAGGACTGGGTGTCGGGCAGGATGATGCCGACCTTGGCACCCTTGCCGTCCACGGTGCCACCGGCGGGGGCCGAGCTGGAGCTGGAGCCCGAGGTGGTCGTACTGGGGCTGGGGTTGCTGGTGCTGACGCTGCTGGTGGTGCCGCCCGCGGGGGCGGAGTTGTCGTTCTTGTCCGAGGAACACCCGCCCAGAGCGAGCGAGGCCGCGGCCCCGACGACGATCAGGCCGATTGCGCTCTTGCGCATGGGCAATTCCGCCTTTCGCGGTGCAGGATCGAGGATGCGGCTGTCAGCGGACCCGTCGATCACAGGAATGTTGTCGGCGGGAACATATCCCCGAAGTGACGTCGCGGCAAAGAGTCCGACATCGAGTTGTTACCGAGGAGCGGTACTCCGGACGCGCTGGATCGCTGTCACTTCACGGCGATCAAATAAGCGGGGTCAGCACACGGGTCCGAGTCGATGCCGTGCCTGGTCGAGGGCCAGCGGGACGGAGGCGCGGGCCGTCAGTCCAGCAGCGAGCGCAGCACGTACTGCATGATCCCGCCGTGCCGGTAGTACTCGGCCTCGCCGGGGGTGTCGATCCGAACCGTCGCGGAGAACGTCCAGCCGTCGGAGGCGTCGGCGGAGTCGTCACCGGCCGGGGTGGCCCGCACCTCGACCTGACGCGGGATCTCGCCGCCGGAGTTCAGCGCGGTGATCCCGGTGATGGTGAAGGTCTCGGTGCCGGTCAGGCCGAGGGTCTCGGCGTTCTCACCCTTCGGGTACTGCAGCGGCAGCACACCCATCCCGATCAGGTTGGACCGGTGGATGCGCTCGTAGGACTCCGCGATCACCGCCCGGACGCCGAGCAGTGCCGTGCCCTTGGCCGCCCAGTCCCGCGACGAGCCCGAGCCGTACTCCTTGCCGGCCAGGACCACCAGCGGGGTGCCCGCCGCGGCGTAGCTCACCGAGGCGTCGTAGATCGTGGTGACCGGAGCCTCGGCCGGATCCTCGGCAGCGCTGAAGTCGCGGGTGAAGCCGCCCTCGGTCCCTGCAGCGATCTGGTTGCGCAGCCGGATGTTGGCGAAGGTGCCCCGGATCATCACCTCGTGGTTGCCGCGCCGGGAGCCGTAGGAGTTGAAGTCCTTGCGCTCGACGCCGTGCTCGGCCAGGTACTTGCCGGCCGGCGAGTCCGCCCGGATCGAGCCGGCCGGGCTGATGTGGTCGGTGGTGACCGAGTCGCCCACCTTGACCAGCACCCGGGCGTCGCCGATGTCGGTGACCGGGGCTGGTTCGCGCTGCATGCCGTCGAAGTACGGGGGCTTGCGGACGTAGGTCGACTCCGGGTCCCAGGTGAAGGTCTGTCCCTCGGGCGTCGACAGCGACTGCCAGCGCTCGTCACCGGCGAAGACGTCGGCGTAGTCGGCGACGAACATCTCGCGGGCGATCGCCCCGCCGACCACCTCTTCCACCTCGGCGGTGCTGGGCCAGATGTCGCGCAGGAAGACGTCCCGGCCGTCCTGGTCCTTGCCCAGCGGCTCGGTGTACAGGTCGAGGTCCATCGTCCCGGCCAGGGCGTAGGCGACCACCAGCGGCGGCGAGGCGAGGTAGTTCATCTTGACGTCGGGGTTGATCCGGCCCTCGAAGTTCCGGTTGCCCGACAGCACCGCGGTGACGGCGAGGTCGGCCTCATTGACCGCCGCGCTCACCTCCGGGATCAGCGGTCCGGAGTTGCCGATGCAGGTGGTGCAGCCGTAGCCGACCAGGTTGAACCCGAGCTTGTCCAGGTACGGGGTGAGCCCGGCCCGGTCGTAGTAGTCGCTGACCACCTTCGACCCCGGTGCCAGCGTGGTCTTGACCCACGGCTTGCGGGTCAGCCCCCGCTCCACGGCCTTCTTGGCCAGCAGCGCCGCGCCGATCATCACCGACGGGTTGGAGGTGTTGGTGCACGAGGTGATCGCGGCGATGGTGACCGCGCCGTGGTCGAGCTCGAACTCGGTGCCGTCGGCGAGCGTCACCCGGGTGGGCGAGCTGGGCCGGCCGGAGCCGGACGCGGCGCTGGACACCAGCTCGCCGGGCGCGGGCTCGGCGTGGCCGGCCGCCTGGCTGGGCGGGTCGCTGGCCGGGAAGGACTCCATCGACGCCTCGTCCTGACCGGGCTTTCCGGCCGCCACCGGGTCGATCGGGTCATCGACGTAGGCGCTCAGCGCGGTCCGGAAGGACGTCTTGGCCTCGGTGAGCGAGACCCGGTCCTGCGGCCGTTTGGGGCCGGCGATCGAGGGCACCACGGTGCCCAGGTCCAGCTCGAGGTATTCGGAGTACTCGGCTTCGGTGGCCGGGTCGTGCCAGAGTCCTTGAGCCTGGGCATAGGCCTGCACCAGCGCGATCTGCTCGGGGCTGCGGCCGGTCAGTTCCAGGTAGGAGATGGTCTCGTCATCGATCGGGAACACCGCGATGGTGGAGCCGTACTCCGGGCTCATGTTCCCGATGGTGGCGCGGTTGGCCAGCGGGACCGCCGCCACCCCGTCGCCGTAGAACTCCACGAACTTGCCGACCACGCCGTGCTGGCGAAGCATCTCGGTGATGGTCAGCACCAGGTCGGTGGCGGTGGTGGCCTCGGGCAGCTGGCCGGTCAGCTTGAACCCGACCACCCGCGGGATCAGCATCGACACCGGCTGGCCGAGCATCGCCGCCTCGGCCTCGATGCCGCCGACGCCCCAGCCGACGATGCCCAGGCCGTTGATCATGGTGGTGTGCGAGTCGGTGCCGACCACGGTGTCCGGGTAGGCCATCAGGACGTCGCCGTCGGCCGTCGTCACGGTGCGGCCGAACACCACCCGGGCCAGGTGCTCGATGTTCACCTGGTGGACGATCCCGGGACCCGGCGGGACCACCTTGAACTCGTCGAACGCGGTCTGGCCCCAGCGCAGGAACTGATAACGCTCCCCATTGCGCTGGTACTCGATCTCCATATTCCGCTCCAGCGCCCCGGCATTGCCGAACACATCGATCTGCACCGAATGATCAATCACCATCTCCGCCGGCGCCAGCGGATTCACCTTCTTCGGATCCCCGCCCAGTTCGGCCACCGCCTCGCGCATGGTCGCCAGGTCCACCACGCACGGAACCCCGGTGAAGTCCTGCATGATCACCCGGGCCGGGGTGAACTGGATCTCCGTATCCGGCTCGGCCTCCGGATTCCACCCGGCCAGGGCCCGCACATGATCGGCGGTGATATTGGCCCCGTCCTCGGT
>NZ_DASVQG010000183.1:0-1810 GCF_036389215.1 Jatrophihabitans sp.
CTTTGGCCATTTGCCAAATTCATAAGCAAAATTAATGCTTAGCAGCGTCGACGGTACGAGGGGCAAAAGCCCGGGCGCTCAGGCGGGCGCTGAGCGGAGCCTGACGAGGTTGGGCAGGTAGGGAGCGTCCGCGCCGGGCACTCGGAGGCGGTGGCCGAGGTAATCCCAGAACGAGAGGCCGAGCTTGGCGCAGGTCAGCAGCAGGCCGAGGAAGGCGTCGCGACAAGCGCGGCCCTGATCGGAGCGCGTGCCGCCGGGGATCTTCCGTTTGACCACTTGCGGCCGCAAGTCCCGCTCCGAGCCGTTGGTGTGCGGCGGCACCTCGGGCCGTTCCAGCACGACCAGCAGCTCCTCCTTGTTCGCGTGTAGCCGGGCGAGCAGGCGGTCCAGGGTCGCGAACCCGGTGCGACGGCGGAAGATGCGGTCGAACCGCGTACGCAGCTCGTACCGTCGCCGCCGGTCCGGCGCGCGGCGGTAGGCCTTGAGGTCGGCGTAGAACCACCAGATCAGCGCGCGGACGAACTGCTGCGCCGCGTGCTGCCGCTCGGTGAAGGTATCCAGCTTGTGCACGAGCCGCTCGGCATGGACCCAGCACAGGGCGTGCCGGTCGAGCGCGAACTGGCCGGCATCGTCGGAGAGGATCACGGTGTCGGGCAGGAGCCCGTGCGCCTTGATGCTGCCCCAGACCGCGCCCTCGGTGGCGATCCTGACCGGATCGGGCGTGACCACCAGCGCGGTGATGCCGAGCTGGTCGAGATGCCGAAACCAGGCGGCCTCGTCGGGGAAGTGCCGCTCGGGATGCTCCGCCAGGCTGGTGATCACCGGCCCCGCCAGCGCCCGCTGGCGCATGTGGGCGAGCGCCTCGGCGTTGATCACGTGGTCGGCATGGCCGGCCCGCAGCACCTCGAGGAAGTTCAGCCGGCTTTTCGAGGTCGTCGTGGCGAAGGCGGCGAAGTGGTCGTTGCCGAGCTGGGTGCAGACGCCGTTCCGGTGCCGGTGGCGGGCGCCGGTGTCATCGACGCTGATCCAGCTCGCCGCACTCGGTCCAGCCCGCAGCACGTTGCGCGCCTCATCCAGGAAGGCGCTCTGGCCCTCGTTCAGCAGCCGCACGACTTGCCGCTTGGAGATCGCGATGCCGATGGCCTGGAGCTGAGCTACCAGGCGCGGCACGGTCACCTGACCCTGGTGGTACTGGAACAGCACGAACCGCCGCAGCTCCGGCCCGAAGTGGCCGACGATCCCCGCCGGCATCGGTGCCACGACGGTCCGGCCGTCCGGGGTCAGCCAGCGCTCGCGGCGGAGGCGGACCACGTGCGGGCGCAGCACCAGGTCCTGGACCAGGAAGTCCTCGTAGCCCTTGAAGCGCGAGCCGGCGGGGACCTCCGCCGCGATGACCCGCTCCTCGTGGATGGTAAGCCGCTTGGCCTTGCGGCTCCCAGCCCCACGGCCCTGGCCCCGCGCCTCCGACCCGGGCCCGGTGCCCTTCTCCATGCCGCTCGGCCTCACCTCGGGCCGGCCCTTGACGCCCTTGAGCATCGCGACCTCGGCCCGCAGCTCGGCGATCGCCTGCCCCAGCGCGGCGTTCTCCGCCAGCAGCCGTTCGGCCAGAGCCTCAAGCTCGCCGCGCGGCAGGCCCGAGAGGCTGATCTTCTCCGGCACCGACATGCCCGCGAAAGGTCGGGTCCACGCCGACCCGGCGCAACCGCGTCAGCTCATCTCGGCCCGGCCTTTTGCCCCTCGTACGACCGCCACACCGTAAGTGCTTGTCCTCAGCCACTTTCCTGCTCCGGCCGGGGCCTCGAGATCGGGC
>NZ_DASVQG010000184.1:0-14053 GCF_036389215.1 Jatrophihabitans sp.
GTCACCGCCACCGCGATGGCGATCCAGCGCACCCGGCGGCCGAACACCGCACGTGCCAGCAAGTAGCCCAACCAGCCGAGCACCACCCCGCTGACACCGACGATCACCTGATCCGAGGGCCCGGCCAGCCAGCCGACCACCCCGCTGGTGAGCGCCGCCGCGCCGGTCACGATGGCCAGGTTGCGCAGTCCGGAGATCAGCATCAACCAGCCCAGCACCGCGAACGGGATCGACAGCGCGATCAGCTGGGCGGCACCGGCGTGCAGTACCGGTGCCAACACGATTCCCGGCAGGCCGTCGAGCTGACGCGGCTTGATGCCCAGCTCCAGCAACGGGTGATCGAACGCGGCGTCGATGCCCAGCACCACCCAGAGCACCGCCAGCGCGAGTGCCATCACCACGACGGCGCCGCTGGGCCTGGTCGGCCGGATGCTCCTCAGCAGCTTGGTGTCGATCAGCTCCTGGCGCCGCTGCTGCTTGCGGGTCAGGCGTTGCGACGGCCTGCCGGGTGACGGTGTGCTCACCGGGCAAGGCTACCCGCCGCCGGTCGCCGGGCAGCGGAAAAACTGGCCGCTACCTCAGGCCCAGAGCTGGCCTTCCAGCTTCTCCGCCGCCTGCTGCAGCGAGCCGGAGTAGGCGCCGGTGGACAGGTACTTCCAGCCACCGTCGCAGACGATGAACACCACGTCGGCCCGCTCCCCCGCCTTCAGGGCCCGGTCGGCGGTAGCCAGTGCGGCATGCAGGATCGCCCCGGTCGAGATGCCGGCGAAGATCCCCTCGTGCTCGACCAGGTCCCGGGTGCGGCGCAGGGCGTCGTAGGAGGTCACCGAGAACCGCGAGGTCAGCACCGAATCGTCATACAGTTCCGGCACGAAGCCCTCGTCGATGTTGCGCAGGCCGTAGACCAGCTCGCCATAGCGCGGTTCGGCGGCGATCACCTGGATGCCCGGCACCTTCTCGCGCAGGAAGCGGCCGGCGCCCATCAGGGTGCCGGTGGTCCCGAGCCCGGCGACGAAATGGGTGACGGTAGGCAGGTCGGCCAGCACCTCCGGTCCGGTGCCGTCGTAGTGCGCCTGTGCGTTGGCCGGGTTGCCGTACTGGTAGAGCATCACCCACTCGGGGTTCTCCGCCGCCAGTTGCTTGGCCATCGCCACCGCCTGGTTGGAACCGCCGGCGGCCGGCGAGGAGACGATCCGGGCGCCGAACATCTCCAGCAGCTGCCGGCGCTCGGTCGAGGTGTTCTCCGGCATCACGCAGACGATGCCGTAGCCCTTGAGCTTGGCGATCATCGCAAGCGAGATCCCGGTGTTGCCCGAGGTCGGTTCGAGGATCGTGCATCCCGGGGTCAGCCGGCCGGCCGCCTCGGCCGCCGCGATCATCGCCAACGCCGCCCGGTCCTTGATGGAGCCGGTCGGGTTGCGGTCCTCCAGCTTGGCCCAGAGCCGGACCGCCGGCTGGCCGGGGCCGGCGTCCCAGCGCGGTGAGAGCCGGGGCAGGCCTACCAGCGGCGTGCCGCCGACCGCGTCGGCCAGCGAGTCGTAGCGGGTCACCGTGCCGCGTCGGCGATTCCGGAATCCGGGCTGCCGCCGGCGATCTCTGATTCCGGGCTGCCGCCGGCGACGGCGGGCAGGATGGTGACCGCGTCCCCGTCGGACAGCGCGGTGTCCAGCGAGCCGGTGAACCGGACGTCCTCGTCGTTGACGTAGACGTTGACGAAGCGGTGCAGCGAACCGTCCTCGGTGACCAGCCGGCCCTTGAGACCGGCATGGCGGGATTCCAGGTCATCGAGCAGGGCGGCCAGGTTGCCGCCCTCGCCGGGAACGGACTTCGCCCCGTCGGTGTAGGTGCGCAAAATGGTCGGGATCTTGACCTCGACGGCCATCAAAACTCCTTCAAACTGTCGATGTGCTGCGGTGACACCGAACCAAACCATCGAGGCCGCCGCAATATGCCTACCCGGTGGGTGGGCCGGGGCTTTCCATCAGCTCTACCGGCTCCTCGGTGACCACGCCGTCAACGATCCGGTAGGACCGGAACTCGATCGAGTCCGGGTCGGCGGTGGAGACCAGGACGTAGTGCGCGCCCGGTTCCTGTGCCAGGTTGATGTCGGTGCGCGACGGGTAGGCCTCGGTCGCGGTGTGCGAGTGATAGATCACGACCGGCTCCTCGTCGGCCTGGTCCATCGCCTGCCAGACCTTGAGCTGCTCCATCGAGTCGAACTGGTAGAAGGTCGGCGACCCGGCGGCGTTGACCATCTCGATCAGCCGCTCCGGGCGGTCCGAGCCGGCCGGGCCCGCGACCACGCCGCACGCCTCGTCCGGATGGTCCCGGCGGGCATGGGCGAGGATCGCCTGGTAGATCGCCGTGGGCAGGATCAGCACAGTCCTCACGATATCGGGCCGGCTCAGCCGCCTGCACCGCACCCGAAGTCGGGCAGGGCCTCCTCGCGATCAGGCATGGCCTCCTCGCGATCAGGCATGGCCTCCTCGGGAGATCGGTGGCCGCTCAGCAGGGCGGCTCGCCGAAGGATTCGCTGCTACCAGGCCAACGATGGCATCCGGACCCGGTGGGCCTCCTTCGATGGGAGCAGCGCGCGTCACGGCAGGGCGTGCGTCACCAGCAGGTCCTGCACCGCAGTGAGCCAGGCGTAGATCTGCACCGCCGGCTGGCTCTCGTCGAGGTCGGCCTCCTCGGTGACGCCGAGCCGGGTCCCCAGCCCCAGCCGGAGGTCGTTGAGCACCCGCAGCCAGCGATCGACGGCCTCGTCGTCCAGTGCCATCCGGCCGGCACCGGCGGGCAGCTCGGCTCGGCAAGCCCGCAACCGGCTGATCCGGTCGGCCTGCAGGTCACCCTGGACCAGCTCCCGGTACTCCCGGGACGCCTCGTCGTCATCGCTGTAGCCGTCGGGATAGAGCCGCTGGATCACCGGATCGCTCGGATCCGGCTCGGCCAGGGCGTCGGCGAGGTCATCGAGCATCCCCGCCAGCACGGCTGCCTCGGCCTCGGTGAGGTCGACCCGCAGCACTGCGGCCTTGCGGCGTACCTTCATCGGCGCCCGGTCAGGAGTCGTGCTGGATGGTCGCCCACAGGCCGTAGCCGTGCAGGGTGGCCGTGTCGCCTTCCATCCGCTCCCGAGGGCCTGAGGACACCACGGCCCGGCCCTTGTGGTGGACGTCGAGCATCAATGCGGTGGCCTTCTCCTCGGGATAGCCGAACACCTTCATGAACACGTGGGTGACGTAGGACATCAGGTTCACCGGGTCGTTCCAGACCACGGTCACCCAGGGACGGTCAGCCTCGGCGGTCTCGTCCGCCTGCTGGTCGGCGACCGCCTCCCGCTGCGGAGTGAAGGTCGGCGTGGACATGCCTCCATGGTGGCACGCCGGCTCTGACACGATCTCAGGCATGCCCGCCGCACTGGAGTCACCCGCCGAGTCCACCGCCCTGTTCACCGACCAGTACGAGCTCACCATGCTCGCTGCCGCACTGGCCGACGGGACCGCCGAGCGGCACTGCACCTTCGAGGTGTTCGGCCGCCGGTTGCCCGCCGGCCGCCGGTTCGGAGTGGCGGCGGGACTGGGCCGGCTGCTCCCGGCGATCAGGAACTTCCGGTTCTCAACCGAGGAGTTGGACCGGCTGAGAGCGGCCGGCGTCATCGACGAGCGCACCGCCGGCTACCTGGCCGAGTACCGGTTCACCGGCGACATCAGCGGCTACGCCGAGGGTGAGCCGTACTTCCCGTACTCGCCGATCCTGAGCGTGACGGGCAGCTTCGCCGAGGCGGTGGTGCTGGAGACCCTGATCCTGTCGGTGCTCAACCACGACTGCGCGATCGCCGCCGCGGCCGCCCGGATGGTGGTGGCCGCCGGCGGCCGGCCGATCATCGAGATGGGCTCCCGGCGAACTCACGAGCAGGCGGCGGTGGCCTGTGCCAGGGCCGCCTACCTGGTCGGCTTCCAGGCCAGCTCGAACCTGGCCGCCGGGGCCCGCTACGGCATTCCGACCACCGGCACCGCCGCGCACGCCTTCACGTTGCTGCACGACAGCGAGCGGGCCGCCTTCGCCGCCCAGCTCGACGCGCTGGGCATCGACACCACCCTGCTGGTCGACACCTACGACATCAGCCGCGGCATCGAGACCGCCATCGAGGTCGCCGGGCCGAAGCTGGGAGCGATCCGGATCGATTCCGGCGACCTCGCCGTGATGGCGTACCAGTCGCGTGCCCAGCTGGACCGGCTCGGTGCCACCGGAACCCGGATCGTGGTCAGCGGTGACCTGGACGAGTTCGCGATCGCGGCGCTCGGTGCCGCGCCGGTGGACTCCTACGGGGCCGGCACCGCGGTGGTCGTCGGCTCCGGCGCCCCGACCGCGGGCCTGGTCTACAAGCTGGTGGAGGTGGACGGCCGGCCGGTGACCAAGCGCAGCGAGAACAAGGCCAGTTCCGGCGGCGCCAAGCTCGGCTACCGGCGGCACCGGGCATCGGGCACGGCCACCGAGGATCTGGTGGTGCAGCGACGGGCCGGTTTCGAGCCCGAAGCCGGCGACCGGCTGCTGAGCGTGCCGGTGCTGCGCGCGGGCGAGCAGGTCGCCGACCCCAGCCTGCAGGACTCGCGCGCGCATCACCGGGCCGCCATGACCGCCCTGCCCTGGGAGGCGCTCAAGCTGTCCGCCGGTGAGCCCGGCCTGTCGGTCACCGTGGTGTAGGCGCGGGCTGCGGGAAAAGGCACTTGCCACCATGTCGGCGACCGTCGGTAAGGTCAGCAGCGACGGTGATGTCGAGCTGCCGGCGATGTGGTGCTGCCGGCGATGTGGAGCTGCGGGGAGTGCCGATGGCTGAAGTTGTGCTGTTCCACCACGCGCTAGGACTGACCCCCGGGGTCCTCGCCTTCGCCGATCAGATCCGCCGGGCCGGGCACACCGTCCACACGCCCGACTTGTTCGAGGGACGCACCTTCGCGACCCTCGAGGAGGGGGTGGCCCATGCCGAGCAGATCGGGTTCGGCGAGGTGATCGAGTGCGGCGTCCGGGCGGTTCAGGAGCTGCCCGCCGAGCTGGTGTACGCCGGCTTCTCGCTGGGGGTGCTGCCGGCGCAGTACCTGGCCCAGACCCGGCCCGGGGCCGGCGGGGCGCTGCTGATGTACTCCTGCGTCCCGACATCGGAGTTCGGCTCGTGGCCGGCCGGGGTGCCGGTGCAGATCCACGGCATGGACGCCGATCCGATCTTCGTCGGCGAGGGCGACATCGACGCCGCCCGGGCCCTGGTCGAGGAGGCCGAGGACGGCCGGCTGTTCCTCTACCCCGGCGACCAGCACTACTTCGCCGACAGCTCGCTGCCCTCCTATGACGCCGAGGCCACCGCGCTGCTCACCGAGCGGGTGCTCGACTTCCTCGATAAGCGCTAGCCGGCTCGGCGCCAGCGCCCCCGGCGGTTAGCTAGCGCCCGGGGTCGGGGTCGCGGCGCCCCTGGCGGGAGCCCTCGCCGCCGACCGCGGCCTGGCCGGCCGACTCGACGGCGCGGTGCTTCTTGTCGGCGTGGGCTTCGCGCTCCAGCTGCGGGATCAGGTGCGGGTAGTGCGCCTCGAACGCCGGGCGCTCGGAGCGGACCCGCGGCATCGAGATGAAGTTGTGCCGCGGCGGCGGGCACGAGGTGGCCCACTCGAGGGAGTTGCCGTGGCCCCAGGGGTCATCGGCGGTCGCGAGCTCGCCGAACCGGTAGGAGGTGTAGACGTTGTAGAGGAACGGCAGCATCGAGGCGCCCAGCAGGAACGCGCCGATGCTGGAGATGGTGTTCAGGGTGGTGAAACCGTCGCCGGGCAGGTAGTCGGCATAGCGCCGGGGAAACCCTTCCGCGCCGAGCCAGTGCTGCACCAGGAAGGTGGTGTGGAAGCCGAAGAAGGTCAGCCAGAAGTGCAGCTTGCCCAGCCGCTCGTCCATGTAGCGGCCGGTGAACTTCGGGAACCAGAAGTAGACCCCGGCGTAGGCGGCGAACACGATCGTGCCGAACAGCACGTAGTGGAAGTGCGCCACCACGAAGTAGCTGTCCGAGACGTGGAAGTCGGCCGGCGGGCTGGCCAGCACGACGCCGGTCAGGCCGCCGAACAGGAAGGTCACCAGGAACCCGATCGAGAACAGCATCGGTGACTCGAAGGTGATCGAGCCGCGCCACAGGGTGCCGATCCAGTTGAAGAACTTGAGCCCGGTCGGCACCGCGATCAGGAAGGACAGGAAGGAGAAGAACGGCAGCAGCACCACGCCGGTGGCGAACATGTGGTGCGCCCAGACGGTCAGCGACAGCGCGCCGATCGACAGCGTCGCCAGCACCAGCCCCTTGTAGCCGAACAGCGGCTTGCGGGCGAACACCGGGAAGATCTCGGAGACGATCCCGAAGAACGGCAGCGCCAGGATGTAGACCTCGGGATGGCCGAAGAACCAGAACAGGTGCTGCCAGAGGACCGGGCCGCCGTTGGCAGCGGCGTACACCTGCGAGCCGAGGTGCCGGTCCACCCACAGCACCAGCAGTGCCGCGGTCAGGATCGGGAAGGCCAGCAGCACCAGCAGCGAGGTGACCAGGATGTTCCAGGTGAAGATCGGCATCCGGAACATCGTCATGCCGGGTGCCCGCAGCGTCAGCACCGTGGTCACCATGTTCACGCCGCCGAGGATGGTGCCCAGACCCGACACCGCCAGCCCCAGGATCCAGAAGTCGGTGCCCATGCCCGGTGAGTTGGCCATGTCGTTGAGCGGCAGGTAGAACGTCCAGCCGCCGTCGGCCGCACCGCCGGGGGTGAAGAAGCCCAGGCAGGCAACGGTCGCGCCGAACAGGTACAGCCAGTAGGAGAAGGCGTTCAGCCGCGGGAACGCCACGTCCGGCGAGCCGATCTGCAGCGGCAGCACCAGGTTGGCGAACGCGAACACGCTGGGGGTGGCGAAGAACAGCAGCATGATCGTGCCGTGCATGGTGAACAGCTGGTTGTACTGCTCGGCCGTCAGGAACTGCATGCCGGGACGGGCCAGCTCGGCGCGCATCACCAGCGCCATCAGGCCACCGAGGAGGAAGAACGCGAACGAGGTGACCATGTACATCCGGCCGATCAGCTTGTGATCGGTGGTGCGCAACACCTGCAGGAACATCGAGCCGCTGGCGGCCGGGTCGGCCGGGTAGGGCCGGCTGACGATCGGCGAGGGCTCGAGGTCGAGCGGGCTCGCGGTGGAGCCGCGATCTGCAGTGGTGGTCAATCCAGCCTCCGGCTCAGACGATGTCGTCACAGAGCCCGGCCGTCCGCCACCTGCTGGGCGTCTGCTGCATCAGCAGGATAGCTACCGCACCGGCATCCTGGCGCACCGGCCCGGCGGGCGTTTCCCGGGGAGCCGGACCGGGGCGGTCCTGCGATCGCGGTGCGGTGGGCCTACGGTTGAGGCAGGCCGGCACCGGCCACCACCGGCGGGAGGAACGAGAATGACAGCCATCCAGGGCCACGACCCGCTCGTCGAGCTGATCGCGGCGCGGCAGCACGGGGTGCTGGCGACCGTCAAGTCCGACGGGCGGCCGCAGCTGTCCAACGTCCTCTACGCCTTCACCGCTGACCCCGATGCGCCCGAGAGCGGCGTGATCAGGATCTCGATCACCACCGGCCGGGCCAAGTACCGCAACCTGCAGCGGGACCCGCGAGCAAGCCTGCACGTCAGCGCCGCGGACTTCTGGTCCTACGCCGTCGCCGAGGGGATCGCCGAACTCAGCCCGGTGGCGGCCGACCCGCACGATGAGACCGTCGAGGAGCTGGTCGCGCACTACCGCGAGGTCCAGGGCGAGCACCCGGACTGGCAGAAGTTCCGGCAGACGATGGTGGACGACCAGCGGGTGCTGTTGCGGCTTCCGGTGAGCCGGGTCTACGGACTGGCCGGCGGCTGAGCCACAGCCGGGGTGTTGGCGCCAGCGGTGTCGGGTAGCGGGCGGGCGTTCCGGGTAAGAGCGTTTCGGGTAAGAGCGTTTCGGTGAGAAGGGCAGCGCGATGTCGTCGACGGGTGGGTCGTTGAAGATCGGATACAAGGCCTCGGCGGAGCAGTTCGGGCCGCGCCAACTGCTGGACTACGCGGTCGAGGCCGAGCAGCGGGGCCTGGACAGCGTGATGATCTCCGACCACTTCCAGCCCTGGCAGCACGACGGCGGGCACGCCCCGTTCTCGCTGTCCTGGCTGGCGGCGGTCGGCGAGCGCACCAGCCGGGTGCAGCTCGGCACCAGCGTGCTGACCCCGACCTTCCGGTACAACCCCGCGATCATCGCCCAGGCCTTCGGCACGCTGGCCTGCCTGTACCCCGACCGGGTGATGCTGGGCATCGGCACCGGCGAGGCGCTCAACGAGGTGGCGGTGGCCCGGCTGGAGTGGCCGGACTTCAAGCAGCGCTTCGCCCGGCTGCGCGAGGCGGTGCAGCTGATGCGCCGGTTGTGGACCGAGGAGCGGGTCACCTTCGACGGCGAGTACTACCAGTGCACCGACGCGACGGTCTATGACCGGCCCGAGCGGAGCGTTCCGATCTACATCGCAGCCGGCGGGCCGGTGGTCGCCAAGTACGCCGGCCGGGCCGGGGACGGCTTCATCTGCACCTCCGGCAAGGGTCCCGAGCTCTACCAGGACAAGCTGATGCCCGCCGTCAAGGAAGGGCTGGCCGCCTCGGGCCGGGAACTCGGCCAGCTGGACCGGTTGATCGAGATCAAGCTGTCCTACGATCCCGATCCGGACCAGGCGCTGGAGAACACCAGGTTCTGGGCGCCGCTGTCGCTGACCGCGGAGCAGAAGCAGGGCCTGCACGACCCGGTCGAGATGCAGGCCGCGGGCGCGGCGTTGCCGATCGAGCAGATCGCCAGCCGGTGGATCGTGGCCAGCGATCCCGAGACCGCCGTCGCCGCGATCCGGCCGTACCTGGACTACGGCTTCAACCACCTGGTCTTCCACGCCCCCGGTCACGACCAGTCCCGGTTCCTGTCCGCCTTCAGCGAGCAGGTCCTGCCGCTGCTGCGCAAGCTCGGCTGATGCCGGTGCCCGGCACCGGCATCAGGCGGGTCCGCGAATCCGACCTCGCCGCCGTGGTCGGCCTGGTGCACGAACTCGCCGCGTACGAGCGGGCGCCCCTGGAGTGCCAGCTCAGCCGCGGCCAGTTGCGCAGGGCGCTGTTCGGGCCGCAGCCGGCCCTGTTCGGCCACGTGGCCGAGGTCGGGGACACCGTCGTCGGCTGCGCGCTGTGGTTCCTGAACTACTCGACCTGGAAGGGCAGCCACGGGATCTACCTGGAGGACCTGTACGTCCAGCCGGAGTACCGCGGCCGCGGCCTGGGCCGGGGGCTGCTGGCAGCGCTCGCCGCTGAGAGCTGCCAGCGCGGTTTCGGCAGGCTGGAATGGTCGGTGCTGGACTGGAACATGACCGCGATCCGCTTCTACGAAGCCCTGGGCGCCCGCCCGTTGGACGAGTGGCAGACGTTCCGGCTCAGCGGCGATGCCTTGTCAGCCCTGGGCCGCGCAGTGGAGCCAGCAGGCAGCGATGGCTGACGGCGAGGAACACAGCCGGGTCGGACCGCCCCCGGCGGGCAACGAGATCGACACGTTGCTGGGCGGCCTGGACCGTCAGCGCGCCACCCTGGCGTGGAAGTGCGCAGGGCTGGACCCGGCCGGCCTGCGGGCAACGGTGGGCGTCTCGAGCGTCACTCTGGGCGGGCTGTTGAAGCACCTGGCCCTGGTGGAGGACCACACGTTCGGCGAGAAGTTCCTCGGGCGGGAACTGGGACCTCCGTGGAACACCGTGGACTGGGAACAGGACCCCGACTGGGAGTGGCACTCAGCCGCTGACGACACTGCCGAGCAGCTGTTCACGACGTGGCAGGACGCGGTGTCGCGGTCCCGGGCGATCGTCGCCGAGGCGCTGGCCGGGGAGGGCCTGGACCAGCTGTCCCGCGTTGCCTGGCCGGACGGCAGAGTGCCCAGCCTGCGCCGGCTGCTGATCGACATGGTCGAGGAGTATGCCCGCCATGTCGGGCATGCGGACCTGATCCGGGAATCGGGGGACGGCCTGGTCGGCGAGGACCCGCGGTAGGCGTGGGTGCCTGGCTCGGCACCGGCTCGGCGTGCTGGTGAACAACCCCGCTGGAAACGGGATCATCTAGAGCTGCTGCCCATACCCTCACCAACATCCATTTACTCACCATGCACTCGCCCTACGGACTCCGCCCCGGCCCGAGGCATTCGAGTTCACCTCATGCTTTAAACCCCAATCTCCAACCAAATTTAACGGGCAGGGCACTTGTGCTCAGGCCGTGCCACGGGCACGGTAGGACCGACCCCATGAGGAGCTCTGCCCATGCCCTTGATCCCATTGTCCCTGCGCACCATCGCTACGGCCGTGTCTGCCTCCGCGGTCGCGTCCGTCTCGGCGGTCGTCCTGCTCAGCGGCGTCGTCTCACCGGCCGCCACCGCCACCAGCGCCGTTCCACGTCCCGACCACATCGTCGTGGTCGTCATGGAGAACCATTCCAACACCGATGTGATCGGCAATTCGGCGGCGCCCTACATCAATTCCCTCGCCCAGAGCGGCGCGAACTTCACCCAGTCCTACGCCATCACGCACCCCAGCCAGCCCAATTACCTGGCGCTGTTCTCCGGCTCCACCCAGGGCGTGACCGACAACTCCTGCCCGCACACCTTCAACACGGCCAACCTGGGATCCGAGCTGATTGCCGATGGCCTGACATTCAAAGGCTATTCGGAGTCGATGCCCTACGACGGCTACACCGGGTGCAGCAGCGGCGCCTACGCCCGCAAGCACAGCCCATGGGTGAACTGGAGCAATGTCCCGGCGTCATCCAACCTGACCTTGAACGCCTTCCCCAGCGACTACACCCAGCTGCCCACGGTGTCGTTCGTGACCCCGAACCTGAACAACGACATGCACGACGGCACCGTCGCCCAGGGTGACACCTGGCTGCGCGACCACTTCGACGGCTACGCGCAGTGGGCCAAGACCCACAACAGCCTGCTGGTGCTGACCTTCGACGAGGACGACAACAGCTCGGGCAACCGGATTCCGACGGTGTTCGTGGGCGCTCCGGTCAAGCCCGGCAGCTATTCCGAGCACATCAACCACTACAACGTCCTGCGCACCCTGGAAGACGCCTACGACCTGCCGCACGCCGGCGCCAGTGCCAGCGCCACCCCGATCACCGACGTCTGGGGCACCGGTGACCCCACCACCAGCCCCACTCCTCCTGCGCCCGACCCGGGTTGCACAGCGGCGCAACTGCTTCTCAACTCCGGCTTCGAGAGCGGCGTCGCCGCGCCCTGGATCGCAAGCAGCGGCGTCGTCGTGCACGAGAGCTCCGACCAGCAGGCATACGGCGGTAGCTGGATGGCCTTGCTGGGTGGCCAGGGGACGACCGAAACCCAGACGCTCAGCCAGGCGGTCAGTATCCCGGCCGGCTGCCACGCCGTACTGAGCTTCTATCTGGACATCGACTCGGCCGAGCGCAAGCGGGTGGACAACGACACCCTGCGCGTGACACTGAACTCCCTGACCGGGTCGGTGCTCGCCACCCTGGACACCCTGTCCAACCGGGACGAGACCAGTGGTTACCAGCGCTTCAGCTACGACGTGTCGGACTACGCCGGCCGCCAACTGACGGTGACCTTCACCGCGGCGGAGAACTCCTCCCGGCAGACGTCCTTCTACCTCGACCGCACCGGCCTCAACGTGAGTTGAGGACGGCGCGGTCAGGCAAGGGACGGGGCGGTCAGTCGCCCTTGACGTTGACGATCTGACGCAGCGTGTGCCGGATCTCGACCAGGTCGGTGGCGTCGCGCATCACGACGTCGATGTCCTTGTAAGCGTCGGGATGTTCGTCGAGGAAGGCGTTGGAACGGCCCCAGGCGATGCCGGCCATCCGATCGTCCAGATCGGCGCGGCTGAATCGCTTGCGCGCGGCGGTGCGGGAGTAGTTGCGCCCCGCGCCGTGCGGCGAGGAGCACAGGCTGAGCCGGTTGCCCTTGCCGGTGACGACGTAGGACGCGGTGCCCATGCTGCCCGGGATGAGGCCCGCCTCGCCGGCCTTGGCCGAGATCGCGCCCTTGCGTGAGAGCCACACCAGCTTGCCGAGATGGGTCTCCTGCTCGGTGTAGTTGTGGTGACAGTTGACCGATTCCAGCCGCTGGACCGGCCCCTGCCAGCGCTCGAAGGCGCCGACCACCCGGTCCATCATCTCCTCGCGGTTGAGGTAGGCGAACCGCTGTGCCCAGCGCAGCGCGCGCAGGTAACTGTCGAACTCGGGCTCGCCCTCGACCAGGTAGGCCAGATCGCGATCGGGAAGGCTCACGTACCGTCGCCGGCACTGCTCCTGGGCAACGCCGATGTGCTTGACCGCCAGCTTGTTGCCGACCCCGCGCGAGCCGGAGTGCAGGAACAGCCATACCTGATCGGCCTCATCGAGGCTGACCTCGATGAAGTGGTTGCCCGAGCCCAGGCTGCCCAGCTGCAGCCGCCAGTTCGGGCTGCCGGCAGTGGCCTGGTCGGCACCGGACAGCTCCTCGAGCTCGGCGATCCGGGGCTGCGCCGAGGACGTGATGGAGGTGTTGTACTTGCCCGCCGACAGCGGCACCGCCGCGCTGATCGCGGCGTGCAGCGCGGCCCGGTCCGCTGGAAGGTCCGCGCCACGGTACTGGGTCCGCACCGCGATCATGCCGCAGCCGATGTCGACGCCGACCGCGGCCGGCATGATGGCGCCGATCGTCGGGATGACCGAGCCGACGGTGGCGCCCTTGCCCAGGTGCGCATCCGGCATCAGGGCCAGGTGCGGAAAGATGAACGGCATCTGGCTGGTCGCCACCGCCTGGGCCCGGGTTCCCTCTTCCAGGATCGATGCCCAGTTGTACAGCCGCTTGTTGATCTGCTCCATGATCACCATTGTGGCGGCGCTGTCGACCGATTACGGCGGGCACGGGGTCGACTGGACGGCTCGGGCCGTGGGTAGGCTCGATGAGACGGCTGCGCGACGAGGACGTCGCGCCCCTTGTCGGCGCGCTCTCACACGCTGGACGGCCCCAGCGCTGCCGACGGCGAGGCTAAAGGTCGCGACTCTCGGCACCTTCGGCAAGGTCGGACCAGAAGGGGACGCGTGCGCGGTTCGACGAAGGCTCCAGGGGAGGAACCTTGAACTCGTGAGCGATGTAGTCAACGAGGTTGTCGCCGTAGTAGATGACGTCGGCCTGGTACACCGAGAAGATCGGGCTGGGGCGGTGTGCGGGGTCGGCGGGAAGGTAGCGATGCGAGTAGAGCGGAATCAGGCGCGGGACGTGCGCTAACTGATCCCGGGCGCGGGACTCCCGGTCCTCGCGGGTGTCGGGTCGCTGTCCCCAGGACGACGGCCAGAACCCGTTGTCGTGCACGTCGAAGAGCAGACCGTCGACCGGCCAGTTGAGTCGACTCCGCAGGTCATCCAGCGATCCGGATCGCCAGTTCGGCCATGCGGCCTCGCCAGTGGGCAGCACCGATTGGAGCAATTCGCGGTGTTCGGGTCCGAACTCGAATTCGAGCTGCTCCTGAACGCGTGACACTTCGGTGTCCGAGAGGCCGGGGTCCAGTCGCACCCTCGCGACCCTCAGGCGCTCGACGGCCCGATCAACAAGCTCAGCCATGCGGCGATCATGCCCGATGACGGTGTTGCTCGCCTCAACGTGCAGTTGTGCGATGTCGGGATGACAACTAGGTGCGCGTCCGGCATCAGGGCCAGGTGCGCGGCGCTGTCGACTGAGTGCGGCGGGCACGGGTCGCCTGGACGGCTCGGGCCGTGGGTAGGCTCGATGGGACGACGGCGAACTGAGCGACCAGCGAGCATCGACATGGCACTCAGGGGTTAACAGATGCGACTACCGTCCGCACACGCGCCCACCCTCACCGCACCGGTCGGCTCCCGTGAAGAACCGGAGATCGAAGAGGCCTTCGACCGGCTGGTGCAGGAGGGCGACGACCGGCTGTCCCGGCCGTTGCTGCCGCTGCTGGCCACCGGCTTCCTGGGCGGG